>JBCCZL010000091.1:0-21405 GCA_039187775.1 Myxococcota bacterium
CGAAGACCGGGTCGAAGGCGCGGAGGCCGATATCTAGACCCATGCCTGGGACGAGGCGTTTGTTCCCGATATCGGCTGGATCGGCTTTGATCCCAGCAGAACGGAGGCTGGGCCGCCGCGCCGGCCGGGGTTCCCGCAACGGTGTACGTCGAAGAAGGCGGGTCGTTCGTCCGCCTCGGCCAGGTGCGCACCGGCCGCCGCCTGCTCCCGGGCGAAGCCGAGCAGCTGATGATCCAGTATTCGCTCGAAGGGCGGCGGAGCACCGACCCGGTGACGTTTCGCGTGGTGGTGAATGACGCGGGCGATATGCCGCTCGCGTCGCTCATCGAGTGCCGACCCGAGAACAACACCGCCGAGACGACAGGCACCTGCCGGCTCGTGTTCTAGCCCGATGCGGGCTAGAGACGAACCGCTGCATGCCGTAGCGGAAACCAAGACCTTCGTTGTCTGGGCGAGCGCCCCCAGAGCCCCGGAGCGACATGCGTGTGGTGCGTGGAGCGAGAAGTGAGGAGGAAAGCCGGCCAGGCGACGAAAGGCGACGCGTTTCTAGCCAGAGGACGATCCGGGCCCGAGTCGTGAGCCTGAGGAACGTTGGGATTCGGGGTTTCTGTGCCAAGGCGGGGTTTGTGTGGTTGACTTCACGTTGGTGTTGGTTCGTTTCGTGGCTCTGGTGGGTTTTGCTGGGCTCACTGCATGCGCGCAGGGGTCGCCGGAAGGGCTTCCTTGTTCGCAAGCGGACGAGTGTTCGGGGACCGATATCTGTGGGGCCAATGGGCGTTGCCAACCACTGCCGACGTGCGTGTCGTTGTCGGACTGCCCTCTGGTTCAGCCGTGCGCAGCCGGGCAGTGCGTCGATGGAGTATGTGAATATGGGGCGGGCCGCGCGTGTGAAAGCGGTGAGATGTGCTCCATCCTCGGCTGTCGGCCCGTCGACGATGCGGGGACTCCGGATGGCTGCACGCCCTCAACCGAAACGTGCGACGGGACCGACGAAGACTGCGACGGGATGGCGGACGAGGGGCTGAGCGGCTGCCAGACGTGCACCCCGGGGACCGGGGACTGCGATGGCGATCCGGCGAACGGTTGCGAAGCGAACCTCTACAGCGCGGTGACCTGCGGACGCTGTGACCGAGCGTGCGACGGCGCGGCTTCGCTCTGCGTGAACGAGGGGAACGACGCGCGATGCGAAGCCCGGTGTCCCAGCGGTTCGCCGCTGATGTGTGGTGCCGCTTGCGTCGATCCGAACACCGACCTCGCCAACTGTGGAGGCTGTGATCAGCCCTGCGGCGCGCCTCGTCTGCCCGGGACGTGTGCCGGCGGAACCTGTACGCTCGGCAGCTGCGAGGCGGGGTGGGGCGACTGCGATGACGATCTCGGAAACGGATGCGAGACCCCCCTCGACACGGTGATCAACTGCGGGTCCTGCGGCATGGCCTGCGACGGAGCGGCCGCCTGCGAAGGCATGCCGAGCTGTGCCCGAGGGATGTGCGAATACGCGGTGGCGAGCGCGGGAACGATGTGCCGCGCCGCGTCGTGTGCGGGGGACTTGCCCGAGCAGTGCGACGGCGCGATGACGAGTTGTCCCGCCGCGTGTGGATGCGCGGGCGAACCATGCTGCGCGGGAGACGCCTGCGCCACCGACCTCGTCTGTCGATCTGGGCAGTGCCGCGCCTGCACGACGACGAGCCCGACCACCAGCGGAACCGCGGGAACGTTTGGGATGACGTTCTTCAACGGCGTGAGCGCTGGCGGTACGACCTTGACGTTTACTGCGCTCAACGGAAGTACGGCCACGGTGACGCTGGGGGGAGGCGCGACCGCGAGCGGGTCGTTTACCGCCACCAACAGCGGTTATCTCAACGCGGTGATGAGTTCAGGCAACCAGCTCTTGTTTTTCGACCGGGACGGGGCGATGGGCGCGATCACCTTCACCGGGGCGACGCTGAGTGGTGGGGGGACCTCGCCCTTGATTCCGTTTATGGGGGGCGGGATCCCCGGCCTGATTGTTCAAATCCGTGGCGGAGGAAACACTCTTCTCTTCTTCGACTCGTTGATGAACCAGTTCGCGACGGTCACCTTGAGCGGCGTCGAAGTGTGTCCGTAGCGAGAGTGTGGCGACGCCCGACTCCCCCGAGAGCGGCGGTCGCACTGCACGGAATTGCCCGGCTTTCGGTTCTAAGCGCGCTCGCGTCCAGGGTCGGATGCGCCTTTGACTATTGAGCCTTCGGCCTGCAGCGTTTGACATGCGGTCGTCGGGCTGCCCGGTTTCGCTCAACGGGAGCGCCGCGTCCGACCCCCGCTGGTTCGAGCACACGACGCCGTCGTCCCTCGTGATAGCGGGCAAAAATCAACTGGCGAACCTCGCGTCATCAATTCCAAGAGCGACTTTGGTGATCATCGAACCGATCTGGTCTTGCGTTCCGAAATGTGAGTTCGGCTCGAACGATTGCTTCGACGCGTGCATCGCCAGCGCGCGTCCGGGATGCGAGTAGGCCAGCTCGAAGTCCGTCGCTAGTTTTTTATCACTGGAGGAGAGCGATGCGACGAACGACACAGATGTGCGAACGGATGACGGGCGGCTGGATGGTGTGCGGGACGCTGATCCTTGCGGCGGGATGTGCCATGGAGGTCGACGATGTGGGCGATGTGGGCATGGTGGCTGCGCCCTTGAGCGGGCCGCCGCCTGCGCCGCCGCCTTCCCAGACCAACGGTGGCCCCAATGGACACAACCGATGGAGCGTTGGCCAGGGCTCGAACGGCTGGAGCGCGGTGCGGATGGGCGACGTCGACGGCAACGGATTTGCCGACCTCTGCGGGCGATACGGGAATAGCTACGGCTGCGCTCGCCGGCTCGGCAACACGTGGTTTGAAGGATTCATGGAAGCGCCCGCGTTCGCGAGCAACTCCCCGTCGGTGCTCTCGACGATCCAGGTGGTGGACGTCACCGATGACGGCCGAGCTGATCTCTGCGGTCGAACCCGCGATGGAATCGTGTGCCACATCAGCAACGGGAGCTCTTTCGGACCGGCCCAGATATGGCAGTCCGCGCTCAGCGACCGCAACGGGTGGAACCGGCCTGAGTACTACAAGACCATCGGGTTTGCCCGGCTTCACAACATCGTCGGCCCGGGGAGCGCACCGGCGGTGTGCGGTCGAGGGATCGCGGGCGTCCATTGCTACTACCGGAACTCCACCGGCAATGGTTTCGTCAACACGCCCACCCTGCAGACGTCGTTTCGCGACTCGAACGGCTGGAATCAGGCGCAGTACTACGAAACCCTCGCCTACCCCGACATCAACGGCGATGGGTTTAGCGATATCTGTGGTCGAGGCAGTGCGGGGATTTGGTGTTCGCTCTATCGCGATGGGGCCTATCGGAGCTTCGGCTCCGCGCGCCTCTGGACCAGCCAGTACCGAAACTCTACCGGGTGGTCGAATCCCATCTACTACTCCTCCGTCACCTTTGGTGACATCAACGGCGACGGTCGAGACGACGTGTGCGGACGGGGCACTTCTGGCGTGTATTGTGGGGTCTCCGTTTCCTACTACGGTATCTTCAATCACACCTCGACCTTGGACGTGCCCGGCATGAGCAACGCCAACGGGTGGAGCAACGCTCCGATGTTCTATTCGTCTTTGTCACTGGTGGACTACGACGGTGACCGCCGCGCCGACGTGTGTGGGGTCGGGCCGCGAAACGGTGCATTCCCCGAACTCTACTGCGCTCGCTCCACATCGGGCCTGTCGCCTCGCTTCGACGGGTTGCTGCGTCGGACCACCAACTCGGGCATCGTGGAGCGCTTTGCCACGGGCCGGATTCATCGCTCGGGCACGACCGGATTCTGTTGGGACAACCCGGTTTCCGACGTGGAGTGCACCAACTCCTGGTGACCTTCGCCCGCTAACGCGGCGAGACGGCGAGGGCTCTCCGCTCTCGCCGTTTCACGATCGGCGGGCGTCAATGATTCCGATGACGCGCGGTTCCACAGGGAGCTGGCCCGGCTCCGGCGGGAACCTTTTGGAAGTGCGGCGGTCCTAATCTCCGATGCTCTGCTCGAAAACACTGCGGCGCTCGAAAGCACTGCGGCGCTCGAAAACACTGCCGCCGGATCGACGAATGAGGGACCCTTGGCCGGCGCGGGGATGGGCGCCCGCGTTGCTCATTGTAGGATGGGCGGGGGCGTTGGGGTGCGGCACGGAGTCCACCTCCGATCGCGAAGACTCGCCGACCGACCCCGTGGAAACGGCGGAGTCTGCCGCGACCCTCGAAGCGATGGAGGAACCCGAGCCGAGGTACGACGTGCATGAATGGGGACTGATCTCGCTCTCGCGCACCGACAACGATGCGGCGTACGTCACCGGCCCGGGCCACTTTCCTCCCCCGCCGCTCCCTTCCGCCTGGGGCTTCGGGCCGGGGTCTCGGCCCAACGGGATGCCTCAGATAAGCCATAGCGCTGCTTCGATTCGAAAGCCCGTCCTCTATGTACATCTCGCCGACGGAACCGAAAGCGTGACCTTTGATGCACGCGTGGAAGTCCCCGGCGGTGAGGTTCGGGAACACTGGCCCCTCGCCGAGCTTTCCCGCGATGCGGTGGTCTGGTCTCAAGTGCGGGCGGCCCCGGGCGAGTGCAGCGGGCTCGCCTACCCGGCGGCAGATGAAGCTCCGTGCACCGAAGTCTCCGATGGCTTCTGCGAAGTGGCGGAGCTCGAGAGCTACGAGACGTCCGATGGCGCATGCCTGCAGTTCGGCGAAGCGATTCACGACCACCTCTTTTATCGGGCGACGAAGATCATCGCTCCCCCCGTCTCCGTCGCGTTGGACGGGGAAGAACTCGTCCTCTCGGGCGATGCTCAACAGAGCGTCCTTCGTATCCGGCGGCACCCTCGGCGGGGGCGGACGATCGTCGAGCGGCTGAACCTTCCCGAGGACGGAACGGAACTACGCACCGCGGCGCGACTTCGGTCGGGCGAGTCCGCCTACGTGGGTCTTCGGATGATCGAAGACGAGCTCACCGCGATCGGTTTGACTGACGTAGAACAGCAGGCGTTCGTCGGCGCGTGGGAAGATCATCTCTTTGGGCGCGAGCACGGGCCCGCAACCCCGGTGCAGGCGAGCCCGGCGCCTGAGGCGCTACGCCCCATGCGTGACGCGCTCCTCTACTTTCTGCCCGCGGACTCGACCGACGCGATCGCGGAGCTCACGTTTGACCCTCCTCCCCGCACGGTGCGACGGGCCCTCGCGATCCTCGTCGACCTTCGCCCCCTTCCCCGGGACCGCTCGAGTGCGGGGGTCGGCATCCTCGGACGAACCTCTCCCGCCCGGCCTCCGGTCCAGCCGCGCATTCGATTTCCACGACCGAATGTGCGTGGCTCCCTCGATGTCGACATCGTACGTCGGATCGTTCGACGGCATGCGGCACGCTATCGCTTCTGCTACGAGCAGGAGCTCCAGCGTGACCCGAACATCGAAGGCCGGGTTCGGGTTCGCTTTACGATCGGCGTCGATGGCGACGTGGTGCAGTCCGCCATTGCCGGGAACACCACCGGCAGCTCCAGCGTCGGCGAGTGTCTGGTTCGCGGGATGCGCCGAATGCGCTTTCCGACTCCCGAGGGAGTCGTGATCGTGGACCAACCGGTGGTCTTCTCAGCCCGCTGATCCTCGCCCAAAGTGTGCAGGCCGGCGAGGAAAGCTCAATCGACAATCTCGACGGAAGATGAAGCAGCTCCAGCCCGCATCGCTGCGTGTGCGATCCTCTCGAGCGTTCGGCACGCCGAGCGAGCTTCTGGTCGGACGCGTCGGTCAGTGACTGATTCGTCAATGAAGCGCGGATTGGCGTGCAGCAACACGGTGGTCATGAGGCTTCTCTCCTTCGCGCTAGTTTTCTTAGTGGGATGCAACTCTGGAGAGCCTTGCTCCGGCTCTGGTTGCGCCGATCCCATCGATGGGAGTGTTGACGGATCGCTGGACGCGGCGCGGGATGGGACGGTATCCGATGCCGATGCAGCGGCGCCCGATGGAACCGTAGATGCGACGATCGATGTCGATTCACCGGACGTGCCGATCATGCCGGGTGACTCGCTGATCGTACGACCAGACCGCCTGCGTGTGGTGCAGGGCTTTATGGTGTGTGCCCAGATCGTTCTGCGGCACCCCGACGGTTCGGAGGATTCGGTGCCGTCTCTTGCTCGACGCGTCTCGATCGGTGGGCCCAACGCGGACCTCGTGGAGATCGGGGAGCCGGAAGACTGCGCTCCCGGCGAACACAGCCTCATCGGTGTCGCGGCAGGCATGGGAGTGGTAGCGATTCGACTGGATGCGCTCACCTACACTCTCCCCGTCGAAGTCATCGCCGCGGAGGTGCGTTTGCTGAACGCGTCGGACTCGATCGACATCGGCGTCGGCTGGTTCCATGCGTTGGCCCGAGCCTCGTTCAGCGTGCGCGCATACGACGGGATGGACATGCCGCTCAATGCTGGGGAGTCGGTTCCGCGATGGCTCGACTTTCGCTCTGCTGACCCAGCGATCGTACAAACGATGACCACGGGGGACCCGCAGTACCCGTTTCGTGTTCAAGCGGTCGGAGTAGGTTCCACGGCGGTCACGCTCCGCTATACGGGGCCGGTCGTCAGTGCGGTGCCTGCCGTATACTCGACAGAAGTATTTGCGCTCGGGACGCCAAGCTCGGTCCGGGTCGCGGCGTTCGAACCCACGACGGGCACGCCCAACCCGGAGTACCGCCGGACGGGGGAGTGCCGAGACTTTGTCCTCCTTGGCCGGTTCACGACCGGCGGTGCGATCTACGAGGCGCCCTTGAGCACCCCATGGCAAACCTCGGGGCTCCGGGTGGCGTCGCCGAATCGGTTTTGTGTGGATGTGTCGGGCGACGTCTCGGTTCGAGGGTGTTCGGGAGGGCTCTGTGCGCTATTCGCGCAGTTCGTACCGCGGGCCGATATCGCGGCGACGAGGATCAGCGCGGTGGCGCCGCCTCCGTTTGCGCCGGAGCTCAGCAATCCGTTCCTGCTCTG
Organism: Myxococcota bacterium; assembly: GCA_039187775.1. Lineage (GTDB taxonomy): Bacteria > Myxococcota_A > Polyangia > Polyangiales > JBCCZL01 > JBCCZL01. The sequence goes on from JBCCZL010000091.1 coordinate 7,027, forward strand.
CCTGCCACTGCGCGTGGAGCTCGACTACACCGACGGCACAACCGAGGAGATCACGGGCGCGGACTTCTATCCACTCGAAGTCGAGATTCCGATAGCCAGTGCGGGGATCACCGAAAGGTGGGCTCGCCCGCCGGCGGAGGGTCCCCCCTTGGCATCGCTTCGAAACGCGGCAGGACATGCTTGCGTGGAGGGGACGAATCGACCGTTGGCAACCACGGTCGGCGTCACGGTCCGCGCGGCGCGCGGCATCGCAATGTTCGACGTAGATTTCCCCTAGCCGCATCCGGCAAGAATCTGGCTGCGGATCCGGCGGCAGCCACCTGCTAGAGGTCGACGAGACCGAGGTATTCCTCAAGGTTCTCGTAGCCATCTCCGTCGGCGTCTTCCGCATGGTCGTCCCTTGCGGGATCGAATCCCTGGGCTCGCTCCCATACGTCGGGCATGCCGTCGCGATCCGTGTCGAAATCTGAAGGCCGCTCCTCGAAAGGTATCGGAGCCACCGCGTACTCGGAGGTGCTCATCGCTCGTTCGTACACTCCGGCCTCGACGTTTGCGATCCACTCACGATCGTGCGCGTCTTGGTTTGCGGTGATCGAGCCGTCTGCCTCGAGGCGTCGATTGGCTCCCACATCGGCGAGGACGATGCGGCGGGCCTCTTCGGCGCTGACGATCGGCGGCGGCACCCCGAGAAGTGCGCGCTGGGACGACGCAAACCACTCCGCCGGCAGCCGCTGATCTTCCGCGAACGGACTCCGCGTCCCGTCAAAGAACGACCACATCAGTCGATTGTCGGCGTTCATCTCACTTACGGAGTAAGTGTTCGGACTTTGCTCGTTGACCGCGACGATGACGTTTCCCGCGGTGTAGATCCGGGGCTCCATGCCGAGGTACTGGTACTGGTTGATCCGGTCGTTCCGCATGCGCGTCGTGCCGATGTCGGCGTAGTTTCCGACGTGCACGATGTCGACCGCGTCGTTCGCGCGAACCAGCCGGTTGCTGTAGTTCCAGACGACGTTGTTGAGGACATCGAAGGAGCTTCCTTCGTTTGACGCGATGTTCGGAAACCGATGCGCGACGTTATAATAGAGGTTCCTGTACGACGTGTAGCCCGCGTCTCCCTTCAGAATCGTACCGGTCTTGCTCTCTGCGAGCAGGCAGTGGGCCATGGTCGACTGACCGACGCTCGTCGAGATGCTCCCGCTGCTCTGGGTCATCGTTCCCGCTTCGTCCAGGCCGAAGCTCACCGAGCAGTGGTCGAGGTACACCCGTGAGCTATTGAGAGCGGTAAAACTGTCCTGGACACTCTCGCCCGCATAGGATCCGCGGAACCGGATATGCCGGACGATCCAGTTGTCGGACTCGAAGATCATGAACGCATCGCCGTCCACGGTGATGCCGACTCCGGGGGCGGTCTGCCCTGCGATAGTGATGTTGTCGGCCCGAGCCGCGAGCCGCGAACTTAGCTGGATCGCCCCCGAGACGTCGAACACGACGGTTCGATTGGATTCGCTCACCGCGTCGCGGAGGGAACCCGGGCCTGAATCTCCTAGCTGGGTCACGTGGTACACCGTTCCACCGCGGCCTCCTGAAATGTTCGCGGCGGCGCCAACCGCAGTTGGAAACGCGCGAAGCGGTCCCCCGACGTTTCCCGAACCATCCGGAGGCCTGCCCCCGTCCGAAGCGCCACCATCGGAAGCGTCCGTCCGAGACGCGTCGGGACCCTCCGACGAAACTCCTCCGTCGGCGCAGTGGCATGACCCGAAGCTTTCGCCCTCAGGCTCGCAGATCTGAACGCCAGGGCATCTCGAGGGCCCAATGCAGCTCGACGGGGTTCCTGGGACGCAGGCTGACGCCTCTCCCTCGGCCGAACCGCAGCCGGCGGAGAGCAGTGCGAAGAGAAAGGTGCAAATAACGCAGCGCACGACTCCATCGTGGATCATAAGGGAACGCGTGTGCACAACCGCGTTGGCATGCGTTGGCAATGGGGGCTCTGAACACCACGAGTCCTGGCACGCGGTCGTTATCGCGTCGAGCGAGCGTCCGGATTCTCAGAGCTGGCCGCGAGGTGGACTGCTTCGGCGCGGAGGGCGGCGAGGAGGGCTTCTTCGTCGGGGGTTCGGGCACCTCCGAACGATTCGATCACCGAACCCTGGATGTCGAGCACTTGATAACCGTTGTTAAGGTCTTCCACGCGCAGCGGGCCCCTCGGTCGGCGGAGGCGCTTTATGAGGTACAGCCTTGGGCCGAGTAGGTGATACGCGGCCCAGAGCAACGCGGCGACCCCCAAGGCGCTCGCGAACACGAAGATAGCTTTGACGACGATGCTGAGGGCCACGATCAGTCCTCCGGCGACGGCCGGAACGATGAGCGCAAAGATCTTGGGACGACCACGGAGGATGAACACCGGTGTGTTGTCGGGTCCGACGTGGTAGCGAAGAAGGGTGCGGACCCCCGCGCCCGCGTCCACCACGAAGGTCCGTCCGCCGAGCCCGATCCGATCGAGATGGTCGATCGGCGTTTCGTGGGTGACGGTGAGTCCGTTGACCAAGCCTGGGCCGATGAGCGTGGCGGCGAAGGTGTTGGCGGAACGAAAGTCGGACGAGAAAGTGCCTTCGATCCGAGGTCGGTCTTCTGAGCTGGCCGGTTCGAGCTCGCCGTGGCGGACGGTGACCCGCGGCGACAGGATCGGCGTCGCCTGGTCTCCGTCCACAAGCTCAGCCGCGCTCGGGATGCTTCGGTAGGACTTCGCGGTGCGGGGGGCGATTCGAAACAGTCGACTCGGCCGAAGCCGGCGCGGCCGGAAGAAGCCAGCGAGACCCGATACCGTGACGCAGAGGCCCAGGAGAATGAACGCGAACGTCCGGGTTGCCATTCGGCGAGCCTCGTCGCGTTCGGCCCAAGTGTCCGAGGACCCGAGGTTCGCGCCGCGCAGGTAGAGGATGCTGTCGATGAGCTCTGCCGAAAACGTCGCCGGCCCAGGAGTGATGGGGCCGCACACGGTGGACCGATACGTGGGAATCTGAATGCCATCGCAGATGAGGACGCTCGGGCTATCGCAGTGTTCGGGAACGGTGGCGTTCGCCGCGACGAGTTCGAACTGGTGTCGGGTCACCTCGGTACTGTGCACGACGTCGACACAGGTCCACACCTCCGGAGCGGGAAAGATCTGTTCGCTCTTCTCCACCGTTTCGTACGCAGCCAGGACACCAAAGATGGATGCCGCTCGGATGAAGTGCGGGGCGAGAGGGGAGAGCTTCATCGCCGACCAGTCATCGCGACCGGCAACATGCTACATCGGGCGCGGAAGAAACATGGGCTCTACGATTCCGACGACATCGATCGGCCCCGTGAGCATCGAATCGTTGGCGGCGGTGGCACCGCGCCGATCGATGGTCATGTCCCAGGTCCCGCCAGGGATCACCGCGGTGGGCGACTGAGCGATCACTCCGAGACCTGCCCCGGTTCCGTCCACCGTCACGTTGGTGAATACGCCGTCCGGGGCGAGCCCATCCATGAGGTTTAAGAGGACGCCAGCGCGCTCGTTGCCCATCAGCGTCGCCTCGTTGATGCGGAGCATCGTCGCCGTCGGAAGGACCGCGTGAATCCCGTCGCCGACCCGCACCTCGCCGAGGTCCGGCTCGATCCGGGGCGCGGTTCGAGTCATCTCGAAGCGAGCCTGGGTCACGTTGGCCTGGTTGACGTTGACGAGCACGAGGCCACCCAAGCGATTGCCGCTCAGGAGCGTGGCGCTGGCGCCGGTCATCGACTGCGTGTCGAGGTCGATGCTGCCGCCCTGCTGGGCCCATACGCCGGCTTCGTTGTTGTCGCGGGAGATCAGGTCGAAATGCATCGTCGTTGCATCGTCCTGAAGGAGCCCGTAGCCCTCGTTATCGCACACGAGGAGGTCTCGGGTTTCGATGACCGCGCCACTGGCGAACACCCCTGCATAAGACGGGATCGCCCGGACGCCCTGAAAGCTTCCGCAGAGCTCGACGCCCGTCAGGTTCGCGCTTCCGCCACGGACCATCAGCCCCGTGCCGAGGTTTCCGCTTGCCGAGCCACCGTTCCAGACGAGGTGGCTGTCCTGCGCGACCACGCCGAACTCACCAAACCCGCTGACCGACACCTCTTCTAGCGTGACCGGTGAACCAGCCATGCCCGAGCTTAGGAGAACCAAGCCTCGGACCGCGGTCATCGTCGCGTCGGCGGGGGTCGATGTCGCGTTCGCCTCGGTGACCGGTCCGGTGAGCGTGGTGTTGCGAATGGTAGGAATCCCACTCTCGACCCGAAGGGCTTCGCCGCGGGTCGCGACCATCGTGACCTGGTCGACAGTGGCCGTCCCGGCGATGCGTATTCCAAAGTCGCCGCTCGTTTCGATCCGTAGCCCGCGCACGGTGGCGCCCTCGGCGAGGGTGAGGCCAACCCCGGTGTTCGACGCTAGCGTGGCCCCATCGCTCCCCACCAGGGCGACGCCCTGGCCCACCTGGAACTGGCCCGACACCGTGCATGCTTGAAGTTCTACCGTGTCACCGGACCCGGCGGCGCCCAAGGCCTCCGCGAGCCCATCGCAGGCATCGGCGTCGTCGCTGCAGCCAACCGACAGAGGGGCGAGCATGCCAAGCAAAATCAGAACCCGAAGCATCGCCCCTCGGGGTAGCTCCAGATCGGCTTAAGCGCACCTGAAAAGTTCAGGCCTTCAAAAAGTCGATGCGCGGACTACGGGATATGCCGCGCGGCAACGCTGGATGGTGCGACTCTCGGGGTCCCAATATGGCGACTTCGTTGAGGATCGAGTCTCCCAACCCGCTCCCGATCTGTCCCGGCGCCCCTACGGATCGGTCTCTCGGCTTGTTTGCCGGGCCGGCGCGTCGTGCTGAACAGTGCTCAATGACCGTGCTCACTGACCGTGCTCAACGGCACTGCTGAAAGCACTGGACCCCTTCGCGGACGCAAGCGAGCTGTCGTGACGGGCTTTCGCGCAGGCAGCGCTCCTGAGCTCGCGCACAACGGGCGGCGCATCCGGCCATCGCGGTGATCTGGTCGAACTCGGCGGGAGTTCGGCGCATGCCCGGTGCACCCGGCCGCGGTCCGGTTTCCCGTATCGTGGATCCGCCCATTCCTGGACCAAGGGACGGCCCGTCGCGCGGGCCCTCCATGCGCTCTGCGGTTTGCCCGGGCCCCCTCGCCTCGTGATCTTCCTCGCGAGGTTCAGGAGCATCGGGCTCCGCTGGGGTTTCGGTGTCGGCGGCCGGTGGATTGGGCTCCATGGCCGCGACCGGCTCCACCGCGGCCACCGGCTCCATTGGCGCGATCGCATCGGGAGATGCGTCAGGTACGTTCGAGAGAACCGGCACGGTCACCACGTCGGAACCTGACGCAGTTTCGGTGGGGCGACCGATGAACCACGCCAAGGCGACGCCCATCACAAACAAGATGGGCACCGCGCCGAGGAGAGCGATCAGCAGCCACCGAGTGGACGATCGGGGGGGTGCCGGCGCCAGCGCCGTCGGAGCCGGGGTCGGGACGCGAGGCTCCGGAGGATAGGCGGGGGCCGGCGGATTGAGGGCGGGTGGACTCACCGACGTCGGTGCGATCGGTTCGACCTTCGGACTGTTGGCGAAAGTCGCCGCGGCACCGGTGCCAAAGTACACCGCCGCAGGGTGGGCGGTGAGGAGCGCTCGCCGAAACTCCGCCGCGCTCTGAAATCGCTGGGCAGGGTCTTTTTCGAGCGCCCGAGCGACAACATCGGCGAGGCCCAGCGGCAGATCGGGCCGCACCGCATTCAGCCGTGGCGCAGGCTGCTGGAGAATCGCCATCACCAGCAAGCCGTAACTTGTCGCCTGAAAGGGCGGCTCACCGACGAGGGCGTGGTGGAGCACCGCGCCGCAGGACCAGATGTCGGCGCGACGATCCAGCGCCTGCGCTCCTGCCTGTTCGGGGCTCATGTAATAGGGCGTGCCGAGCACCACTCCAGGGCCGGTGAGCTTCGACGTGTCGTCGACCATGCGAACGATGCCGAAGTCGAGCAGTCGAACCGCGCGTGTCGGGTGCGTGGCGAGAAATACGTTCTCTGGCTTGATGTCTCGATGGATCACGCCCTGCGCGTGGGCGGCTTCGAGGCCTTCGAGCAGCTCTGCGACGATCCCTACGGTCTCGTCCGTAGCCAAGGATCGCCGTTCGATCGCCTCCGCGAAGCTCCGGCCGTGGAGAAGCTCCATCGCAATATAGGGGGTCCGGCCTTCGAAGCCCGCGTCGAAGACCTCGACCATCGCCGGATGCCCCACTCGGTTGGGAACCTGGGCTTCTCGAAGAAACCGCTCCTGAGCGGTCGGGGTCTGCGCGAGCTCGGGTCGGATGATCTTGAGGGCGAGTTCGCGAGCGGTGAACGCATGTCTGGCCCGATACACGGCCCCCATTCCACCCGTGCCGATTTGTTCAAGTATGTCGTAACGGCCCGCGAAGCGAGTTCCAACTCGGTGGTGGTCTTCCATGATCGGCGAGCTGTGTTCCTACTGTATCATCACGCTTACGATGGGCGACGAGCCGAGCGACGTACCCGAGAGCGAAACGACAACCGAGATCGACCTGCCAAGCGACTCGGAGGTCGATCTTTCCCTGGTAGACTTGGAGGAAGTGGCCGCGACGCCCGAACGGTCGATGCCGCCGCCACCTCCACCATCCAAGAGTGCGCCCTCCAAGAGTGCGCCCTCCAAGAATGCGCCCTCCAAAAAAACGCGGGGTGGGCGGTCGGTGCCTCCACCGCCCCCCCGACGAGAGCCAAGCGGTACCGGCACTCTCCCCCACGGAACCGCGGTGGCGTCTTCGGAAGCCAGGACGTCCAACGGCGCGCCGCCCCCGCCGCCGGCTTCGAAGCCTCGCACCACAAAGGCTCCGGGCGATGGGGCGAGTACGGCGAGCACAGCGTCGACGAAACGCGCGGGCTCCGCCAAAGATTCCTCCCCGCGCAATGATGCGTCGATCCGCGACCAGGATGCGGCTTCTACCGGCCGTCCTTCGACGGACACCACATCGAGTTCCGATGCGGCGACTCGAGAGGCTCCGCCGCAGACCCCGAGCACGCCGAACGCCGCACCGCCGATGACCGCGTCTCCTACGGTCAGCGCGCCGGTGGCCAAGGCCAAAGGCAGTGCGTCGCCGACAAACACCGCACCTCTCGGGACCCGCGCTCCCCAGCCTCCTCCACAGCGCCCGCCGGCCTCCTCTCGGTCGGCGCCGGAACCCCCTGCGAAGAGCGCAAAAGCGTCGGCCGAACGTCGGGACACGCAAGACAAGCCCACGGTGGCGCTGCATCCGAAGGTGACTCCCGCGGAACCTGCCCGTTCCCGGCCGCTCCGGAAAGCCCGGGAGCGCCTTGAATCTCAGCCTCCGCCTCCAAAGGAACCCGAGACCCCAGATCGGATCCAGGACGCAAAGGAACTGGTTCGCCGCTGCCAAAAGGAGCTCGCGCTCCACAAGGGCGACGCCGCCGCGGGTCGGACGGCCCGACTCCACTACGAGATCGGTCGGATCTACGAAGGGGTCCTTCACGACCCTCGGGCCGCGGACCAGTACGAAAAGGCCGCCGCCCTCGCGCCGGACCAACCCAAGATTCTCCGCGCTGCCCAGCGGACGCTTTCCGAGATCGGTCGCGGGGACAAGGCGCTCACGTACTTCGATCAAGAAGTGCGGGTGACCAAGGATCCAGAGCGACGGGCCAGCATCCTGTACGCGAAAGGTCAGCTCCAGCGGAAGCTTGGGCAAGGGAAGGGCGCCCTCGAGTCGTTCCGGTCGGCCCGGGAACTCGCCCCCAACGACCACTCGATTCTCCAGGCGCTTCGCCGGGAGGAGCGCATCATCGAGGACTGGGCCGGACTCGACCTCAGCTACCAGCACACGGTGGCGGCCAGTGAGGATCCGGCCTATCGAGCGGCGATCACTGCGCGTCGTGCGGTGGTCGCCGAACTCCGAACCAACGATTCGAAGACCGCGGCCGAGCTCTACGGCGCGGCGCTCGGCGCGGACCCCCGGGTCTCGGTGGCGCTGCCCGCGCAGAAGCGGCTTCGCCACCGGCAGCACGGTTGGAAGGAGCTCGTTGGCGCGCTCGAGCTCGAGGCCCAGCGTGCACCCACGGTGGCGCTTCGGAGCGAAGTGCGCCGTCGGATGGCACTGGTCTATCGGGACAAGCTCGCGGACCTCGACCGGGCGGCGGCGACCCTCCGCGAAGCGCTCAGCGAGGTTCCCGAGGACCGGGCGCTTCGGCGGGAGCTCGCCGAGTGCGAACGGCTTGCCGGCCGCCCCGCGCAGCAAGCGCTCGAGCTCCAGGCACTCAGCGAAAGTGCGCCGACCCCGCTCGAAGGCGCGCTCCTCTGCCATCGGCTGGGCCAGCTTTACGAAGAAAAGCTCGATGACCCGACCGCCGCCCGCGAGTGCTACGCCCGCGCGGCGAAACTTCGCCCGACCTTTCGTCCGGCCCTTCGAGCGCTTCGACGGGCCTACGAGACCCTCGGCGAGCACCAGGCGTTGATCGAACTCCTGACCCGCGAAGCCGAGGCGAGCACCGATCCGCTCCGGAAGTCGCGGATTCATGCGGAGGTGGCCGACCTCTATGAGCACCAGTTGTCGGATGCCGACGCGGCGGTCCGTCACCACCACCAAGCGCTGACCCTCAACCCACGGCACGAGGCATCGTTTAAGGCACTGGTTCGCCTGCACGCGGCGGCCGGTCGCTACCAGGATGTGGTCGAGCTCATGCGTCGAGCGGTGGACCAGAACCCTGGAAAAGAGCGAACCATCGCGTATCTCTTTCGGGTGGGGCTGCTCCAGGAGGATCATCTCGACGACCCGGCGGGCGCGGTGCTCTCGTACCGAAAGATCCTCGACATCGACCCGGCGAATCTTTCGGCGATTCAAGCGGTGGTCCGCGCCGCGGAGCGCGCTGGGGACTACCCCGCGCTCCTCGACGGCCTTCTCAAAGAGGCCAAAGAGACGTCCGACGGCAAGCATCGCAACGCGCTGCTCTATCGGGCGGCGGAGGTTAGCGCCGACCATCTCGACGACGCGGACGGGGCGCTTGCCCGCCTCCACAAAGTGCTGGAGGCCCAATCGGGGCATCGGCCCGCCCTGTCGCTCTTGAGTCGAATCTATACCAAATCCGGTCGGTGGGATGACCTGCTCGCCAACACCCGGCGCATCCTCGATGTGACCGAGGAACCGGAGGAGCGCCTGGGGCTCCTGTTTCAAATGGGCGAGCTTTCGGAGACGCATCTCGGCAAGCCCGACGATGCCGCCGCGTACTATCGATCGGCCCTCGAGATCGATCCCTCCCACGAACAGAGCTTCGAAGCGCTTCGAAGTCTGTTTACGCGACGCCAAGCATGGGCCGACCTTGCGCGCCTCCTGGAGGGTCGGAGCGCGGATCGCGAGTCGGCGCTCACCCGCGCCCGACGAAGCGAGGAGCTCGGCGCGCTTTACGAAGACCGGATCGGGCGGGACGAGCAGGCCCTTCGATTCTACGAGCAGGCCCTAGGGGCGATGCCCAACTATCGGCCCGCCCTCGACGGTCGGACTCGGCTCCTCGAAAAGAAGAAGCTCTGGGCGGAGCTTGCCAAGGCGTTGAACGCGGAAGCCGAAGCGGTCGATTCGTTGGAAGAGACGATCGACGCGCTCCTTCGCGAGGCCGAGATCTACGCCGCACGGCTGGGCCAGAGCGGCAAGGCCGCGGACGCGCTCGAGCGCGCTCGGGTGATCGACCCGAACCACCTCGGCACCCTTCTCGCCCTTGAAGATCTTCATCTGTCGGGGACCGGATCGGAGGATGCGCTCGTCACGGTGTATCGCAGCATGAGCGAAGCGACCGCCGACCCGAAGGTCAAAGTGGCTGCCCTTCGCGAGCTCGCCCGGCTCACCGCGGTCGAGGACGAAGATGGCGCGGAGCCGGTCTACCGCGCACTCCTCGGCCTTGCCCCGCACGACACGGAGGCGCTCGAGTTTCTTGCGGGACGCGCGGCTTCCGACGAGCTTCTTCGGTTGGAGGCCCGGCTCGCGGCAACCTTCGATGAGCCAGGGCTCGTGGCCGCCCATCAGTTTCGGGTGGCCGAGCAAATGGAGGACGCCGACCCCGAGCAGGCGCTCGGCGCGTATCGGGCGGCGCTCGCGCTCGATCCCGAGAGTTTGTCGGGCGTCCGGGGATTCACCCGGGTGGCGATGAAGCTCGGAGGAGCGGATGCGCTCCGCGAGGCGGCGAAACGTGAGGCGAGCACCACGAAAGACGTGAGCCTTGCGGGAACCCTGCTCGTTCGGTCGGCGCTCGAGCGAGCGGCCGACGATTCAGACGGGGCGGTCGCCGATCTTAGCCACGCCCTGGAGCTTCAGCCGGCGGACACCACGGTTGCGCAGCATCTCACTCGGCTCATGCGCGAGCGGGGAGAGAACGAACGGCTGGTCGAGCTCCTCGGTCGCGCGGCGGACGCCACGTCGGCGTTGGACCGGAGGGCGGAACTCCACGTGGAGATTGCGGAGACGCAGGTCGAGACACTGAACAATCTCCCGGCGGCCATCGCCTCGCTCGAGCGGGCCCTCAAGGCGATGCCCGATCATGTGCCCGCCCTTTCGCTGTATGCGGCGTGCCTCGAGTTGGCGGAGCGCTGGCCCGATGCCGTATCCACGCTCGGAACGCTGATTCGACACGCCAGTGATCCGGAAGTCCTCGCCGATGCCAATCTCACATTGGCGGTGATCGCCGAAGATCATCTCAAAGACTCGAAGCAGGCGCGAGACGCCCTCGAGGAGGTGATCAAACACGAACCTGAGAACAAAGAGGCGGTCGCGCGGCTCGGTCGAATCTATGCGGCCGAGGGGCGGTCGGCGGATGCGGCCCGTCTTGGAAAGCAGTTGGTTGCCGCAGCGACAGGCCCGGAGGAGCGTGCATCGGCCCTGGTGCAGGTCGCGGCGATCGAGCAGGCCCGCGGTCGGCCCGGGGAAGCGGAAAAGTCCCTCGACGAAGCGATCTCGATCGTGGGGCCCACCGGCGAGGCGGGGGCCGCGTATCAGCGCCTGATCGAAGATGGCGAAGTCGGCTCGTTCGACGATTACGCCGGGGCGATCCTCCGATATCTCGAGGCCGCGCGACGGAGCGGTGCGGATCGCACCGGAGCATACCTCGAGCTCACCCGGGTCTATCGGGATCGGCTCGACCGGCGCGACAAGGCATTGAGCACGCTCAAGCAGGCCACCGGTGAGCTGCCGGCCGAGCCGGCGCTGGCCGAAGCGCTCTGCCGCCACCATCTTACGGCCGGTGCGTTCGAGGAAGCCCTTGGCGAGGGGCGGCGGCTCCTCGGGCTCGGGATCGTGCCGGAGATGTTTCGGCTGATCGGCGAAGCGCACCGAGGGGGCGGAGACGAGGGCGAGGCCCTTGCCGCGCTTCTTGCGGTTCCGCTCACCGGCGGTGCTCCGAGTGCGGAAGAAGCGGTGGCGATTCGAGGCCGGAATCCACGGACTGCCGAAGCGCGACCGGGGCTCCTCGGGGACGCGGGGTTTCGCGAGATCCATGTCGACGGCTGCCATGATTCGCCGGCGGCCCGACTCGTGGCCGCACTCTCCGATGCCAGTCGGAAGATCTATCCCGGCGAGGTGACGAGCTTCGGGGTGAGTAAGCGCGACAAGATCTCAGCGCGGAGCGAGCACCCGCTTCGAGGAACCGCCGAGCACATCGCGAATGTCTTTGGCGTCCAGAACTTCGATTTGTATGTGCATGACGCAGAAGCCTCGGACGTGTCCGCCGAGCTCTTTTCAACCCCCGCGATCATGATTCCGAGCTGGGCCGCCGACATCGGGAACGCGGGACTGACCTTTCTTCTTGCGCGGGTGTTTGCCCACCTGTCGCGCGAGATGGCGGTGTTTGCCAAGGTCGGCCCGGGCGAGGTGCCGATGCTCGTGGCAGCGGCGGGTCGTGCGGTCTCCCCCGGGTTTGGCGTTGGCGCAGGCCCCGAAGAAGAGCTCGACGCGATGGCAGGCCAGGTCGTGAAGGGCACGCCGCGGCGGGCTCGGCGAGCGCTCGAAGAGCTCTCGACCCATTATGTGGCGACGCCGGTGCCGAATCTTGTCGGCTGGGCGAGCGCCGTGGAGCAAACCGCCCTCCGCGCGGCCCTTCTCGTGACCGATGATCTGGAAGCCGCGCTCACGATGGTCGAACGCACTCGAGAGGAAGGCGTGGGTTCGGCGACGGCCGATGATCTCGTCCGCTTTTGGGTGTCGGACACCGCGGTGCGCTTTCGCCGTGCGATCGGATAGGCATCGAATGCGTCGTGTCGCGCGATGGGTCTACTCGGTTGCCCCCGTCGGGGACCCCAGCTGAATGGGACGCTTTGCGGGGTTTCCGGGCCCGGACGGGCTCCTGGTGCTCGACACCTGGACCGGGGAGGTGGTCCGACTTCCCCACGATGGTTCGGCACCGATCGTCGTGCGCTCGGCGGTTGCCCGGTTGCCGACCGCGGTGGGGATTCCCGCCCCACCCCACGAGGGGGAACGCTTTGCACCCGCCCAACCGGCCTCGGAGCGCAGCGGGCCCTTCTCGATGGCGGAAGCGATGCCCTCCGGTTCCCGCGTGTCGTCCGAGTCGGAATCCAGCGCCGGGCAGCTCCTCGCGCGGCAGTTCATCGCAGGGCAACCCACCCAAGCGCAGCTCACCCAAGCGCAGCCCACCCGAGCGCAATCCACGTTAGCGCGATCTATGTCAGCTCGGTTGGACTCGCCCCAAGCGAACCCGCCGAGCGATGCGTTGGATCGCGAGATCATCGCCGCCTATCCCTATCCCATCGCGTTCGCGTGGCGTGCGTTTCTTCGTGAGCCGGACCCTCGACACCGCTGCAAGCTTCTTGTCGACGCGTTCACCGCGGTGCTCAAGATGTGGGCGCTCCAGCTCAGCTCGGAGTATCTGGAGGCGAGCGGGGTCAAGGACGCGAGCATCAATGAAACGATCACCCGGGATCTTCAGCGTCCATTGATTTCAGCGTGGAATCTCGCGATTCAGCGAATCGTGCCAGTGCTTCGGCAGAACGGCGTCCCCCTGTTTGCGCCCGAACTTGCCGAGTCCTACGAGGAGCTCGAAACGAAGTGCCGAGATCGGGTCATGGTGAAGACCCGCTACGAGGACTCGGCGGGCGAGGTTCGGTTTCGGAGTTCGAAGCTCGGAAAGATCATCGCGCTGATCCGCTATCGGAACAGCTTGGCGCACGGCTACAACCAATCGTCGGAAAAAGCGGAGCGGGACCTCGAAGAGCAACTCCCCATCCTCCGCGACGTCATGAAGTCGTACCGCTACGCGCTTCGCTATCCCCTGTTCTATCAGTGCCGGGAGCGGAATCAGGTCTATCGCCTGATGGGCGCGGAACCGTCGAGCGAGGTGGAGCGCCTTTCCGTCAGTGTGGACCCCGACGAGTCGCCGCTCTTTTTGTTTGATGAAGGGCGAGGTCGGGCCTTGCGGCTCGGAGTGTTTGCGCAGATGGAACCGGTCGAATCGGGCCGGGAAGCGGTGGCGGGGTTGGGTCGAGACCTCGCGCTTTATGAAGGCAAGACGCGCAGCACCCTCATCTATGTGTCGGTGGGCGGCGAACACCTCGAAAAGCAGAGCGTGGTCGCGCGCTGGCGGGCCCTTACCGAGCGGAAGCAGGTGTCTCACCGCACCGTGACGGCGGCGGCGATCACCCTCGATGGGCTTCGCGAGGCGGCGAGCCGACAGAGCGACCGCGTGCTGAGCACGCTTCGGACCAGCGAAGCCGTCATCCCGGACGTCACGGTTCGGCGCGAGAGCATTCGAAAGACCATGGACCGCTTCGGCCACGGCGATTTTCGTGCGCTGGTTCTCGGAGGGGGGAGCGGCGCTGGAAAATCCACCGTGCTTTCGAACTTCGCCGAGGAGCGGCGTGCGGGCGGGGACGTGGTGCTCGTCTATCGGGGCGCGACCCTGGTCGACGCGGAGCTCGCCCACCGAATCGTCCGCGACCTTGCGGTGCGCGCGGTCCATCTCGAGGATGCCTTGGCCGGAGCCGACGGTGAGTTTCGAAAAGCCGACGACGAGAAGCGGCGTCTCTACTTGATCGTGGATGGGGTGACCGACTTCCCCGGCGATACGGCGGCGCTTGTTCGGGCCATCGATGCGATCGTTCGCCAGGCCGATAGCTTTCCCTGGTTTCGGGTGCTGCTCTCGGTGCGCACCGCCGCCTACGAACGACTGCCCGCCGAAGCCCGGTTCGGGCGGATGGAGGGCACCCGCTATCTGGAGGCGGAGCGCGCGCGTGGAGAGCTCACCGAGCGCTCGAATCTGATCGAGATCGAACCGTTCACCGACGCCGAGGTCGGTGAGGCATACGAGCGCTATCGGAG
>JBCCZL010000092.1:0-21141 GCA_039187775.1 Myxococcota bacterium
CGGGTGGCCGGCGCCGAGCCCGTGAGAAACGAAGCCACCTGCGCAAGCGCACCCAAGTCGTGCACATCTTTTTCGAGGGCGGGGACCTCCACCCATATCGCCTTGGGTCCGATGCGCGTCTTCAGGCGCTCCGCCTGGACCCGATCCGCCACCGCCAAGGTTCGCTCGTCGTCGAGTGCGCGCTGGAGCTTTCGGAGCAACTCCTTGCCCTTGATATCGTCGCCCACTGCGCGCTGAATCGTGGCTCGAAGCTCCGCACTCTTCATCTTCGGCTCGGGAAGGAGGGGCTGGACCGCGTTGATCACAAAGGCGTCCGTCTCCATGTCCGCCTCGCGAAGACGCTTTTGGAAATAGAGGGCCTCTTCGATCGCAAGCGGTCGTGGGCTGGTGACCAGTACGAAGGCCACATCGGGACCGCGGAGCGCCTGGGCAACTTCGTCGGCGCGCTCTTTGAAACCTCCGAAAAGATCGTTGAAGTCGGTGACGAACTCAGCGAGATGATTCAGGAACTCGCCGCCGGTAAACCGCGCGAGGGCTTTCAAAATGAGCGCGGCGCTCTTGCCCACGAGATTGAAGCTGATCTTCCCGGTGCTCTGAAACGCCTCGATGAACCAGCGCATCGCCGGCGAGTCGACGAGTCCCACCATGCGCTCGGGGGCGTCCAAGAAGTCCAATGCGTTGGCGGTCGGCGGAGTGTCGAGGACGATGAGATCCCAGTCGCCCGCGGTCCGCACCGCGTGGAGCTTCTCCATCGCCATGTACTCGGAGGTTCCCGCGAGAGAACTCGCCATATACTGGTAGAGACTGTTGCCGAGGATTCGATCGCGAACCTCAGGGCTCGAGGCGTTCGCGGCAACGAGTTCGTCGAAGGTCCGCTTGGTGTCGACCATCATGGCCGAAAGGCTGCCCCGCGCCTCGAGGCCGTGGCGGGCAAAGAGCTCTTTGCTCACCAGCTGTTCGTCGGTGTGAAGCGAGTCGAGCCCCAGGCTATTGGCCAGTCGCTTTGCCGGATCGATGGTGAGGCACAGCACCCGCTTGCCTCGCATCGCCGCTCGGACCCCAAGCGCCGCAGCGGTGGTGGTCTTGCCGACGCCTCCACTGCCCACGCAAACCACTACGCGGTGTTCATCGATGACCGGATCCAACGTCATCCTTGGGCGCGGACAGTAGCGCTGACGTACGAAGCCGCCACTTCTTTGACCAGGTTCGCCGAGGCCAGGTAGGGTGTTGTCTTACATTAGACGACACTGGTGCACAACATGAACTGGATTCTTCAGGACCGGCGTCAGCGCCGGAGCAGCGATCGATTTGTGGCTCTTCGCTATCAGCTTGAGTACTCCCGAGAAAACGGGGGCTTGGAAGCCCTGGTGCTGGCGAACGATGACGGCCTTCTCGTGGCGTCGTCTGGCGATTCTGCGGTGTGTGCCGAGCTGGGGGCGGTGGCGCCTCTGATGAGCCAGAGCGTGATGGGCATGCCGCTGCCGCCGCTTCTTCGAGGGACCGAGGTTGCCATCCGACGGGTCGCCGTTTACGGGCAGCAGCTCTACCTCGCTGCGGTTGGAGGCAACGTCGCCCGGGATGCCCACCTTCGGAACTCGATGTCGGGCGTCGAGCGGATTCTGACGTACAACTGAACCGATTTGGGCATGGTCGGGATCGGAGCGCGTTTGCAGCGACGATACCGGTTTTGACATCGAAAACCGGCCTTCCCTGGCATGACTCACGCCACAAGCGGCGTTATCCTGTGCCCGATGATCCGCGCGTGGGGAGTCTTGCTCGTCTTGGCGTTCGCGCTGCCGACGATGGCTGGCGCGCAGGAGATGAGCGACGAAGAGCGGGCGGCCGCTGCGGAGGCGGCCTACGACCGAGGCGCGCGAGCCTTCCGGAGCGGTGAGTTCGCGGAGGCCGGTCGCTGGTGGGAACGGGCGGACTCATTCCTTCCGGCGAACGCTGCCCTGGTCCAGGCCACCGTGGCCTACCAGCGTGCAGGCGATGTTCGGCGAGCCGCGACCGTTGCCGAGACCCTCCTCGCGCGCGACCGGGGGGCACTCGACGACAAGGCGTTCGTCGAGGAAGCAGCCCGAGAACGCGTCCGGGTCCGGATCATGTGCGCTACCCCGTGCGACCTTTCGGTCAACGGCGTCGAAGAGCGACATCGAATCCTCTATCTCACCCCGGAACTCGAGTACCGGGTGGAAGCCTCGTTTGACGAGGGCCTCACCGAACGCATGGTCTCCGGGCGGGCCCAGACCGAACTTGCAATTCGATTCGAAGCACCGCCATCGGAGTCTGGATCCGACATTGCCGGTGGACCGATCGATGGGCCCGCGCCTGCCGAACCTTCCGGCGGCCTTCCGCTCCCAGTGGTGCTCGCCGCAGGCGGAGCCACGGTCGTGGCGGGCGCGGTGACGTTGTGGTCCGGCCTCGATGCGCGGAGCGCGAAGAGCGATTTCGACGCCAACCCCACATTGACCGGGTTTGATGACGGACGGTCGAAGGAGACCCGGACCAACATCCTCATCGGGGTGACGGCAGGTCTCCTCGTGGTGACCGGAGTGCTCGCGATCTTCACCGACTGGGGCGGCGGAACCGAAGGTGAAGAGCTTCAGATGGGCGTCGCTCCGATCGCGGGGGGCGCGGTCGCTTCGCTCGGGGGAGCGCTTCCATGAAGGCGCAGATCTCGGCGAAGCACGCCGTCACCGATCCGCTGATCGGGTTGGTGATCGGTGGTCGTTATCAGCTTCTTCATCGACTCGCCTCCGGTGGAATGGGGTCGGTGTATGCGGGAAGAGCGATCGGGGCGGGCGGCTTCGAGCGTCGCCTCGCGATCAAGCGGCTCCACCCTCACCTCGCCGAACGGGAAAA
Organism: Myxococcota bacterium; assembly: GCA_039187775.1. Taxonomy (GTDB): domain Bacteria; phylum Myxococcota_A; class Polyangia; order Polyangiales; family JBCCZL01; genus JBCCZL01. Next base: position 2,866 of record JBCCZL010000092.1, read on the forward strand.
GTTCGTGGCGATGTTTCTTGATGAAGCGCGCCTCGCGGCCCGAATCCATCACCCCAATGTGGTGCCGACGCTCGACGTGTTCGCCGCCGATGGCAGCTACTACCTCATCATGGAGTACGTCGAGGGCATGGAGCTCGGTCGGCTCCTTGCCGAGGCGGTCGAGCATTCGACCAAGGTACCAGTTCGGGTGCTCATGCGGATCATCCTCGACGCACTGGCGGGGCTCGCGGCAGCGCACGCACTCACCGATAAGAACGGAGTGCCACTGAATCTTGTGCACCGAGATATCTCGCCGCAGAACATCCTCGTCGGCATCGACGGCGTAGCGCGGTTGACCGATTTCGGCGTTGCCAAGGCCGAAGACCGGCTCCATGTGACGGTCGGCGAGGAGTTCAAGGGCAAGCTTGCATACGCGTCACCCGAGCAGCTCGAGTACACGAAGGTAGGGCAGCAGGCGGATCTGTTCTCTCTCGGAGTTGTCCTCTTCGAAGCGCTCACCCACCGGCGCCTCTTTCGAGGCGACGACGCGCGCACGGTTCGCGAGATGGTGCTGAGCGGTTCCTATCCGACGGTGTCCGAGTTCGAGATCGGTCTGTCGCTATTCGATGAGATCGTGGCCAAGGCCATGGCTCGATCGCCCGAGAGTCGGGTGCAGTCGGCGGTGAGTCTGTCGCGCGAACTCAGTGCGGTGGCAAACCGAAGCGTGGGGATCGCAGAGAGCCTGGAAGTCGCCGAGTGGCTTCGCCGGTTGGGGGCCGAGTACCTGGACCAGCGCGCAACGACCCTTCGGCGAGCCGAATCCACCGTCGAGTATCCGTCATCCGCGGGTCCGCTCATTCCGAGGGAGATCGATGTCGAGCCCACCGATCAGCTCACGCGGCGGGTGTCGACCAAAGTGCTCGCGTCGGACGGGCGCGAGGAGGAGCGCTCTCCGGACCAGGTTTCCTACACCGCGCCCCGCGGCACGGCGAGCCTTGCCGGTCAAGACGACGGTTCAGTCGCGGCTCCACCGGCGCCGTATGCCCCGGCCCCATCGGCCCCCGGGCCTCATCCCCCGTATGCAGGCGCCACGGGCCCGATGAACTATCCGCAAGGGCCCACATCGCAGCCGGGGTCCGAATATCCGGCCTCGCACCCCGGGGGTAGCTATCCCGCGGCGGGGTTGCAGCCGTCGTCCCATCCAGGCCACGCGGGGCCTGGGGAGCCGCATGCAGGGCCCGGTTCATACGCAGGTGCCGGTTCGTACCCGGGTGCCGGTGCGTACGCAGGTGCCGGTTCGCATCCCGGAGCGGCTTCGGCCGCGGAGTATTCGGCCGCAGGGTATTCGGCCCGGCCTGCGCCGAGCCACGGGGCCTATCCGGCGCCGGCTGAGGAACCGGCCGAAGCCGTACCGTCGCTCGATGCGGGAAGCGGCCCGGCGAGGACTAGCGCGATTCCGTGGATCATCGCTGCAGCCTTTGGTGGTCTCGCGTTTCTGATCCTCATCGGAGCGGCCTTCGTGATGTGGGATCGGCCGGCGGAGCCGCAGCCGAACGTCGGAGCGGGCGAGGCCCCATCCATTCGAACGCCGACGTCCGGCGAAACGTCGCCCGCGATAACTTCTGCGAACGGCGCCGAGGAAGACTCTTCCGAGGAATCGGAACGGGACACCGAAGGCAACGATACCGGCGACGTTCCGGAACCGGCGGACGGGGCGTCCGAGGCTCTCACCGAAGCCGCGCCCGAGGATGCAGTCGACGAAGCACCGCGCATGGTTCGGCCGGTTCGGGAGCGCGATCGTCCTCCGCACACAACGGTCAGCGAATCGATGGCCACGACGATGGCTGCCCCGATGGACACCCGACCCCCGCCGGATCCACCCTCGGCCATGGAATCGGATGGGATTCTAGATAATCCTTATCGCAACCGCTGATGTCTGCCGTTCATCGCATGAGCTCCTGTACCTGTTTGGTCCGGTCCTGCCGGAACAACGTCGTGTTGAGTCTGCTTTCGGCGGTCGTGGTGGGGCTCGCGCTGGTGGCACTGAGCGGCTGCAGTTCGTTTCCGTCGTCGTTCAGCTGTTCGAGCAATGTGCAGTGTACGCGTGGGAACTCGGTCGGATCCTGTGTGTCGGGAGGCTGCGCGTTTCCGGACTCGACCTGCGGTACCGGGCTTCGGTTTGACGACAGCGCGGAAGGACCGATGAGTGGATCCTGCGTGCTGGGGGGAGTGCCGGACGCGTCGGGGAATGGCGACGGCGGACCGAACGATGCGGTGTCGGAGGGGCCAGCGAGCCGCAATCTCTGCGGCGGCTCGACGGATCTTCCCGCGCGCCCGGGCGACGCGTGTGGGTTGTGTCTTATGGGGACCTTCGCCTGCGACGGCACAGAGACGCTTCGCTGCGAGAACGAACCGAGCATCGAACTCGACATCACGGATATGGGCGAGGTGTCGGCGTCGACGACCTTCAGCTCGCGCTATCCTGCGCGGCTTTCGATCGACGGGAGTCTCCAAACGTCGTGGTTCTCCGCCGGCAGTCAGGCGGAGGCCACCGGTCGGAGCACGTATATCTGGGACATTGCGCAGGACGAATGCATTGTCGGGGTCAGCATCACCGGGAACGAACGGAACAGCAACTCGTCGTTCCGCGAGGACTTTGGCTTCGAACAAGTGACCGTGCAGGTGCTCGACGCGGACGACAATGTGGTGTCCTCGCAGGCGGGCAATCTCAACGGGACGCCCGATCCGCCGGTGGATGTGGCCCCGAATGTCACGGGTCGGGCGGTCCAGCTCGAGTTCAACGGGCACGAGAGCAGCGATTGCGGTGGATTCTCCGAGCTGATCGTCACGGTGGCTCGTCGGCCTTAGCCCGAAGAATCACGAAACCGTGATGCCATCGCCACTTTCGGGCGGGAGACACGCCGACTGGTGACCGATGCGGGTTAGATGCTGAAGAAGTCTCGGATTCGTGTGAGGAGCTCGGCGGAGCGTTCGTCGGGCTTGGTCTTTTCCATGCCCTCCTCGGTGAGCTCGCCGAGCTCCTCCTCGCGGGCGGCGAGGACCCGGCTGATCTTTGCGATGAGTTCGGGGCGATCGTCGAAGATTCGATGAAACGCCTGTTTGCCGATCACGAGGAGCTGACACTCATCGACCGACCGCACGGTGGCGCGACGTCGCTCGCCGGTCATCAGCGACATTTCGCCAAAGAACTGGCCTGGCCCGAGCGTGGCGACCGCCTGGGTCCGGTTTCGCCTGGCCTTTCGAACCTCGATCGACACTCGGCCGCGAAGGACGATAAAGAATTCCTCGTCCTCGTCGCCCTGCCGAATGATCGCTTCGTTTGCGTCATAGAGGCGGGTTTCGCTCATCCGCGCCAATACTGTGATCGCTTCTTCGGGGAGTGAATCGAGGAAGTCCACCCCTCGCAGGTGCTTTGCCCGTGTCTCGATGCGGCGCCGGTCCCGTTCTTCCGCCTCGGCGGCAGTCGGCTCGTGAAGGTGGACCCAACGCTGGGGGACGGGAATGTCGATCTCGGCGCGCGAAAGGGCGTACCAAATCCGCTCGCGGACATGCCCATCGATGTAGTCCCGGCGCTCGAAGTCTTTGATGTAGTAGCGGACGGTGTAGCTCACGCCCCGCTCGTCAAAGTCGTTGGGCACCACGCTCGGCGTTGGCTCCCGGAGGACCCCGGGGACATCTTCGATCGCTTCGCACAGCAAACCCATGACGTGCCGTGGCGAAACGTCGTACGGTGCGGTGCAGTGAATCTCGCGTCGGCTCTCCGGGTCCGGCCGCGAGAAGTTCCGAATCGGGGCCCTTGCCAGTGCGTTGTTTGGCACGGTGACTTCGATCCGCTCGATGGTTCGAAGTCGAACCGCGCGCCAGTTGATCTCGACGACCTCCCCGGCGTTTTTCGGCTCGTCGTCGAACTGGATCCAGTCGCCGATCCGGAAGGGCTCTTGCGCCTGGATCGCCAGGCCGGCAAACAGATTGCCGAGCGTGTCCTGGAGCGAGAGGCCGATCACTGCAGTCAGGAGTGCCGACGTCGTCAGGAGGGAGCCCGGTTCGACGCCTGCGGCCCGGAGCGTAATCAGCAACGCGATCGCATAGATCGTGGCCTGAACGATGTCTCGGAAGATCTTCGGAAGCGGCCGGGCGAGCCTGCGGCTCAGAATCGAGTGAGCCAGCACGAGAAATCCCGTGCGGCCGATCGAGATGAGCACGAAGAACAGGGCAAGGAGTTCGACCGGCTGGACGAAGATCGAGTCTCGGGGCAGAAACGCGTCGATCGTCAGACAGGCCCCGTGGAGCAGATAAAAAAGGAACGGTCCACGGAGCTTCGAGCGCTCTTCGCGGGGCAGCAGAATGCGCGCGACGAGCAGAAGCGCGGCCCCAAGAAGCACACCGGTGCCGGCGAGTTTGCCGAGCTCCTCGAGCTCAAACGCTGCCAGCCAGTCTTTCACCGCCCCGAATCCTAACCCGACACCGAAAAACCCGCGATGGCCCGATTGGCCCTGGCTAGCACGCTACCCGGTCGCTACTTTGCGAACCCGGAGGGCGAAGGCCGCGCCCAGGAGGATGCCGGCGAGGGCCGGGCTTACCAGATCTCCGTAGCGAACCCACGGCGTTAGGCCCTCCATGGCGTGGACCTCGGCGATGAAGCGCCGTCGCACCGAGATCGGGGTGCGAATCGCGTCTTCGCCGGTGGGGAGGGTATGGGAGCTCACGCCGGTGTTGACTGCCCGTACGAGGTCCCGGCGGGTTTCGACGGAGCGCATCCGAGCGACCATCTGATGCAGAAACGGCTCGGAGGTTTCACCAAACCAGGCGTCGTTGGTGGCGTTGACGAGAAAGTGGGGGTTCTTGCGGCCCACGGTGATCCCGTAATGGGGGAGCACATCCTCATAGCAGTTGAGCACCCCGATGCGGTGACCTTCGAGCTCGAGGATCTTGACCTCATCGCCCGGCGTGAGACCGCGGCCGAAGTTTCGCTGAAGCGCCGGGACGTAGTCCCAGAGCGGCGTGTACTCCCCGAACGCAAGGAGCTCGACTTTGTCGGCGATGCCCGTGATACGGCCTTCGCGATCGATGGCAAGGATCGAGTTGTAGCGCCGACTGCGAGCGTTGAGCCGTTCCACCCGGCTCATTCGTCCCGCGGTGGCCGGGTGGATCGAGACGAGGTCGTAGCTGAGGGTTCCAAAGAGCACCGACGCGCCGATGTCTTCGCCGCGGACGGAGCGGTGATCCTGGAAATCGTGGGTGCGGGTTCGATGGATGTCGTAGGGGTAGGCACTCTCTGGCCACACGATGATCTCGGCACCCGCGCGCTCGAGGGCGGCGGAGTCGGCCTGAAGTTCGTCGAGGTGACGCGGGGCCAGCGATCGATCGCGCTTTTCGAAAATCCCCACATTGGGCTGCACCACCCCGACCCGAACCAGCGGCGCAGCTTCCCATTCGGCGCGGACCATCGGCATGCGGACCGCGCCGTAGATGGTTGGAATGGCGAACGCTGCAAGCGCCAGCCCACCGGCGAGCCGGTTTCGGGAGCGGGCGAACTCGAGCGCTCCGCAGCTCGCAAGGCATACCGCAAGATCGATGATCGGCTCGCCGCCGAGTTCTGCGAGCTGGATGAACAGGGGCCAGGGGATCTGCGAGTTGCCGATGCGCCAGGGGAAAAGCGACGGAGTGAAGGAAGCCGCAACCACGAGGCAGAGTGGAAGAACCCAGTAGCCCTTGGCGCCTCGTCCCATGAGCGCCGCGGCGAACGCACCGGCGATCCCGTAGGGAACGGCCTGCGCGGACCAGAGCAGCAGCGCCGTCGGAACCGCGGCAAACCAAGGGAAACCGGCGAACACCTGAAGCAGACCCACCACCCAGTAGAGGGCGACCGCGTTGATCATGAGGGAGAAGAGCCATCCCGCGGCGAAGCCTCGCTTCCACGACGCACGGTCGCGGGGTTTCCCTTCGATCGCGAGAAGGAGGATCGCCGGTCCCACAAACCCCATCGTGGTGAACTCGAGGGGAACCGGCGAAGTCGCGGTAAGCAGGCCCCCACCGATGGCGAGGGGAATGGTGCGAATGAAAAAGCGGAGCCGAGCCCCCGGGAGAGCCGGGGCGATGGGAGGATAGTCAGCCAATCTAAGCTCGTAACCGAAGCGCGTCCGGTCGCACCCAAAAGGTGGCGGGAAGGCGACCGAGGGCTTCGCCATCTACATCGATAAGCACCGGTTCACCATCGAGCGATCGAGCGCGCACCGTGACTCCGGTGCGGTGGCCCACCTTCGCTCGGCCAAGGTGGGTTCCTCGGTAGAGGTGGGGAGTGAAGCGCGCCTGCTCGACGACGTTGAGGTCACCGATGGACACCACGTCGAGGAGGCCGTCGTCGATCTTCGCCTGCGGGGCGACTTTCATACCGCCGCCGAAGAACTGGCCGTTGGCCACCGCGACATTGAGAATCTGGTCGACGATCGGCTCTCCATCGTCGACCGACCACTCGACCCGCGGCTTTCGATAGCGGGCGAGCCCGCGGAGTGTCCCGAGGAAAAAAGACGCCCGTCCTCCGAGCCACTTCGGGCTTTGGTTCACGAGGTCGTCGACCAGGCCGCCCAAGCCGAAGCTCGCGATGTTCAAGAACGCCACACTCCGGTCTGCGCCGCCGTGATCGACGAACGAGATCCAGCCCACGTCCACGGACGCGGGTTCGCGGCTCAGCATCTGGGACGCGGCGGCCACCGGATCGGTGCCAAGGCCCACGGTCCGACGAAAATCGCCCCCAGTCCCGCACGGAAGCGGCGCGAGCCAAGCGCTGGTCTGGATCGGCTCTCCGTCCAGGTCGAAGAATCCGTTCACCGCTTCGTGAAGGGTTCCATCGCCCCCCATGACCGCGATCCCCGGCGCCTGTGCGCGCAGCGCCTCACGCACGATCCGCGTCGCGTCGCGCGGACCCTTCGTAAGATGAGTCTCGAAGGACGCCCCCCGCGATCGAAAGACCGCTTCGACATGTTGCAGCCGTCGCCGTGCGCGCCCCGCACCGGCGCTGGGGTTCACTACCAGACGGAAGGGCCGGGGCACCCCGCGACCTTACGGTAGGCGGCGGGGATCCACCACTGCCTTGACCCGGCGACGGCCCCTGGGGGAAGGTCGCCGGAGCATGGAACTCCCCCCCAAGGTCCAGGCCGCCTTCGGAACGCTTCTTGGCGCATTCTTTGTAGTTTCGCTCGTCGAGCTGCAGGCGGTTACCGGGGGGCGACGCGCATACGCCGACGGGGCATTGGCGTTTGGGACTCCGCTCTTCCTTGTGGCGCTGATCGTTCTCGCGCTCCAGCTGGGTCTGACGTTCCGCCTTCGACGCGACCCCGCGGACGTGGCAGAGCGCTACGGCTCGCGCGGCCTCTACCGAATCCACCTCGCGATGGGAGGGCTGAGTCTCGGCGTCGCACTCCTTCATGTCGCGCACTCGTGGTCGGCCCGACGAATCGGACCGGAGGTGCTCTACGACGTCCTCCGGAGCGACCTTGGCGCGCCACGGTGGCTTTTCGCCTATCTCATCGGTCTCACTGCGGCGTGTTTCTTCTTTGGCCAAGGCTTTGCGTCGGTGCTTCGTTCCTGGGGGCTGGTGTTCAGCGATGCCCGGCCCGCCCGGTGGGTCGGTTGGGCCGGCGCGGTCGGTCTGTGGCTTCTCGGTCTAAACGCGCTCAGCCACTTCGCAGTGGGCGCGCCGATTCTGTGGGGGGCAGCGTAGTGGGGCGAATCTATGCGGTGGCCCTTAACACGTACCGGGAGGCGGTGCGGGACCGAGTGCTTCACGGCGTGCTTGGGTGTGCGCTGGTTGTGCTCGCCCTCGCTCTCGCCCTCGCCGAACTCTCCCTCGACCAGCAGGGCAGGGTGATCTTCAACATTGGCCGCGGTTCGATCTCGTTCTTCGCGGTGATCATGGCCACGTTCCTCGGTAGCTCGCTCTTACATAAGGAGATCGAGCGAAAGACCCTCTACGTGATCCTGTCCCGGCCGATCCGCCGCTGGGAGTTTCTCCTCGGCAAGTATCTCGGGATCGTGCTGACCACCACCGTGTTCGTGCTGGTCATGGGAGGAGCCCAGTTTGCCGTGATGGCGATTCAGGCGGGTGCACCGCTCCTGCTGGTCCTCGGCGTGGTCAGCGCGCTCTGCATCGTTCTCGGTCTTGCCCTTTGGAAGAGCCGGGACGCCACCGTTGCCGTCGTGCCGTGGGCGATCGGGTTTCTTCTTTTCTTTGCGTTGGTCGGGGCCGGGTTCGACGTCGAGGTGGAGCTCCTTGGGGCCTCGCTGCTGCTCATCGTGTTCGAGATCGCGGTGCTGACCTCGGTGGCGCTTCTTTTTTCCTCGTTTTCGACCCCGTTCCTCACCGGCATCTTCACGCTCGGAATCTGGCTTGTCGGGCGGGATGCCGATGACATGGCCAATATGCCGTCTCGCACGTTGGGTCCGGAAATCAAAGCGGTCCTTCGCGTGCTCTCCGAGATCATCCCCAACTTCAATCTCTTTTTCCCCCACCGCCAAGCGTTTCAATCGGGCTCCGGGTTCGCCTGGGGGTACGTTGCCGAGACCGCAGGCTATGGGACGATCTATACCGCGCTGATCCTCGGCGTCGCGATCCTGATCTTCCGTCGACGGGACTTCCTTTGACGAATTCTCGGGAGGCCGGCCGAGACTATGCGGCGCTACGGCGGACCGTCGGCAAGGTGCTCGCGGTGGCCGGCGTGGTCCTCCTCGTGCTTGCGGTTCGGGTGGTCACCGCATCCCGGACCGAGCTCCTCGAAGGAAACCGGCTGCTCGAAGCCGGAGAAGCGGACCTCGCGGTGATTCACTACCGCCGTTCGGCCGGATGGTACGCGCCGGGCAATCCGTTCTCGGTGGCCGCGCTCGACAAGCTCAAGGACATCGCGACCTCCGCGGAGGAAGACGAAGATCCCTACCTCGCGCTCGCGGCGTGGAGAGCGATCCGAGGATCGATCCTTTCGGCACGGAGTTTCTACACTCCCCATCCCGATCGGGTGAGCGAAGCCAACCGCCACATCGCCGAGATCATGTCGGCCCTCCCGCCGCCGCCGATGGACCGGGGCAAGGGACGCGAGCAGGTGCAGGCGGAACACCTCGAACTCCTCGAAGGCGTGTCGCGCCCGTCGCCACTCTGGACCGCGGTCATGCTGTTGGGGTTCTTCACGTGGGTGTTTGCCGCCTACGCGTTTGCCACCCGGACCTTCGACGACCAGGGAAAGCTGATCTCGGCGAAGGCTCGCCGCTGGGGCACGCTGATCGTCCTTGGCCTCGGTCTCTTCGTTCTCGGCCTGGCCCTCGCCTGACCAGAAACGACGAAGCCGAAGGGGTTTCTGAAGGGGTCCTTGGCCGGCGCGTCGAGGAAGCGACGCGCGAGTGGAGCTCGCGGGACCGGAGAGGGACCCGTGGAGCGTTTCACGCGGGAAGCGGAGAGGACGACGTCCTCGTGGGGAGGCTCGCTCGACCGCCGCATTCTTGCTCTCTCGACGGTCGTGGGGTAACTCACGAACGTGGACAACATCCGTATCCAAGGTGGTCAGGTGCTTCAGGGCACGGTGCCGATCAGCGGGGCGAAGAATGCGGCGCTTCCGATCCTCTGCGCCTCGCTTCTCGCCGACGGCGACCATGTGTTCCGAAACGTGCCGGATCTCCGGGACATCAACACCACCGCCGAGCTCCTTCGTCATCTCGGACTGGATGTCGAACTCGCCGCACCGGTGGTCTCAATTCGTAGCCGGGCGGTCGCGGAACCGGTGGCCCCCTATGAGCTCGTAAAGAAGATGCGGGCCTCGGTACTTGTCCTCGGCCCCTTGGTTGCCCGCTACGGTCGCGCTCGGGTGTCCCTTCCTGGAGGATGCGCGATCGGCGCGCGGCCCATCGATCAGCACCTCAAAGGGCTCGAAGCGATGGGGGCGCGCATCGAGCTCGACCATGGCTATGTCGACGTCAAGGTCCCGAAGGGTCGCCTCACCGGCGCGCCGATCTACTTCGATATGCCCACGGTCACCGGCACCGAGAATCTGATGTGCGCGGCCGTGCTCGCGGCCGGCCGCACTACGCTCGTCAATGCGGCGCGGGAGCCGGAGGTCGAAGAACTCGCGCGCGTGCTCAACAAGATGGGCGCCAACGTCGAGGGCGCGGGAACCGATACGATCGTGATTCACGGCGTCGAGGCGCTCCACCCCGTCGACCATTCGATCATCGCCGACCGGATCGAAGCGGGAACCTACATGGTGGCCGCGGCGGTCACCGGCGGAGACGTGTTCCTCGACGGCGTGACCTTCGATCACCTCGAGGCGCTTGCGGCGAAGCTTCGCCATGCCGGCGTCGCCGTGGAGCGCGAGGGCAGCGGGGTTCGGGTGGCCGGAAGGCCTCCGTTCAATCCGACAGATGTCACGACGGCGCCTCATCCGGGTTTCCCGACCGACATGCAGGCCCAGTTCATGCTGCTGATGTGTTTCAGCAAAGGCCGGAGCGTGATCAAAGAGACGATCTTCGAAAATCGATTCATGCACGTCAGCGAACTCAACCGGATGGGTGCGCGGATTTCCGTACAGGGTCGCGCCGCCACGGTCACGGGGATCGAGACCCTTCAGGGGGCCGAAGTGATGGCCACCGACCTTCGGGCCAGCGCGTCGCTCGTGATCGCGGGGCTGGTGGCGCGTGGCGTCACCGAGGTTCGCCGGGTCTATCATATCGACCGCGGCTACGAGCGGATCGAAGGCAAGCTCGCAGGCCTTGGAGCGAAGGTTGAGCGGGTCCGTGGCGACGCCTAACGGGCGAGTCCCGGTGGTGGCGGTCCCGAAGGGGCGCCTCCTTAAGAAGATCGCCGGACGACTCGAGCTTGCCGGGGTCGATAAGGACGTGCTTCTGCGCGACGATCGTTCCCTCTCGCGCGACGCCGGGCCGTTTCGGTTTCTCCTGCTGAAGCCCGACGATGTTCCGACCTATGTCGAGTACGGCGCCGCCGACGTGGGTATCGTCGGCCGAGATGTGCTGATGGAACGCGAGTACGACCTCTACTCGCCAGTAGATCTCGGCGTCGGTCGTTGCGAGATGGCGGTCGCCGGGCGTCCGGGCGCGCTGCTCTCCGATCGTGAGGGCCCGCTCCGGGTGGCTACGAAGTTTCCAAACATTGCCACGCAGTATTTCACCCGCAGCAATCGCCAGATCGAGCCCATTTTCGTTCAGGGATCGGTCGAACTCGCGCCACTCACCGGCCTCGCCGACCTCATCGTCGATATCGTGGAGACCGGCGAGACGCTTCGGCAGAATGGCCTCGTGGTACACGAGAAGATCTGCGACATCTCGGCGGTGTTGGTTGCCAACCGCGTGGGCCTCAAGCTGCACCGCGACGCGATCTCGCCGCTCCTCACCCATCTTCGCCCGTGACGTTCACGGTTCGACGCGCGACAAGAGCCGATCGATCGGCGTTGGTGGCTTTTCACCATGCGCTCTACGTCGACCACCGCCCGACGGTCCTCAAGGAGCCGCTCCTCCGCTTCGGTGAGTACCGGGACTTTCCCGCCACCCTGCGGAGCGATGTGGATGCGATCCTCGCTCGGCCAGAGAGTCGCGCGTATGTGGCCTGGCGGAACGCACAGCCGCTCGGATACATCACCGGCCACTATGAAGACGATCCGCGGCGGGTCATTCCGCGCCGGGGAGTGATCGAAGACTGGTTCGTGGACGATGCGGAGCGCGGATCGGGCATTGGAGCCGCCCTCCTCGATACCCTCCTCGACGAGTTTCGGCGCGTGGGATGCGGCTATGTCGAAAGCACGACCTGGCCGGACAACGTCGGCGCGCGCCGGGCCCATGAAGCCGCAGGGTTTGTCCTCGCCGAAGTCAAGTATCGCCGCGCTCTTTGACGTCGTCAGTGCGAGCGGGTCCGTGGGCTCGGGCGTATGCGACAGGGAGGTGAAAGGGGCGAGAGGACCGATTGGATGCGGTGACTGGACGCGTTTTCTACCCATGCGACGGGCGTGGTCCTCCCGCCCCCTCCACCTCCCTGTCGACTCTCGCTATCGACGACCGCGACGGCGGGGAGCCTCGTTTACCGTGACCCGATCGCGGAGGTTCCGGTAGAGCGCCCGCCCGATGCCTCGGACGCGAACCAGGTCTTCGACTCGTCGAAACGGCCGGTTGTCCCGGTAGCGAACGATCGCTTCCGCCTTAGCGGCCCCGATTCCCGGAAGCGCGATCAGCTCGTCGACGCTCGCCGAGTTGAGGTCGATCCGTTCCACGCTCTCCGTAGCCTCGGCGCGCATCTGAGCGTCCGCGGAGGCCGCGGTCCCCATCAGCGCAACCGACAGGGCGAGGGCGGCAAGAAGGTTTCGAATGGTTTTCATGATGATCTCCTTGTGGTGTTCTCTAACTAGTTTCAGGACTGCTGAGTCCGGCGCTGCGTCATGCGGCGTCGGACGACGTCTCTTTGGTTGAGCGATGCGCGGGTCCGCGCGCGGGGAGGGCGGCTGCCTTTTGAAAGCTCGCGCGACCGTCGGGTCGGCCATCCGCGTCGCGGAACGATCGCTCGCGAATCTGGAGCTTCCCGTTCGACGGGAACGCGTCGAGCACGACGTTCAACGAACCATCGCGGTTGACGAACGCAGTGCCGATACGAAGCCAGTGCTTGCTCCCGTTCGAACGCTCGATGATGGTGAAGACGTGTTTGGGCTGGCGGTCGGTCATGGCGGTTCTCCTTCTCCGCCTGCTCAACGCACGGCGCGTGCCGGGAGTTGGATCACGCGATCTCGGGGGGTTAGCGCCTGACCGGCGGCGGACTTGGCGAGACGATCCACGAGTCCGCCGCCACCCCTACGTCAGGTTTGTTCAGGTCTCGGCAAGGGAACTCGGGGCCGCGCGAGCACCATGCGTTTCCTCATGCCGGCTCCGCCAAAGGCTCACCAAAAACAACAACTTGAGCCGGTTTGACCTTAGTGGCAGGATGGCGCGTCGCAGCCGGGGGTGCGACCTGCTCGGATCGCAAGACCCTGCTTAGTTAGAACGTGAGGACCCGTGAAGATCACCCTGTCGACCGACTCTGTTACCGAAATCAAAGCCGACATTCTAGCGGTGGGCGTTCCAAGCTCACTCAAGAGCCCTCTCTACAAGGCTCTCTCCAAGGCGATGAAGAGCCTCGGGTCCGTCGTCGCGAAAGAGGAGTTCAAGGGTCGTCGCGGCGAAGTCCTGAAGGTTCATGCGACGGGCATCGAGGCGCACACCTTGGTTCTCGTCGGACTCGGTGACGGCCCGGACGATGGTCGGCTGGTTGGCGCGAGGGCCGGACAACTCTCCCGCGCCCACGGCTCCATTGCCGTAGCGCTAACGAAGGTCGATGCGGATGCCGTGCGGGCGGCCGGTGAGGGCCTCGAGCTTGGCGCCTACCGGTACACCGACTATCTGACGGGACCGCGGAAGCCCAAAACGGAGCTGAAGCGGGGCGTGATCCTCGTCGACAAGGCCACCGCGGCGTTTCGAAAGTCGGCGGAGCAAGGCCGCTTGGTCGGTGAAGCCACCAACCTTGCGCGAGACCTCGTCAACGGACCGCCAAACGACATGAACCCCACCGCGCTGGCGAAGGCGGCGCAGTCGATGAGCCGCAAGGTCGGCCTCAAGTGCACGGTCTGGGACAAGGCGCGGATCAAAAAGGAGCGGATGGAGCTGTTCCTTGCCGTGAATCGGGGCTCGAGTCAGCCGCCGAAGATGATCCATATGGTGCACAAACCGGCGCGTCCGAAGGCCCGCGCGGTGTTCGTCGGCAAAGGATTGACCTTCGATGCCGGCGGACTCTGCCTCAAGCCCGCGAAGTCGATGCTCGACATGAAGTGCGACATGGGCGGTGCGGCGACGACCGTAGGCATTCTAAAAGCCGTCGCGCAGCTGAAGCTTCCGGTGGAGGTGCATGGCCTCGTCGGTTCGACAGAGAACATGCTGGGGGCCGATGCGTATCGTCCGAGCGATGTGTTCACTTCGCGTGAAGGAAAGACGGTCGAGATTATCAACACCGATGCCGAAGGTCGGCTAGTGCTCGCGGACGTGCTCGATTACGCGACGTCACTGAAGCCGAACTACCTCGTCACCCACGCGACCCTCACCGGTGCTGCGATGGTCGCCCTCGGCAAGTGGCGAGCCGCGATGTATGGCAACGACGCGGACTTCGCGTCCAACTATTCGCTCGCCGCGGAACTCGCCCAAGAAAAGTTCTGGCCGATGCCGCTCGACGACGATCTGCGTGAGACCATGCATTCGGACATCGCCGACGTGAAGCACACCGGCGATCCTCACGGGGGAAGCATTATCGCGGCACTGTTCCTTCGGGAGTTTGTGGGCGACTGCAAGTGGGTGCACTGCGACATTGCGGGCCCGGCGTTTCAGGACCGGACGATCGGGGTTCATCCGAAGGGTGGCACCGGGTTTGGGGTGGCCACCGGCGTGCGTTTCTGCGAGCAGGTCGCGGGCCGCTGAAACTTAGCACCCCGGCCCGAAGTTCGTTCCGGGTTTCGCTGGCCCTCGACGCCGATCTCGGCAAGCTGGACCGCTTCGCTTTCCTTGAATGGGCTCGGCCCGTCCTTCGTCGCCGGCTCACCGACCTCGACCCCGATTCCTCGACAGAACCCGGAACGGACTTCGGGCCGCGGGTACTAGCCCGCATCGGGCTGGCGTGAGGAGCGCTCTCTTCTCTACCGAGTCTTGGGGTATTGTGGGGCCCATGCGTGGGATGATCCTGACGCTCTTTTTCGGGCTCGTCTCGAGTGTGGTTCACGCGACTGTGCTTTCAGACACGGCGTCCGCTCACCTCGGCCACGTGGTCAACCGCGCGGAGCGCTACCTGAAGGTCGAAGCCAACGACGAGTCTTTTCGGCTGGTGGTGTCTCTGACCCTCGGCGCCGACGAGACCCTCCGGATCATGAACGCGGCAGACGAAGATGGCGACGGGACGGTGACCCAGGCCGAGGCCGATCGCTACATGGCGGCCTGGGGCGAGGGCCTCAAGAAGGAACTCCCCATCGAGCGATCAGGGGAAGCGACCCCCGTGGACTGGGGTCAGCCATACTTCGATCCGATCGGTCCGCTCGTTCGTCGTCCCGGCACCGTGGAGATGATCGCGATCCTGCCGCACGACGGGGGAGTCGAGAGCCTGACGCTGATCGATCGCATGCGGGTCGAGCCATACGACCGCACCGACGTTGTGTTTCGCACGCAGGAGCAGGCAAAGCTTCTCGCCTCGGGCTCCGGCCGAAGTCCAACGTCCATCGACAACCCGCTTGCCTACGGACAGGAGCTTGGGCCCGAGCGCCGAGTGTTTACCGGCGTCTTCGAGACGCCCCCGAAGGCCCCATCGAGGGCTTGGGTGGTGCCGACTGTGGTTCTCGCGGTGCTTCTGGTTGTCGGGGTGGGGCTTGGTGCGGGAGTGGCCCGTCGTCGGCGCTAGCCCGCATCGGTCACCAGAGATGATGGATCGCGTTCGAACGTGCTGGATTCCCGCGGACCTCGGACTGGAAGACGCCGCAGCTGTACTGGACGTACCGCGAGGACGGCTGGAGGGTGAAGGCGGTGGGAAGGCGGTGCTTTCGGGCGCGAGACACGCCGACGGGTGACCGATGCGGGCTAGCTCGTGGTTCCCTTCCAAATCCGGAGATACCAGTAGACGGGGAGCGCGAGGAGCCCCACCCCGACGAGGATCACTGCCCAGAGCACCTTTGCGTTGGTCTCCAACGTCTCGTCGCGCACAAGGTGCACGATGTAGCCCACCAAGAGCCCCAACGAGCCAAAAACCGCGAGGAAGTGGAGTGGCAGGATGAACTCGAACATCGTAGTCATCGCCGAAGGATCCTGGCCGAAGCTCATGAAGATGAACGCGGTGAACACGAAGATCCACACAAATGGAAAGACACTGAGAAGCCCAAGCAGTCCCTTAATCACCCTGTTCATTGTTTCCTCCGCGCGGGGACAACGCAGGAACTGGGCCCGGGCGGAGCCGAGAGTTTTCAGGCCTTCACGCGCAACGCAATTGCAAAGAGGGCGAACTGCCGATGCAAAACGCCCTCTTCAACGAGTCGCGACGACGACCGGCCGCCTGCTTAGATGCGGTAGGGGAAGGTCACCGAGAACGTCGGCCGACTGAAGCGGGGGAAGCGGGCGCCGCGCACCGCGCGGGCGACGCAGGAGCCCACTGGGGTCCCCGCGAACTGTCCGCTCACCCGCGCGCTCGTGACGCGGCCCGTCGAACCGGAGACGGTCACCGACGTGTTTGCCACACCGTGTTGGCCGTTGCCGCAGCGCGAGACCGCGCCCTGTACGCTTCGGAGCGCCCGCGCCACCGCGTCGCGCGGCGGGGTTGCGGGGAGATTTCCGCCGCTCGCCATCGGCGCCGCCATCATCGGGGAGCTCATGCTTCCCATGCCGCCGAGGGCCGCATTGAGGAGGTCATCGATGTCGCTGCTTCCCATCGACACGCTCGTCATCATCGTCGGCGCCGGCGCGCTTTCCATCGCCGCGGAAGTCATGCTTCCGCTCGGTCGTCGATCGCGGTCGCGGTCCCGCCGCCGATCCCGCGCCGAGGACATATCGCTGGCGCTGGTCTCCGCACCCTCGTCGCTGTCGGCAGTCTCTTCCGGCTCGTTGCCGTCGTTGGCTGCTTCGGTTGGCGCCTCGTCCATCGTGGCCGTCGCCCCAGCAGGTTCTCCGGTCGCCTGAGGCTCTCCCGGCGTGATCACGCCCGCCCCCTGGGTGTTGGTGGCCTGCGCCGGGTCGGGGTCGTTCGTCACGATGACGATGGCGACCGCGGCGATCGCAATGACCGCAATGGCGGCCGCCGCGATGATCGAAATGAGCACCGTATTGTTGCTCTTTTCCTCCTGAACCGGGGCCAGGACTGGCGCCCCGAGCGAAGAGCCGAGCGGCGATCCAGTGCCGATGGACAGAAGGTCATCCACATTGTCCTTCGGTGCCGGAGCCGCACCCATCGAAGGCCCCGCCGCACCGGTCGATGCGAGGGCCCGAATGTCGATCAGTCCGGAGCCCTCACCCGACGCGTGGCCAGGTTTCGCCGCTGCTGGAGCGGGGGACGAGGCCGGCACCGCACCCGCATCGGGAGCCCCCGTCGCGAGCGCCTGCAGATTGGAGAGCGAGAACAGAACCGAGTTCTCATTTCGCTGTCCGGTCATCGCCTGGTCGCCGCTTACCCGCGGGGAGGGTGCGCTTGCCACCACGTCGTCGTCGGCGCCGCCGTCGAACGGACTCGCTGAGCTTGACTGCGCAAACAGGTCCGCACCGACGTTTGCACTCGCCTTCGCCTCGGGCTCCGCCGCGCTTGCGAACACTCCACCCCCTGCGTCGGGAGCTTGGGTTGCCGCGAAGGGATCAGCGGAGCCGGACGCGGCAAACGGGTCGGCGCCCAGGCCCGGGTCGGCGGCCGCGGCGGCTACCGGTGCCGCAGCGTCGAATCCTCCACCGGCGGCCGCACCGTAGTCCTGCTGGGCGGGTTGGCCGGTCACCGCTTCGACCAGCTCCGGCACGTCGCGAGCGGCGAGCCAGCCATCGAAGCCTTCGCGCCACACGTAGGCTTCCCAGTCGATCGTTCCGGCGCTGAGCATTTCGCCGACCTGCGGTGGAGCAAAGGGACCCTGCTGGTCCCCGTCGATGACGAGATGCCACACGGCGTCCGGCGCGGCCTCGGGCGCGGCCTCCGGCTGCGCCGCTCCGCCGCTATCCAGTTGATCACCGCGGACCACGATCACCGCGCTGCATTTCTTGCAGCGGATCTTGAAGACCTTACCGGCGACCTTTTCGTCAGCGATCGAATACTTGGCTGAGCAGCTGTCGCAGACGATTTTCATGTTGGCTGTTCCTCTTGAGCTTTGGGGGGTTGGCCGTTTCCCTAGTCGAGTCGGCATGATAGCGGTCGTGCCCGCGACCGATCAACAATCGGAGAATTTCAGCTCTATTGTGTTCTTACGGTTGGACACCCTAAGGGCGCCCCACTTGGGTAACTGCTCCAAATCCGAGTCGGATGGCATTCCGAGAAGAGACTTCCGCTAATAGAATCAGTTGATCGGCACCGTTTCTGAACCGTCTTTCCCGCAGAACCGAACATTTGCCGAGTAGCGCTCCCCGCATGTGGGGCAAATGCGACCAGCGGCGTTCTTCTGGTTCTCTTGGTGGCGCTGAACGAACACTGAGTACGGGATCAGGGTTTCGCCGTCCCGAGAGCATGTGTTGGTACCGGGAGCATACCCTCTGCGACATGCGGGACAGATCATC
>JBCCZL010000093.1:0-20952 GCA_039187775.1 Myxococcota bacterium
GACATAACACCAGGGGCACGCCACGTCGGACCACACATCGATCGTCATGCTCATAGAGACAACCTAGGGCGAAGCCTCACGCTGGCCAGTCTCGTCGACTTCCGCCAGCGAGGGCGCGTCGGCGAGCGCGGGGTGTGGCGCGGTGATCGCTTGGCGGAGCTCTGCGCCCGGCGCCGTGTCGTCGAACTCGAGTCGTCCGCTTTCGCCACGGACGAGTCCGAGGTAGCCGAGGGCGGCGTCGACATCGGGAAACTCGCTCGACGCGAGCAGGGGTTCGGCCACCTCCGAAACGACCGGTGCTCCTGCGGTCTCCGCGAAGTGACCGAGTACCCGGTCCGCGGGCCACGGGCGGGTCGTTTCATTGCAGCAGTCGCCGATCGCTGCGACGAGGTCATCGAGGGACCGCGCCTGGTAGTCGCCGCGTCGAAGTTCGATGTCCGCGAGTAGAGCGATCGCCGTGCCTCCCCAGTAGACTCGACGAAAGGCAAAGGTCTGATAGACCGCGCGGCTCTCTTCGCGCAGGCTTCGCCCGGTGCCCGCACGACGGCCTGACGCGAAGCCGCGATCGATGTTGCGCCAGGCATCGAGAGGCGAGATGACGCCGGCACGGGCGCGGAGGATCTCCTGGTAGTAGGTGGCGATCCCTTCACTCAACCATGCGTCCTCGCGCTGCACGTAGGGCATAGCGAGGTGGGAGAACTCGTGCACGGGCACCCAGTGAGCGATGAGCTCATCGTAGGTCGCGTCTTTGTTCGCGAGGAGCATGACCGAAGCTCCGCCGCCCCGTCCGACATTGCCGAAGGCCACGGGGTCATCGCCTCGGTCGATCGGGACTACCACGACCATGGCGCCATCCGCCGGAAAGCGACCGGTGAGGTGAGTGACCTGTGCGCTCGCATTCTCGATCCACCGTCGCAAGCCGTCGGGGCCGAGCACAGTCGATCCGGGGACCAGGATCACCTCGATCTGCTCGTCGCCCGGCGTTTGTACAGGAACGCGCTCAAACTCACCGAACACCACGTGGGAAAGAAAGCCGAATGTCCGCGCATCCAGCCGGTACCCCTGGCCCTCCCGGGCCCAGGGAACCGCCACGTCCAGGCCGGATGCGAGTTCGAACCGGACTTCTCCCGACCGATCGCCGAGTCCGGCGGGTCGCCAGAGCCAGATCGACGCGTTTGCGACAATGGTTCGACCCATCGCGAGGCCCGCGAGGAAGTTCGAACTGATCGCGCTCTCGAGATCGATCATGTAACCGACGCAGCCACCTGTAGGAATTGCATCCAATGGGATTCGGTTGCCTTGTCGTTCAAGGCGACGGGGAGGGCGACCTGGGGTCCGGTCCTCGACGGTGTGGCAGGCGGATGCGGCGGCTCGCTGTCCGGCGAAGAGCGCCTCGGGAGCGGCGCCCTCAAAGCACACGGTGATATCGAGCTCCTCGAGGTTCGGCGCCACGGCCACGGTGTAGACAAAGCTCTCTGGTGGTGCGTCGGGGTCCGAGCCTTCAGGTGATTGACGACCTCCGCACGCGGCGAGCAGTCCAAAGACTGCGACAATGGCTCGTCGGTGCACGCGGGTAGGGTAGCTCCGGGACGGAACCGAGTCACCACGCCGGTCGTATTATCCTCACCCGGAGTAAACCCATGTTCCCTCGACTCGTTGCTTGGCTCCTCGCCCTCTCGCTTGGTTGTGCGCATGCGTCGCCGCAGCCCACCCGCACGGTGACGGAGGTCGCCTGGCAACCGTGGACGAGCGAGGCGTTTGCGCGTGCGCAGGCCGAACGAAAGCTGATCCTGGTCAGCGTCCAGGCGGGCTTCTGCCACTGGTGCCACGTGATGAATCGCGTGACCTACGGTGATCCGGAAGTCCTCGCACTTCTGAACGAGAACTTCGTCGCGCTGCGAGTCGATGCAGACGCTCGCCCCGACCTGGCGGAGCGCTACCAGCGCTACGCCTGGCCCGCCACCGCGATCCTCAGTCCCGACGCGGAGCCGGTCACCGCACTCCGGGGTCACCAGCCGCCGCGGCGCTTCGCCCGACTCCTTCAAGGGTATGTCTCGGACCTTCGGGCGGGCCGGCCGCTCGGCGAGCGACCGGTTGAATCGGAGCTCGACCCCGAGCTTGCGGACCTTGCGGTGCTGCAAGCGTTCGTCGAGAACCAGCTCGATCGAACCTACGATCGCCAGGCGGGAGGCTGGGGCCGGCCACAGAAGTATCCGTGGTGGGCGCCCGTCGAGCACGCGTTCCTTCGAAGTCGCCAGCCGAGTGAGCGGGTGTGGGAACACCGAGCCCTCACCAGTCTCGAGGGTTACCGTCAGATCGCCGATCCGGTGTGGGGCGGGATCTATCAATACTCGGTTCGGGGAACGTGGAACGACCCGCATTTCGAGAAGATCGCGCCGGTGCAGGCGGGCGCCCTCCACAACTTTGCCGAGGCGTACCAGATCACCGGCGATCCCCGCTGGCTGGAAGAGGCGCAATCGCTTCGGCGCTATATCGATCGGTTCCTTGGTGACCCACGGGGCGGGTTCTACACGAGCCAGGACGCCGACGTCGGAAGCCACGGCTCGGGACCGTCGATGTCCGGCGAGGAGTTTTATGCGCTCGACGACCGGGGTCGTGCTCGGATCGGCGCGATGCCCCGCACCGACGCCAATGTGTATGCGAACTGGAACGGGATGTTCCTCCGGAGCTACGCCAAGCTCTACGCGGCCAGTGGCGATCCGACCGTGCTGGAGGCTGCGGCTCGGACCGCGGACCGAGTGCTCGAGGAGCTGCAGACGGCCGACGGCGGTATGGCGCATGGAGGCACCGAGGCCGAGCGGAGCCGTTTTCATCTCGCCGATCAGGTCGAGATGGGCCGCGGCCTCGTCGCGCTCTATGAGGTGAGCGCAGACCCTCGCTATCTCGAGGCCGCGGTGGCGATCGCCAACTTCATAGCGCGCGAACTCGTGGACGAGGAGCGCGGTGGATTCCTTGCCCATACCGCAGACCCCGACGCGACAGGCGTCTTTGCGCGGCGACGACACCCACTCATCGATAACGCGGTCGCCGCTCGGTTTCTTCTTCGGCTCGGGAGGCTTCGCGGAGACGACGCACAGGTCGAACTCGCTCACCGCACCGTCCGCTCCCTTGGCGACCGGGAGACGATTCGCCGTCACGGTCGGAAGGTGGGGGAACTCGCCCTAGCGCTTCGGGAGCTGCGGACGGGATATTTAATGCTCTCGATCGTTGGACCCGACGACGAGGCGACCCTAGCGCTGCACCGTGGAGCACTGCAGTGGTATTTCCCGGGACGCCTCGTCGAAGTGCGTCGTCCGGGAACCGGTCGCTATCCCTACCCGGGTCGGCCGGCGGTGTACCTGTGCAGCCAGAACGCGTGTTCGATGCCGGTGTCGGATCCCCAACAAATTCGACCGGCGGCGGAGGCGTTTCTTGCCCGCGAGCAAAATGAGTGAGGGTAAAACGCGTTTCAATCTCACAAGTTACGCACGGAATACGCTTTCTTATGCCAATAGGGTGAAACCGCTCTGCGAGTCAGGGCATACTATTGGCCGAGCTGGCGAACCGACGCGGAGAAAAGCAGGAGTAGCTCAAGCAACCACCGCCCCAACCCATATGCGACGCAGGAACTTTTTGTTGCGAGGCCCCATCCCCTTCGATAGCTTGGCGCTTCGATAACTCAGCCTCCGATGCTACGGCCCTCAGCAAACTCCGCCTTCGATAGCGTCGCAACGGTCTTTCGCCCCGGATTGAAGATTCAACAACCCACATCTTCCCATTGTTCGGTTCCGAACAAGCGCGCTCGCGTGAGAGCTCAACAAGGTTCGCATCGTCTACCTTCCCGGATGGCGATGCTCGTATAGGTCAACAAGAAAACACAGGTATTCGGGAGGTATAGGCATGAACGTCAAGAAAGTGCTCATCGGCATGGCTGCTGGCGCGTTTGGAGTTGCAATGGTCGGCTGCGGTGGCGGCGGCGCGGAGGCCTCGGGCGGCGAAGAGTCGGCTACGGCCGGCGGCGAAGCGTCCTGCGGTGGTGAGGCGTCCTGCGGCGGCGAAGGCACCGAGCATGAGGGCGGCGAAGCGTCCTGCGGTGGTGAAAGCATGGAGGGCGAAGCCGAAGGTGGCGAGGCGTCCTGCGGCGCCGGCTCCTGCGGCGGCTGAGCCATTCGAGCATTCGTAAGGAACGGCGCTCCTTGTTGAAGGCGCTGCTGTTCTAGGCAATGCCGCGCGGTCGAAAGGCCTCGCGGCATTGCTGCTTAAGCACTGCTGCTTAGGCACTGCTGCTTAGGCACTGCTGCTTAAGCACTGCCGCTTAGGCGTGCTGCTGCTTCGGTGCACGGCTGCTCAACGGCGAGCGCGTACGAAGGTGCTGCGTCGGAGGTTCGCTGGTTGGGATTGGGCATGGCTGCTCTGGATCGTTGGTTTGCTTCAGCGCTTCAAAAGGTGACGAGATGGCGGAAGTAGAAGGAATCGGATTGGGGCTTCGGATGGAGCTGAGCAAAGAGCTGCTCGAGCGCAATCCCCCCGAAGTACGCTGGGTAGAGCTCCATCCTGAGAACTACATGCGGCGGGGTGGTCGCTACGAGACGCTTCTCAAGACCGCGCGGGACCGCTGGCCGATCGTCACCCATGGTCTCACCATGGGCTACGGTGCAGTCGCACCATTCGAACGAGAGTATCTCGATCCGCTCGCAGACTTTCTCAAGGCAGCCGGAACGCCCTGGCACAGTGACCATCTGTGCTTTGCCGGTTCCGAAGGTGCCTTTGTTCATGATCTCCTGCCGATTCCCTTCAACGAAGAGGCGGCAAAGACGGTGGCTCAGCGGATCGCCGAAGCCCGGGACGTCACTCAAACCGAGATCGCCTTCGAGAACGTGAGCTTCTATGCACCATCAGAAGCCAGCGAAAGCGACGAGCCAACGTTCATTCGAGAAGTGCTCGAGCGGGCCGATGCGAAGATGCTTCTCGACATCAACAATGTGTTCGTCAACAGCCAGAACTTTGGCTTCGACCCCAAGGCATGGATCGACCAGATCCCTCCGGAGCGCGTCGTCCAGTACCATGTGGCCGGACACCTCGTGCGCGATGACGGTTTTCGCATCGATACCCACGCCGAGCCCGTGCCCTCGGGGGTTTACGAGCTCGTCGAGTACACCATCGAGAAGATCGGGCCGAAGCCGCTCCTCCTCGAACGCGACGGAAACTTCCCGGCCCTCGATGAACTGCTCGAGGAAGTGCGTTCGCTCGATCGGATCTACCAGCGCGCCGCGGCGCGACACCAGGATCTAGCCACCCCCAAGAACCGGGCGACTCCGTGAGTCTCGACCTTCAAGCCGAGCAGGCCGCGTTCGCCCGACTTTGCTTTTCGTTCGAACCTTCCGAGGAAGACCTCAAGGCGCTCGGAGCCCTTCGAGACCGGTGGCTCCTCTATCGAGACATGGTGCGATCTCGACTTCGGCGCATGCTGAACGCGGGAATTCCACGCACCGTCGCGGCCCTCGGCGAGGCCGAGTACGGCGCGTGGTTCGACCGATGGCTCGCCGAGCGTCCGCCCGGGACGCGCTACATCCGGGAGATCGTCCCGGAGTTCGTGGCGTTTGCGCTGCCGCGGTGGGGCCAGCCGGCGTGGGTCGACGATCTGCTCCGCTTTGAGACCGCTCGCTGGGAGGTGGGGTACCTCGATGCCCCCGCACCGTCGGTGACGGACTTCGCGTTTGAGAATGCACCGGTGCCAAACCCCGCGCTCCGACGGCTGCGTCTCCGCCATCGGGTTCACGAGGCAAAGAAACCGGGTCCGAACGGATACGAGAAAGTGGCGACCTGCCTCTGTGTCTTTCGTCGCCCGTCGACCGATCGAATTGCGACCTGGGTCCTGACCGAACGAGCGATGGATTGGATGGATGCGTTTTGTGACGGGGAGGGGCCCACCACCGCCCGAATCCAGAAGGTCGCTGCCGCACGGGGGGGGACCATTGATCCTACCTACGTCGAAGCACTGGGCGCAACGGTGGCCGACTTCCTCGAAAACGAGCTGCTTCTCGGCTCGGCTCCGTAGCCAACCGAGAAGAGGGTCGGACCGCTTCGGTAGGCACGCCGGACCGCTTCGGTAGGCACGCCTGAAGTTCTTCCATCCGCGCGTCGACGAGACACGTCAATTCTGCGCCCCGGTTGCGCACTTCCGGAGCATGGTGGCCTGCCCGATTCCACTCCAAGCTCAATCCGCACCTACGAGCAAGGAGGAAGCGATGACCGAAATCTCGATGACGCGTGAGATCGATGCACCTGCCGCCGCGGTGTGGAAAGTCCTTTCGGACTTTGGACAAATCGCGGCCTGGAACCCCAACCTCAAAAAGTCTTACCTCGTCGACGGCAGCGCTCCTTCGGGGACGGGCGCGGTGCGGCAGTGCGACATGGTCGACGGAAAGAACTGGATTCGCGAGCGAATCGTCGACTGGAAAGACGGCGAATCCTACAGCGTCGACATCTACGAAGGAACGATGCCCCTTAAGGTTGCCAAGGCCACCTTGGGGGTTCGACCCGCGGGCGCCGACCGAGCGGAGGCCTACATGACCATTGCCTATGAGCCGAAGTTCGGTCCGATCGGAACCATGATGGACGTGCTCATGATGCGCTCGATGATGCGGAAGTCCGTCGACAACCTGCTCGCAGGCCTCGAACAGCGAAGCGCGGCGTAGGAGGTCAACGATGCGATTGGAGAAAAAAGTCGCCCTCGTGACCGGGGGAAACAGTGGAATCGGGTTCGCTGCCGCCCAGGCGCTCGCGTCGGAAGGTGCGCGGGTCGCGATCACGGGACGCCGCAAAGACGCCGTCGAAGAGGCTCGGCAGAAGCTCGGCGATGGCCATCTTGGACTCGTTGCGGACGCGGGAGACCGAAAGGCGATGCGGGAGCTAATGGAGACGGTCGCGAAGGAACTTGGCAACATCGACGTTCTGTTTCTCAACGCCGGCGTCGCGACGATGACACCGATCGGGGAGACGGAGGAAGAGGTCTTCGACGCCACGGTGCGAATTAATCTTCGGGGTCCCTATTTTGCGGCCCGAGATGCGCTTCCGCTCCTCAACGATGGGGCGAGCGTCATCTTTAATGCGACGGCGGGCATCTCGCGCGGCTGGCCGATGATGTCTTCGTATCTCGCAAGCAAAGCGGGGCTCCTCGCCCTGGCTCGGGTCCTCGCCGCGGAGGCGGGGCCTCGAGGTATTCGGGTCAATGCGCTCTCACCGGGCTTCGTGGAGACGCCGATCTTTGGCAAGATCGGACTGAGTGAAGAGCAGAGCGCCGGGATGATGGCGCAGCTCGGACCACGGATTCTCCTCGGCCGACCGGCGCAGCCGGAAGAGATCGCCGATGTTGTGACCTTTCTCGCGTCCGATGCCTCGCGCTACATCACCGCCGAAGAGCTCGTGGTCGATGGCGGGCTCACCCGCTCCTAGGCGGGCTAGTAACCCTCGGCTTTGGAGATCAGCTCGTTCATGATCTCTCGCGTTCCGCCACCGATCGGGTAGAGGCGAGCGTCGCGGTAGAGGCGCTCGACCACGTACTCCCGCATGTAGCCGTAGCCGCCATGAATCTGAACCGCAGCGTCGCACACGAAAGAACATGCGTCGGTGGCGGTGTTTTTGGCCATTGCGGCCATCGTGGGATTGTTCTCGCCGCGGCAATAGCGGAGTGCGAGCTCGCCGGTGAGCGCTCGCGCGGCGGCGATCCGTGTTGCCATGTCGGCGAGTCGGTGGCGGGTCACTTGAAAACCGGTCAGCGGCTTTCCGAACGCTTGTCGCTCGCGGGCGTAGCGGACCGACTCTCGGTATGCCAGCTCGGCGATGGCCACGCATTGGCCGGCGAGGAGCAGGCGCTCGCTCACAAAGTTCATCATGATCGCCACAAAGCCCGAGTTCTCGTCACCGATGCGATTGGCGACGGGGACCCGGCATTCTTCGAAGCTCAGCTCTGCGGTGTCGGAGGCCCACCAGCCGGTCTTCTTGAGCTTCTTGGAGACCGAATAGCCCGGGGTGTCGCGCTCGATCACGAGAATTGAGATGCCGCCGTGGCCCGGTTCTCCAGTTCGCACGGCGGCCGTGGTGAAGTCGGCGCGGCAGCCGCTGGTGATGAAGGTCTTTCGACCGTTCACGACATAGTGGTCGCCGTCGCGGACGGCCCGGGTGTGAAGCGCCGCGACGTCCGAGCCTCCCCCCGGCTCGGTCACGCCAAGGGCCGCGATCTTTTGGCCTTCGAGCACCGGGCGAACGAACCGATCCTTTTGGTCCGACGTGCCGAACCGCAGGATCGGGGGGAGCGCGATCGAGTGGCTGCCGAGCCCCACGGTGGTGCCGACGGACTGCCCCGCGAGGACCATCTCCTCCGCCGCGACGAGCATGTGGGTGTGGTCCCCGCCGACGCCCCCGACGTCTTCGGGATAGCCCACGCCAAGCACTCCTGCGTCGGCGGCGCTTTGGTAGAGCGAGCGCGGAAACTCCTCCGCTTCTTCCCAGGCGTGCGCGTGGTCGGCGATTTCCTGGGCGGAGAACTTTCGAACCTGGGCGCGAAGCGCTTTGTGCTCGTCGTCTTCGAAAAAATACGTGGGGGCCATCGGTCTAGGTTAGCGGTTGCCGGGCATCCCGCGATACCCGGGTCCGGTTCGAATGGCCCCCGTCGATGCGCTACATCGCCGCGGCGAATGCGCGATAGCAGGAGTCGTCGGAGCAGAGCCCTTGCGTGCACGCTTTGAACGAATCTACCGCCGCGGCGCTTGCGGTGGTGCAGCGATTGCGGCACTCGCTGAGGGTCACCGCGTCGATGCAGTCGAAGAACTGAAGGTTGTCGCACGCCATCTGACAGCCTGGAACGTCGGCGCTCGCGCTACCTCCAAGAATGCGAAAGCACGAGTCGTCCTGGCAGATGCCCGCGGACGTGCAGGACACGAATTGATCGAGGGTCGCCGGGGCCGCGGAGCCGCAGGCGGTCGAACAGGCGGCCACGTCGGTCGGCGTGATGCAGTCGAAGAAACCGAGCTGTTCGCAGCCGGCGCGGCAATCGTCGGCCGGGTCAGGGGCACTCACCTGTTCCACACATTCCGCGGGCAGAGTGCATCCGCTGCGTCGCCCAAGGCAGTAGTCCACCACGGCGGCATCGGTTCGACACACCTCGCCGCATTCGGCGACAGAGATACCGGGCGCACAGCCTTCGGCGAGGAACTGACCGCATAGATCGACGCATCCGCTTCCATTCGGAATCGGCTCGCCCCCGGCGCTCGGCTGGATGTTGAGGGAACAGCTCGCGTCGCAGATGTCGTTCCGTACGCACGCCGAAAACACTTCGATCGAGTTCGACGACGCGGCGTCGCAGCCGGCAAAGCAGGTGGCGTGGTCGACCGCATCATTGCAATCGAAGAACTTGAGCTGGTTGCAGGCTTCTTTGCAGTCCTGAATTTCGGTGGGCGACGCACCGCCGGGCCCCGGCCCCGGCCCCGGGCCCGGGCCCATTCGAGGGTTCGTGTCCGAGGAGCACGCGGCCAGGCCGGCAAGTAGTAAGAATCGAAGAGCGCGCATTGATTTGACCTTCCAAGATGTCGAACGTGAACCCGTAGCGACGGGCGGACGGACCGGTCCCTCAGGCGTTGGCGATGGGCCATGCCAATTCGGGTGCGGTGTCCCTCTGCCCAGGGATTGGGTTGACGGCTCCGATCTCAGCGTCGGAAGGACTTTTTTTTGAGTTCGGCGGCCGGCGCCCAAAAAAGCGGTGCGCTAGCTTCCGACCGATGCGCGGAAGACGTCGTAGCAAGCCGACGAGCTGCAGACGCCCTGCGTGCAGCTGATAAACGTGTCCGCGGCACTGCGCGTGGCTCGGCCGCAGAGGTCCCGACACATCGAGTGTTGGCTCGGCCCGATGCAGTCGAAGAACTGAAGGGTGTCGCAGCCCATACGGCAGCCCGCGACGTCCGGGCCGGGCTCGGGAACGAGGATCCGATAGCAGCGGTCGTCCTGGCAGCTTCCATCGACACAGGCGTTAAAGCTATCGACGGTGGAGGGGTTGGCGGTCTCGCATCCGTCGAAGCATTCGCTGAGCTGCAGGCCGTCGATGCACATCTGGTCGCTCAGCTGTTGGCAGTTGTCCTCGCATTCGCTCGAGACTCCGGTGCTGCAGTCGGGTGGATAGGTGCAGCCCATTCGGCGCATATCGCAGGAAACAACTACCGCAGCAGCGCCCGGCGAAGTGCAGAGCATCCGGCATTCATCGAGCACATCCGGCCCAAAACAAAGGGCGGCCTGGACGCACGCCCCGTCGCAGTCGGACGCTAGGTCGGCGTCCGATGCGGCGTCGGTCACCGGGCGATCGGGCTGCCGATCCGCCACCGCATCCAGGGTCCCGCTCTCCGGAGCGGCATCGACCAGTCCCGCCTCCCTCGACTGACCAACTTCCGCTGACTGTGCACATCCGATGAGAAAAACGCCCGAAAGAACCAGCCAACTAGCGTCCTTGAGCCCGCCGCGAGGTCGTTCGCCGTTCATTTCAGGCTGTAGAGGTGTTGGAGGGTGTGCTCTCATTTCATTTCGTCGCGCATGAGGTCGCTCACAAAGTGATAGCACTGAATCCCCAAGTTTTGCGATCGTCCATCGCTCGAATCTTGTGTCGTCGCCAACCATCTCGTCCCCTCCTATAGCAACCTCTTGAGGCGAACCCTCCCCATTCTATGGCTCACGGCTTGGCTCCTCGGTCCTTCGGTGGCGTCGGCCCAGCCGCCACGGCGAGAAGTGGTCCTTGCGTTCGATGCACCGTCCGAGATTTGCATGGACGAGGTCCGGTTTCGAGCGGGAGTGGCGGAACGGCTGGGCTACGATCCATTTGTTCCGGACTCGGACCGCACCCTTCGGATTCAGATCGAACCCGACGAAACCGAACTTCTCGTGCTGATCGAGACCCAGCGAGCGGGTGCAAGTGAGGTGGGCCTTCGAGAGCTCGATGGCCCGATCCACGAGTGCGAGCGTCTCTTCGACGCCTCGGTCCTGGCGGCGAGCATTGCCATCGACCCCACGGTGCTCGATCGCGCGAACGAGCCAGAACCGGAAGAGGCAGAAGAGCCAGAAGAAGAAGGGCCTCCGCCCCCGGTGCCGGAGCCGGTTGCCTCGCCGGTGACCCCCGAACCCGAGCCGGCACCGCGGCTTGGCGGAGGACTGTATGTAATGGTCAACGGCTCGCTCGGGACCGCACCTTCGGTGGGAAGTGTCGGCGCCGGGCTTGGGTTCGAGCTTCGCTACGGCGCGTTTGGGGCGATGCTCGGCGGACGATTAGACATTCCAGGGACCAGCGACGTCGACGCCGGTTCGGTCGAGGGACACGTGATCGCGGCCGAGCTCGCGTTGTGCGGTCACTGGAAGCCGATCCTGCTCTGCGCAGTGACGGCGGGCGGGGCGCTACGGGGCCGTGGCCGAGGGTTTTTTGTCGATGACGAAGCCTACCTGGGGTACGTCGCGGCCGGCGTTCGGGTGGGCGTGGAGTTCGACCTGACGGGACCGCTTGCATTTCGCGCCCAGCTAGATCTTCTGGGGCACCTCACTCCCAGCGAACTCGAGGTCGATGGTCTGGTGGTGTGGTCGATGCCTCCGATTGGCGCCGTCCTCGGCGTAGGAATGGTGCTGCGTCTTGATGACGTTTGACAGCATCTACACATCCGAGCTCCCATACGTATTGAATACGTTGCGGCGCTTGGGAGTTCGCTTGCGGGATCTCGAAGACCTGGCGCACGACGTGTTTGTGATCGTGCACCGCCAATTCGACAAATTCGATCAAGGTCGGCCGCTTCGACCGTGGCTCTTCGGGATCTCGTTCCGAGTGGCGAGTACCTATCGTCGAAAGCACAGCCACGCGCGCGAAGAGCTCGACGAACGTCGGGCCGAGCTTGCCGGGGCCGATCCCTGGCCGGTTCATCGAACGCGCCAGCAGGTGGTGAAAGCGCTCCAGCAGCTCGAGTGGGAGTGTCGAGCCGTGATGATCATGCATGACATCGACGGAGCGACGGCAGCAGAGATCGGCGAGACGCTCCAGATGCCGGTCAATCGCGTCTACTCACGCCTGCGGATCGCCCGGCGCGACTTTCGAACGGCGATGGGTGCGCTTCAAAAGGAGGCGGGATGAGCGAGCCGGTGGAAGATCTTCCGCCGGAGCTCCTCCGGGTGCTGGCGGTCGAGGCCGAAGGTGAACCGGTGCCGGCGGGGATGGCCGACCGGCTTCGGCGACGGATTGCCGCATCGATCGGAGTGGACGGGGGAGACGATGGGACCGGGGGGGACGGTGGGACCGGGGGGGACGGCGCCGGAAGCGCGCCGGGTGCTGGAAGCTCTCAGGGAACCGACGTGGGGGCTAGCGCGGCCGAACGTTCGGCGGAGGCCACCGCGTCGACGTTCTTCGGCGGCTCGCTCGGCTCCTACGGGCTGGTGCTGACCGCAGGGGTAATCGCGGGGGCGATGGGGTATGCGGTGTTTGCGCCTCCCGCGGTGGAACAGGTGGTTGTCGAGGTGCCGGGAGAGCCACTTCCTGCCGTCGAGCCACCGCGGGAGGTGCCTGAGACCGCTCTACCTGAAACCGCTCCCGCAGCTCCCGTGGAGGATGAGGGGCTCGCGACGCAGATGAGGGAACGCCCGTCCTCCCCCTCGACTTCGCCTCCGGCATCGCCGGAGGATGGGCGCGCGTTGCTTCGCCGTGCGCAGACCGCGCTGTCTCGAGGGCTTCCGCAGGAGGCGCTTCAGGCACTCGCCGAGCATCAGCGCGAGTTTCGGCGAAGTCCGCTTCGGGAGGAGCGGGCGGCTCTTCGCGTGCAGGCCTTGGCGGCGGCGGGCCAACGGGCTCGGGCGCGGGAAGAGGCCGCGATTTTTCTTGCCCGTTACCCGAACAGCATCTTTGGCGAGTCGGTTGCGGCAATCGCCGCTGAATAGCGCACGCCTTAGCCCGCGACGGCTTCGAGTTCCGCGAGGGCTTCTTCGAGATAATCGATGATTCGTTGGCAGCTCGGCACCGACGCCCGACACGCGATCACGCCGAAGTCGAGTTGGTCGGCGTTGCTCAGGAGCGTGATGTTGAGCGCAAAGCCATGAAACACCGCACTCACCGGATACATCCCGTCGAGCCGGGCGCCGTTCCAGAACATCGGAGCACTCGGTCCGGGTACGTTCGAGATGACCGTACTGTACGGGGGAAACCGATCCCCGAGTCCAAGCATGCCGACCAGCAGCGGGGGCGCCTGGGTGAGCTGGCTGAACAGCGTCACCTCTTTCGGAGTCATCTCGCGGAGAAGCGACTTGCCCTCGTTCATCGAAGCGACGATCACCGAAAAGCGCTCCCCAGGATCTGCGATGTGGGTGGCGAGGTTCGCGGTGAGTGCGCCGACAGCATTGCCGAGGTCGGAGTCGCCCGCGGACCGGACCGACACCGGAGTGAGAGCGCTGAGCGGAGTCGCCGGGAGTTCATTCTGTGCCTGCAGGTACTTTCGTAGGGCCCCGCCGCACATGGCGAGCACCACATCGTTGATCGTTCCTCCAAGGGCTTTACCGACCGCGCGAACGCGTTCCAGCGAGTAGGACTGGGCGACGAACCGCCGCGCCCCCGTCACCTTGGTACTGAAGCTCGTTTGGGGAACCTGGGACCAGGCGGTCCGAAGCCCGCGGTCTTCGGGTTGCCACCACGCCTTCAAGTAGCGCCGGAGCCCGCGGAACAGGGTGGGACTTACCCCGTAGTGCTTGCCCAGGAGCTCGAGGACTCGGCGAAGCTCGAGTTCTCCGGGCTCGTCGCGTTCGCTTGTTCGTTTACGCCGCTGGCCGCGAGCCATTCGCTCCGCTTCGATCGAAAACGGCGAGTGCTCACGTCGATCGCTCGGATCCTCGGACAGGATCGTTTTCGCGAGCCGGACGCCTCCCACCCCGTCGATCACCGCGTGATGAATCTTCGAGTAGAGGGCGAACTGCCGGTTCTGAAGGCCCTCGATCAGATGGACTTCCCACAGTGGACGATTGCGGTCGAGAAGCGTTTGATGAAGGCGTGAGGTCAGCGCGAAGAGCTCGCGATAGCGCCCGGGCTTGGGGAGCG
This sequence comes from Myxococcota bacterium, assembly GCA_039187775.1. Classification (GTDB taxonomy): domain Bacteria; phylum Myxococcota_A; class Polyangia; order Polyangiales; family JBCCZL01; genus JBCCZL01. The sequence goes on from JBCCZL010000093.1 coordinate 14,096, forward strand.
CGGAGTGGCGAATGTGGTAGTCGACATCGAACCGCTCGTCGGGAACCCAATAGATCGGCCCCGCCGGCCCAAGCGGCGTGGAATGCACCTTGTGTCCGAACGGACGTCGGTATTCGGTGGTCCCGCGGAGGATTTCCAAAAGGTCCTGGTAGAACTCCGACTCGTCACGGTCCTCGGGAACCGTGAACAGATAAAGGCCTCCGACGTGGAGGGGGGTGGCGCGAGACTCCCCGAAGAGAAACCCGGCGTCCATGGCCGACAGGCGGTTCACCGGGACAGGTTAGCCTGCGCTGCCGAGGCCACAAGCGCCGTTTGAGGCCGCGGCTACCGAGCGATGAGCCCTTTAGAAACCGAAGCACATGGGTGAACAGATGGCTCCGGAGAACCCGAACAAGGAAAACGGGCAGCACATGTCGGTTCCGTTCGAACAATCGGCAGCTACGTGACAGAGCTGGAACTGGGTAAAGCCCCCGCTTTCGCACATCGCGGTGGGGACGCAGCTGACCGAGATCCCGCCCCCCGCCTGCTGGCCGCAGCACACGTTTCCGGCCCCGCAGTCTTCGGGACCGTCGCAGTCGGTTGCGGTTCCCATGCACCCATCGCCGGCCGCGATGCACGTGGCGGTGGCGCCGCCCGCGCCGCCGCTGATGCAGCACTGCTGGCCGGGGGCGCAGCGGGTTCCCATGCAGTCGACGCCGAGTTCGCCTCCATCGGGGGTCGTCCCATCGGGAGGGGCCGCATCAGGAAACCGGGCATCAGGACGGGCCGCATCGGGGGCGAGGTTGCCGTCGGGAAGATCGGCGTCGGTCCCGACGGTGGCGTCGCGTGCGCTGACGTCCGCCGCCGCGTCTCGTCCGACGTTTGCGTCGGCGGTCCCCGGGTCCTCGGTGTGCGATTCGCCACACGCTCCGATGCCCGCGGCAAGCCCAAGAAAGATCAACACATGCCTCATCACAGCCTCCCGGGGGAAGCCTAACCGTTGCCGGGGCCAGTGTCTCAGATGGCTTTGTAACAGTGCGTATCTAGCCCGCATCGGTCACCCGTCGGCGTGTCTCCCGCCCGAAAGCACCACCTTCTCGCGGGCCTTCTCGCGGGCCTTCTCCCGGGCCTTCTCCCGGGCCTTCTCCCTCCAGCGTCCTCGCGGTACGTCGAGTACCGCTGCGGCGTCTTGCAGTCCGAGGTCCGCGGGAATCCAGCCCTTTCGAACGCGATCCATCACCTCTGGTGACCGCTGCGGGCTAGCGCTGCCGGTTGCCGCGTCGGGCGTCCGAGTTTCCGGACGGCGATTAGCCCCGGAGGGCCTCGGAATCGTAGAGCGCGTGGCAGAGCCGAAGGCATCGAGGCGAGCGGACCCGCCAGTCCATGCGGTTCATGACATAGCCCACCGCGAGTCCGTGAACTGGGTCGGCCCAACCGAGCGAACCGCCCATTCCAGCGTGACCAAACGATTCGCGGGTGGGGCTAAACACGTGCCGTTCCTCTTTGAGAAATCCGTAGGACCAGCCGAGAGGTTTCTGAAGGACTCGATCCCGGTCGGACCATCCGACGCGTTCGTACGCGGGTTCGAGGGTTTGTTCTCGCAGGTACCGGGTTTCCTCGTGTTTGCCGCGGCCGGCAAACGGAAGATAGGCTCGGGCGATGCCATCGGCGCTTGCCGTCGCCGAGGCCCATGCGAGGTTTTCGCGCCGCACGGGAATCTCGTTGTACGCCTCTGGTCCCTTCAGTCCGGCGCTCGGATTGATGAATGCGCGCCGGGGAATCGAGTCGCGCCGAAAGCCGAGGCGGGTGATCCGGGCTTCGGCGCATTCCGGCTGCAGAAAGATCATCGCCGCCATCTTTGAGATCCGTGGTCCCACCGCGGGCGGATACAGCGTGGCCATCTTCGGGTCTTCGCTCGGCGGCGTCCCGAGGTACACGTCGGACCCCAACGGCGCAAAGAGTTCGCGCCGGAGGTACCGGTTCATCGACTCGTTCGCGATTCGTTCGAAGAGCTCGCGCGCGTAGAGGCCGAACGAGAGCGCGTGGTACCCCTGGTCGCTTCCCGGCGTCCACAGCGGCGTCTGCGCTTCGATGGCGGCGAGCACTTTCGATGCGGCCCGGGGGTCCACGCATTCGCTTAGCCGAAGTGGCCGGTCGATCACGGGAAGGCCTGCTCGATGAGAGAGGAGTGTTCCGACGGTGATGGATTCTTTGCCCGCGCGGGCGAAGCCCGGCCAGTAGGTGGCCACCGGTGCATTCCAGTCGACGAGGCCCCGGTCGGCGAGCAGGTAAAACCCCATCGCGGCGAAGCCCTTGGTGACTGAGAACACGACCGCGCGGGTGTCGCGCAACCAGGGTCGCTTGGCTTCGAAGTCGGCCCAACCTCCGTAGAGGTCGACTACCAACCGGCCGTGGTGATACACCGAGAGCGCACCGCCGACCTCCTCCCGGCGTTCGAGCGCCTCGGCGAAGCGCTGCGCGATCGGCGCGTAGCCGTCTTCGTAGCTTCCGAGCGCGGGCGGCGGTGCGAGGTGGGCGAGCTTCGGCACAGAGGGAGATTCCGCGGGGCGCGAAGCTTCCGGAGTGTGCGCGTGGTCGGTCAGAACCGCCCCTGAAAGCCAAGTTGAAGGCCGCCCTCGATCGGAGTGAGAAGCGGAGTGCTGCGAAACGCGCTCGTCGACCCGACCACGCGGTGAGCCCGGTAGGCTTGCCAGGCCGCCTCGGCGGGCGGGGTAATGAAGAGTGCCGACAGGCTGAGAAGGCCGACCACCCCCGTGCCGGTCGCGATCGAAGCTCCCGCCCCGCCATCGATCCGACCGTCCACCGTAAGACCGATCAAGACACCCGACGCCGCGACTTCGAGCACGCCAAAGATCATGCTCAGCCACCATCGACGCATCGATGCGGCCGCCGCGTCTTCCAAATCGGCCTCAAAGCGCGCGAACTCAGTCCGCGAGATTTCGTCTCCGGAGCCGAGCGCCCGAATCGCGGCGAGGTGATCTTCGGGGTGATTGAGCTCCGCGATCCGGTTTGCGGTGATCACCACGAGCGTGGCCGTCGCGGCGAGGCAGCCAATGCCTAAGGCCAGGGGAAGCGCCGAGTAGCCGTCGCGTTCCGGAATCAGGAACCGGGCGGCGCAGTAGGCTTCATAGACGGCCGTGATTCCACTCCGGATCGATGCAATGAGGGCCACCCCGTCGAGGTGGGTGTACGCAAACTCGTGGGCCGCGAGCAGGGTCTCGATCTCTTCGGCAGTGACGGGTTGCTCGGCCTCCTCCGGCGCGATGATGGGCTGGGCGGCCGCGCGGGGGCTCGTCGTTCCGATAAGTGTGACGACCCCCACCACAACTAACGAGACGCGCACCACGGCGGGAGTCTACCCGACTGGCTGGGAAATTGGTTGGTCGGCGCTCGTACCCCGACGGGAAGTTCGTTCCAGGTTCTGTCGAGGCTGGCGAAATCCGGAACGAACTTCGGGCGTGGGGTACGAGCCTTGCGCTGTCTGCCCGTCGGTTCCAAGAATATGCTTATTGAATTCTACTTTCAATTACCAGCGGGGCAAGCCAGCCCGGCGGGAGGCTTTGACCTTGAGCAGGAGTGGAGATGAGCATTAAAGGATCACTCGCAGAGGGCCTCATGCAGCTCGGAGGCACCGCATCCGTCGCGTCGGCGGTAGAGACGCTTTCGCCAAAACTGGTTCGGATCGAAGTCCAGGCCGACGCCATCGGATCGCTGGCCTGGCGTCCGGGGGATAAGATCAAAGTGCACGTGGGCGATGGGGCGCTTCGAAGCTACACCCCGTCGGCCGTCGACGTGGCCACGGGCACGATGGAGATGGTTGCGGTGATTCACGGCCAGGGCCTGGGGTCGGCGTGGGCCGAGAACCTTTCGGTCGGTGACAGCGTTGCTTTCGTCGGACCGAAACCGAGCCTCGCTTCTGTGGAAGGGGCGCCGCCATGGGTGGCGTTCTTCGGGGATGAGACGACCCTGGGAGTGGCCAAGGCAATCTTGGCGGAAGTAAAGCCCGGCACGCCGATTCTTGGCGCGATCGAGGCCGACGACGAGGATCTCGGTGGCTGCCGTCGATGCGGGATTCCGCTTTCATTTGTCGGTCGAAAGGACGTTTACGGACGGGCCCTCGTCGACTATCTCGAGAGTGTCGAGCTTCCGACAAACGATGGGGTCGTGTGGTTGTCCGGCGAAGCGGGTTCGCTCCTCGAGCTTCGTCGTCGCCTTTTGGAACGGGGCGTCGACCGATCTCAGCTTCGCATCAAACCGTATTGGAGCTTGAAGGGCAAAGCCCACCGGAAGATGCTCGAGCAAGGAGAACTCCGCGGATGACCCAAGACCCAACCGACGTTCCTCCGCCGATCTGGGTGGGCCATGTGTCGCTCGAGTCGCTGGCCATTGCAGATTCGACCGCTCTGATGGAGCGCCTTGGCATGCGCGCGATCGTTCGCGGAGAGAAGATCTCGGTTCTCGAGCTTCGAGGAGGAACGCATCTCGTGGTCAAGCGCGTCGACGAGCTCAGCCAGAAGGAGTCGCCATTCGATCTCATGGTGGCGGATCTCGAAAAGGCGCACGGCGATTTTGAGAGCTGGGGTTTTGAGCCTTCCGAGATCGCCCGCGGGCGGATTCACGATTCGTTTCGGGTGTGGGATCCGGGCGGCGTCCAGCTCCGGTTCAACTCGAGCCACGTCGTGGGCGTGGTCTAGCAGGCTGCTGCAAAACTCCGCACGCGCCTCCAGCGCGGGACGGCACCGCTCGCACCCGCGACCGGCCTTCGGCCTGCCTCCTCAGAATAGCTCGGTTATTCCTCGTCGGCTCGCGGGCGCGACCGGCACCGTCGCGAAGCTGGATCCACCCACGGGCCTTTTGCAACAGCCTGCTAGATCCCAAGCGGGACGGCCCCGTCGGAGCTACTGGACTGATGCTTCGGCATCGAGGGCGGACGGAAGACGCACGAGAAGGTCTCGAGCGATAAGGCCCTGGTTCCTCGTAAAGTCCAGGTCCGCGGTCCAAGCGTCGAGGTCTGCGCGAAGCTCGATGATCCCAATGTCGGAGGCGTCGCCGAGGTCGATCGGCGCATCGAAGGTGAGCTCGAAGTCGGTGCGGCTCGTCGCGGTGATGCGCGGGCCCCCCGCTGGAGCTCCTCGAAAGGACAGGGAGAGACCCTCTGCGCTCGGGTATTGGTCGAGGCCGAGTGCGTCGCTGTCGGCGTTGCCGATGACCAGCCGAAGACCACAGTATTGACCCGGTGGCGGCTCGAGCACGTCGTAGAGGACCGGGGAGTGATCGCCCAGGTTGGTCACCCGGGTTTCTCCTGACCGGAGCGGTGTCGAGAGCTGGTGCGCTCGCGCGACCGACGGGCGGACGAGATCTCGGAGGTCCCAAGTGCTTTCGCAGCGAAGAAGCTCAATGGATTCGATCACCACAAGAGCCTCGTTGGTGTCCCCCTCGGCACCGCCGACCCACAGCTCGACCGCGATGCCCGCTTCGTACTGGGTGCAGTTGGCGGTGGTGAGCACAAACACCAGGCTTGTGAGCCCCACGAACATCGCTGCGCGGGAGGTTCTAGGGCTGATGAGATGAGCGCTAGAAGTCATAGGCCATCGACGCACGAAGGGCGACGCCTTCCGTGTGTTCGCCGCGAAGGTCTTGCACCACCGGCACCTGCACTCCGAGGGCCAGCACAAGGTCAGAGACCGGAGCCAACGTCACCCGGCCACCCAGGTACCCCACCGTCCCGCCGGAATGGGGATCGCGATCCGAAGACGACGGCGAATCGACTTCGCGGGTACTTGCGCTGTGACGAACCCGCGTGGATGCGGCGACCGCAAATGCGGTGACCGGCTGGTACTGAAGCATGAGTTCGCCGTGGACGCTCGCACCGCTGCGCGCTCCGCCCCAGCCTTCGAACGGCAGGAGGCCGCCAAGGGTTGCGAGAAACGAGAACGCGCCCGGGCTGTAGCGGTATCCCGCGTCCGCGGACGCGGCGAAGGCCCCGTCACCGAGCTGACGATCGAGGGCGAGGGTCGCCCCGTTTTCCGAGCGTCGGCCGGCGGTCGGGAGCTTGACCCCGGCGCCGACGAACACCCAGTGACGGGTTTCGAACCGTCGGTCCCGGAACACCGTGAACCGGCTGCGGGCTTCCACGTCCCCGAGGCCCCATACGGTCTCTTCGGCAAGGTTGAGGAGAGTGACCTCCCGGCGAAGTACCGGCACGATCAACCCTAGCTGAATCGCGTCGGTCGGCGCGTAAGACGCCGCGACGTCGAGGCGCTGTTCGCTCACTTCGATCCGGTCGACGTCTTGTTCGCCGCTTGCCTCGGTCCGATGTTCGAACTCTGCGCCGAGGCGGAGGCGACCGGCAACGCCCTGCTCCTGGCCCATCGCGGTGAGGGTGGGGTCGCCGACCCGGCAGACCGTGCAGGCGCGCACCGGTTGGGGCGCCGCCATCCCAAAGGTGACGGCCGCCACCAGTGCCGCGCTCGCAGTTGACGCGACGGCCGGAGACCGCCTCCGATGACGCTGGGTGAAGCTCAACCTCACGCCGAAAGCCTGGGGGGGAACCTGGCGGTCCACCATGCGGTAAATTGTCGCTACCGGCTGACCGGGTATTTGGCGAGCTTGCGTTGCAGCGAGCGCCGATGAATCCCGAGGAGTCTCGCCGCTTTGCTGATGTTGCCTCCGGTGTCCGCGAGAACCCGGTGAATGTGCTCCCACTCCACCCGGGCGAGGCTCGGTACTTCGCTTGGCCGCTCGTCGAGCTGGTCTTCGGGACCCGAGCGATGAAAGGCCCGAAGTACATCTTCGGCGCTTGCCGGCTTCGTCAAATAGTGGGTTGCGCCGAGCTGCACCGCGTCGACCGCTGACGC
>JBCCZL010000094.1:0-20918 GCA_039187775.1 Myxococcota bacterium
CCCACTGGACACTCGGTGCTGGTCGCGCACACGATGCAGCGCTGCTCGGTGCAGGTGCCCCGTTCGCAGTCGACCGACTCGAGGCATTCGACGCATCGATTGCTCGTCGGGTCGCAGACGGGCGAAGGTGCGGAGCAGAGCGGATCGCAGCCCTCGATCGATCCGTCGGGAACAGCCCCCTCGGTTGAGACGGCGCCGTCGTTGCCGCCGTTGGGGATTCCGCCTTCGAGGTGACAAGACCAGTGGAAAGGCTGAGCTTCGCAGAGAGTGACCGCGGACTCGCAGCCCGTCACGTGCAGATTGAGTAGGAGAGCGAGCAGAGGAGTAAAAAACAGAATGTAGGCGCGCATGGTTCGCTGTTCCGAGACGTCATGACGGAGCTCGCCTATTCCGAGTCAACCTCGGTTTGACAAGTTGCCGCCGTCCGGAGCGAGAGACACCGCGGACGGGCGAGTTCTTTGGGATCCATACAGAGCTTTTGCAAACCGCCGCCCTGCGACGCGCCGGGCGCGGTTGTCAGATCGGCGCATTCCCGAAGAGGCCGCTGCCACGGTGTCGAATTCGCGGTCTTCAAAACCGCCGAAGCACGAGAACTCGTCTGGCACCGAGGTTGCTGTCCGAAAGGGCGGAGGTGCCGTCGACATGAGCAACCCCGAACACACGCCAGACGCGAGCCACACACGGTGGCAACGACTCGCTCACCGTTGGTTTGTCGAATACAACCCGCTCTATTTGGTGAGCGCCACTCTCGTGCTCGGAGGCATCACCGTTCTTGCCAAAGAGGTGGTCGATCTAGGATCGATCTACGGCGGTCTCCTGATCGGCGCGATCGCGGAGACCTACTGTCTCCTCTTGATCGGCGGGGCGGCGATTCTTTATCGGGCCACGCTCCGCCGACCAGCAGCGCTGCTCGGGCTCCTCGCGGTTCTGTTCCAGTGCGACCTCACGATGCAGGTCGAGATGTACTCCTACCTTGACGGCCTGCGATGGGTCGCCGGCGCACTCTGGTTCGTTCTCTTCTTTGGCAAGGTTGCGGCTCTTCGCTGGGCGTTCCGACTGTCCCTCCCTCGGCGAAGCTATGTGCTCCTTGGCGTCGCCGCGCTTGGCCTCGCAGTGCTTCCGCAGCTCTTTCGGCGTTGGAGTACCGAAAGCCGCACCGAAGGAGTGCTCCTCTGGCTCTTCGTTCTCGTCGCCGGATGGCTGTGGAGTACCCGCTTCTTCACGGCGAACGGGCTCGACTCGAAACGAACCCGCACGATCGCTGCCGCCTGGGCCATCTTCGCGGTGCTCCTCGGAGTACGGATCGGGTGGTGGGGCTTCGAGTACCGGATCGATCTCCTCGTCCTCATGCCCCTGGCGCTCCTTCTTGCCGCACGATTTATCGGCTCAGAAGTTCGAGTTTGGGCCACCATGACCGTCGCGCTCGCCGCGGTTGCCCTTCTCTTTCCGGCTTACTTCGCGCTCTACTCGTTCGTCGCCGCGCTACTCTGCGTTGCCCGATCCTGGCGCCGTCCTCAGCGCCTCGAAGACGATGCCGACCCGGTTCTGGTCAGCCCTTGTCCAGACGCCGCTTCGCCGTACCGAAGGCCACCCCCGCCGCCCCGCTTCCCATCGATCGTCTTCGTGCCCGTCGCCTTACCGGCCCGACGACGAATGCTCCTTGGCGCGCTGGCGACCCTCTACCTCGCGATCTGGACTCGCGGTTGGGACGGTGGTGCCTTTCCGCTCCACGAGCTCTGGCTCGATGGCGCGGTGGTGCTCATGACGCTTACGCTCGCGTACCGGTGGCGATCGATTCTTCCGCTTCTTATCCCGTTTGGCGTCGTGAGCCATCCGCTCGTCCAGAGCGGTCACATCCGGGCACCGGAGAGTGCGCTCGGCTGGGCGGTGGTCTCGGTTGGAGCGGGATTCGTGCTGCTCATCGGCAACGTGGCGGTCGCACTCTATCTTCGGCGGCGAGGCATCGGGTTCCCCGACCCGGACTTGTAGCAGAAACACCGATCGTCGGGACTCTCGTGGCGTTGGACTCTGCTACCCTGCGCGCCCGTGGCGTTCGGACGTGGCAAAGCGATTCTTCTTGGAGAGCATGGCGTAGTGTACGGCCACCCCGCGCTTGCCGCGGGCCTCGAAGTCGGTGTGACCGCGTTCGCCACCGATGCAAAGGAAGACCGGCTCTTCATCGATCCGTGGGATGTGGAAGTGTCGCCCGCCGATACGCCGGAACTCGCCGCTGCGTTTCGAGCGGTCCGCGGACTCTATCCCGAACGCCCGGTCGAGGTTCGTGCCACCGTGGCGCTCCCCGCAGGGGCGGGGCTAGGTTGTTCCGCCGCGCTCGGTGTCGGCGTGGTCCGGGCGCTTGACGCGTGGGCTGGAGAGACCCCGACCGACGACGAGGTCGCCGAGCGGGCCCTTCGCTGGGAGCGGGTGTTTCACGGCAATCCGTCGGGCATCGACAACACCATGGCCGCCCGCGGTGGTCTCCTCCTGTTTCAGCACGGGGCTGCCCCGGTCCCGGTCCGAGCCCGGAATCCGATCCATCTCGTGATCGGCAACAGCGGATCGTCCTCGAGCACCAGGGCGATGGTCGACGATGTTGCACGTCAGCGAACTCGCTCTCAGAAAAAGGTCGACGGGGCGTTCGAGGCGATCGCGGCCATGGTGAAAAACGGAGTCGCGGCGCTCGAACGCGGCGAGCTCAAGAACTTCGGCCAGCTGATGGACATGAACCACGCGCTTCTTGCGTCGCTCATGCTGTCCACGAATGAGCTCGAAACGATGTGCCAGGAGGCACGAAGCGCCGGTGCCCTCGGCGCAAAACTCACCGGCGCAGGAGGCGGGGGCTGCATGGTCGCCCTCGCGCCGAACGCTGAGAAAGCGCACGAGATCGTTCGTTCCCTCGGCCACATCAATAAGGAGGCCTTCGTGGCCCAAGCCGGATGAAAGCAACCGCCCGAGCCCGAGCCAACATCGCCCTTTCCAAATACTGGGGCAAAGCCAACGTCGAACTCAATCTGCCCGCGGTGCCGAGCGTATCGCTCACCCTCGACAAGCTCCTCACGGAGACCACGGTGCATTTCCGGTCAGACCTGGATGACGATCGAATTTCGCTCGACGGCACGCTCGTTCAAGGGCGGCCGCGCGAGCGGGTGGTCGCAGTGCTCAACCGGATCCGCGAGCGTGCGAAGCTCGATCGAGCGGCCGAGGTTTGGTCGAAGAATCACTTTCCTACAGCCGCCGGCCTGGCATCGAGTGCGTCGGGGTTTGCTGCCCTTGCGGCGGCGGCGACCGCGGCAGCCGACCTGCCGTTTCGGGCGCGCGAGGTCAGCGCGGTCGCCCGGCAGGCCAGCGCCTCGGCGGCCCGTTCGATCTACGGAGGGTTCGCCGAACTTCCGCGAGGCACGGACCGCTCTTCGGACACCCTCGCCGCCAAGCCGCTTCACGGCGAAGATCACTGGGATGTATGCATGGTGATCGCGCTGACGGTGCTCGGCCCAAAGGAGGTCAGCTCTACCGAAGGCATGGAGCGGAGTCGCCGGTCATCGCCGTTCTACGACGCATGGCTTGATGCCGCGCCCAAGCTCAATCGGCGGCTCAAGGCGGGCCTTCGAAAGCGGGACCTGGTGGCGGTCGGCGAAGCGATGGAGCAGTCGACGACGGCGTTCCACGCGACGGCGTTCGCGGCTCATCCGTCGATCCTCTACTTTCAGCCCCCGACCATCGCTGCCCTTCGGACGGTTCGGGCGCTCCGGAACCGAGGGATCGGGGCGTACGCCACGATGGATGCGGGCCCACACGTGAAAGTCCTGTGCGAGGCCTCGTCGGCGCGCCGGGTTGCCGGAGCACTCCGAAAGGCCGAGGGGGTTCAGAAAGTGCTGATCACCCGTCCTGGTTCCGGGGTGGAGCTCCGCTGACCACTCGACGCGACCCGACGACGACTCACCACTGAGCCACCCCCGCTGGGCGGAATTGGCTCCGCAAATCCCAGCGAAATTGGTACCTCGCCCTCCGTGGTCCCGGTTCACGGTCCCGTCACATGTCGCGGTGTTGGTCGCGAGCCCAGCCGCCGCGGGTTTGCCCAAAGGTGTGTGCGCGGCGGGGCATTTGGGGCTACCTTCCGCCGCGGCCGGGCTGACGGCCCCGCTCCGCGGCCGCCAACGTTGGAGAATCTCGGATGAGTACTTCCAGACTGCCTGGCTTTTATAAGCTTTCCCTCGACGAGCGTCGCCGACTCGCCGCCCAAGCGCTTGGGGTCGAGACCCGCGACCTCGTCCGGGCGCTTCAGGCTGGAGGCCTCGATGTCTGTCGGGCCGACAAGACGATCGAGAATGTGATTGGCACCTTCTCCCTGCCCTTTGCGCTGACGCTCAATGTCACCCTCAACGGCCAAGACCACCTCGCGCCGATGGTGGTCGAAGAGCCGTCGGTAGTTGCCGCGGCCTCCAACGCAGCCAAGCTCATTCGTGCCGGCGGGGGATTTCTCGCCGACGCCGACGAACCGGTGATGATCGCCCAGGTCCAACTCGACGAAGTCGACGACGCGGAGGCCGCCCGGGCGGCAATCGTAGGCGCCTACGACGAGATTCGCGTAGTTGCCGACCAGGCGGTTCCGGGGCTGGTGGCCCGCGGCGGCGGGGCTCGGGGCATCGAGGTGCGCGACCTCGGCGACGGGTCGATCGTGGTCCACGTTCTCGTGGACTGCCGCGATGCGATGGGGGCGAACCTCGTCAACACCGTAGCCGAGCGCGTAGCGCCACTCCTCGCGACCCTCGCCGGTGGCCGGATCGGGCTCCGGATTCTTTCGAACCTTTGCGACCGCCGAAAGGTCCGCGTTCGCTGCCGCGTCCCCGTGTCGGCACTGGCCCAGGGGGAGCGGAGCGGCGAAGCGGTCCGTGATGCGATCGTCCGCGCATCCCGCTTTGCCGAACGGGATCCCTACCGAGCCGCGACCCACAACAAAGGCATCATGAACGGGGTGGACGCGGTGGTTGTGGCGACGGGCAACGATTGGCGCGCGGTCGAAGCGGGCGCCCACGCGTACGCGGCCCGCAACGGACGCTACGAACCGCTGTGCACCTGGCGGGTGGACGAGGACGGAGCGCTCCTCGGCGAAATGGAGATTCCACTCGCGCTCGGAATCGTAGGCGGACCGACCCGTGTGCATGCGGCGGCCCGCTTCGGTTTGGAGGTCACCGCGGTGGAGTCGGCGCAGGAGCTGGCGATGCTGGTGGCCTGCGTGGGCATGGCCTCCAATCTTGACGCTTGCCGAGCCCTCGCCACCGATGGGATTCAAAAGGGCCACATGGCGCTCCATGCCCGTACCGTTGCGATCGCTGCGGGAGCGGAGGGCGACGAGGTCGAGAAGGTGGCGGCGGATATTCACCAGGCCGGCGACGTGACGGTGGGTGCCGCGAAGGCATGCCTCGATACGCTTCGGCCGCCTGGCATCTATCCATCCGAGCTTGGTTTGGCGGTCAACGAATAGCCGCGTTGGGCGGGTGCTCAACAAAGAAGAGATCGAAGCCTTCCTCGCCCGGGAGTTTCCCCAGGCCCTTGAGCTTGGCTTCGAGATCGCGGCGATGGAACCGACCGGCGTCACGCTCCATCTCAAGGTCGAAGAGCGACATCTCCGACCGGGCGGCACCGTCTCCGGCCCGGTGCTCATGACCCTCGTCGACACCTCGGCCTACCTTTCGATCCTCGGGCGCCTCGGAGAGATCGGGCTTGCCGTCACGACCGACCTTCAGGTCCACTTCTTACGGAGACCCACCGGTCCGGTGATCGTTGCGGAGTGCGAGCTACTCAAGCTCGGGCGGCGACTCGCGGTGGCCGCCACTCGAATCCACCAAACCGGCGATGGAGCACTTGTGGCGCACGGCGTGACCACGTATTCGCTTCCTCCCGGAACGCGGGGATGATCTATCTGTGGTTGCTTAGCCTGCTGCTTGGGGGAGTACTCCTCTTCGGCGCGCTCGTGATGACCGACGGTCGGGGACGGTTCTTGCCAACCCTGGCGTTTTTTACCGCCTCGTTTGGACTGATCGGTCTTCTGATACGCATTGCCGGATTGGGTTTCGCGCCGATGTATGAAGGAGCGCTCGCTTTCGGTGCCGCGCTCGCGCTTGGCTGGGTACTTGGCCGCGCCGCGATCCCCCGCTGAAACCCTTGCCAATCCTCGGATGTATGGAATGGTGCGGCGGTCTAGGCCGGGAGGGCACTGGACCCGCTGGGGAGAGTTGCATGCAGAAGGTTTTGCTCGTGGTGACGCTCGGACTGTTGGTTCTGGGCTGTGAAGACTCTCGCCGGACGACTCCGCGTCGGGGAGATGCTGCCGTGCCCGATGCCACGATCGTTCCTGACGGGAATGTTCCCGACGGCGGTGGCTGCAATGGGCCGGCAGACTGCAACGATGGGATCTCCTGTACCGTCGATACCTGCGTTTCGGGTGCCTGCATGAACCGGCCCGACAACGGCCTCTGCATGCCGGGCCAGTCCTGCGGTGCCACCGGATGCATGGGAGGCGGTGCGTGCACCGGCCCGGCCGACTGTGCCGACATGGATCCTTGCACCACCAATGAGCGGTGCGAGGCCGGGGCCTGCACCTTCGATCCGGTCGATGCCGACATGGACGGTGCGGGATCCGCGGTCTGCGGAGGAACAGACTGCGACGATAGCAACGCCATGGTTGGTCCTGGGCAGACCGAGGTGTGCGATGGCCTAGACAATGACTGCGACTTGATGGTCGACGGCCCGGCCGCCAATGGCTCCTGCGGAGTCGGCCAAACCTGTACGGGCGGGATGTGCCAGTGCAGCGCAGGCCGCATGAGCTGCGGGGGCACCTGCGTGGACACCAACACGAGCTCGATGCACTGCGGCGGCTGCGATCGGCCGTGTCTCGGCACCGGAATGTGCAACGGCGGCGTCTGTCAGTGCCCAGCCGGACAGACCTACTGTCCCACCGCCGCGACCTGCGTGGACACGACCTCTGATCCCAACCACTGCGGCGGTTGCGCTATGCCCTGCGGAGGGACGCTGACGTGCCGTGATTCCGCGTGCCGCCCGGCCTGCAATACCGGTGGGGCCTGCACTGCGACATGCCCCGCCGGCGGACAATGCATTCCTGAGGATCTGGCGGGCATCGGGGGTGCAGCGGACCCGATCACGAATCTGCCGGGCGGGTCGACGATGGTGATTCCTTCGCCCTTCTTTCCCGGTGGCTACTGCACCGAGGCACTGGTCTCAAACCCTGGTGACCCCGGGGCCTGCGATCCGGATGCGCCTGCCGGTACGCAGGGCTGCGGGACGTGCGCAAGCTGCTTTCAGACCGGCGGGGTGGTCCTCTGCGCCGAAGACTGCACACGGTCGCTGACCACCCGCGGAGGCTGCCGAACCGGGTACCAGTGCCTGCTTGGAAACGGTGTGTGTTGGGACGGCTGCGATTCGACCGACGAATGCCGCGTCCAGCGACGCGACACCAATGGAGACGGCCTCATCGACGCGATGACGGACAACCTCGTGTACGACACCCTCAGCTCGGCGACGTGCAATATGGCCACGGGTCGCTGCGACGATCCGGGGACCGCGACGGCGGTGCACGGTGGCCCGTGCACCCGAAACGCCGAGTGTCCGGCGAATAGCTTCTGTGCTCTCGATGGATTCCCGGGGGGCGTGTGCACGAAGAGCGGCTGCGACGTCCCAGGAAACGCGTGCGTCGGCGTGAACAGCACCTGCTTTGGCGGAGCCGGCGGGTCGTGTCTGACCGGCTGCGTGGTGGGGGCCGAGCCGACGGCGGATCGACTGGGGGTCACCGGCCGCGGGGCGGGTTGCCGCACGGGCTACCAGTGCGATTGGGACGGCACGACGCTGACCGGAACGACCGGGGCGTGCCTGCCCGGAAACTACAACGCGGTGACGATCGAAAATGTCGGAGCGGCGTGTCCCGGCGGCGACACCAGCTGCTACTCCCCCTACGGTCAGGGCCTCTGCGTGAGCACGTGGGGAACCCAGGGCTCCTGCACGATTCTGGATTGCGATGCGCCCGGTATTCCGGCGGGTGTCTGCGGGACCGGAAACTCCTGCACGGATATCGGTGGCGTGAGCGTCTGCATGCAGACGTGCACCACCGCGACCGAGTGCGCTCCCGGTCTCGGGTGCGTCGACCACGATGCGCTTGCGGGCACCGCGCGGCTTTGCTGGCCGGTGTGCACCGGCAACTTGGACTGTCGGGTGGGTGAGACGTGCGACTTGGTGAGCGGACTCTGCGGTTGAGGTCGGTCATAATGATGCGGGTTCTTTGGACTCTCCTGATCGCGACGGCGAGCCTTGGTCCGGCCTGCAGTGACAGCCGACCTCGATTCAATGGAGACGCCGCACTGCTCCCCGACGCAACCATCGGTGATGCGGCGGTCGACGCCACGGTCGACGGTGAAGCGCCAGACGGTGCGGTCGACGGTGCGGTTGACGCTCAAGTCGATGCCGCGACCGATGCGACCGTCGATGCGACCCCGACTCCCGATGCGATGGTGGACGCGATGGTCGATGCGACCGTGGACGCAGGGTCGTGCGGGGTTGCCGGCACCTATGGAGTCACCCCGGACCCGATGAACTCGGATCTTTGTTCCCTCGTATCGATCGCCAGCTGTACCGTGACCGAAGGAGCGGTCGTAGGGCTGACCTGCGGCGCGGTGATGGCGGACTGCAACATCGATGCGATGTGTCGAATCTGCACGGGCTCAGCGACGATCATGGGCATCTCGGGGACCGTTTCGGTCGACTTCGTGAGCAACACTGCGACAGTGACGGCGATGGCCGTCACCTGCGACTACTCCCTGAGCGGCCCGACCTGAAACCGCCCGACCTGAGACAGCCCGACCAAGACAGCCCCACCTGAGAAGACCTCGTCGCGTACCTCGAGTCGATGTAGTTCGTACCCTACGACGACTGACTTCCACGTTCCTCGATCGAGCATCTCTCGGTGTAGAATGCGGGTCGGTGGATGACACCCCGGTAGCCCGAGCTCGCTCCGTCCCGGTCGTGGCTGCGGTGGTCGCCTCCGGCGCCGCGGGGTTGTCGTGGGAGCTCGTCTTCCATCACCGAGCGTCGCTGGCGCTTGGTGCGTCGACCTACGGTGCCGCGGTGACCCTCGCGACGGTGATCGGCGGGCTCGGTCTTGGAGGACTCTGGGCTGCGCGGTGGGCGCGACGCCCACTCCGTCCACTCCGTGCCTACGCCACGGCAGAGCTGGTGGTCGGAGTGGGAGGCCTTGTGGCGCCTTATCTGCTCGCGGTCGGTCAGGAGGTCGACAGTGCGGTGTGGTCGGTGTCTCCGTTTGTCGCGGACCTGCTGCGACCGCTCCTCACCGGCTTGGCGTTCCTCCCGCCCGCGGTGGCGATGGGCGCGACAATTCCGTTTCTCGCGCCGATTGCCCGCCGGTCTCGGGCCGGCCTCGCATGGGTGTACGGGGCCAACACCTTCGGCGCGATCGTCGGAACGCTCATGGTGTCGTTCGTTGCGATCCCGAGCCTTGGCGTACGGGCCACAGAGGGCGCGATCGCGGCGGTCAATCTTGCAGTGGCGGGCTGGGGCTTCTGGGCAGCCCGAGAAACACTCTCGGAACCGGAGGCTGAACACGATGCGCCACCACTGCACGCGCTGGCGCTGGCCGGCCTCACCGGAGTCGCCGCGTTTACGCTCGAGGTGTCCTGGTTTCGATCGATCCGGGCGGCGCTTCAGAATACGACGGAGACCTTCGGCATCGTTCTTTCGGCGTTCCTTCTCGCCCTCGCAGTGGGTGCCTTCGCCGCCCGCTGGGTGGCCAAGCGAAGCGATTCGGTGCCGCTGGCGCTGATGCTCGCCGGCGCGCTCGTCATCGGACTCACGAGCCGCATCGACGCCCTCGATCGTGCGACGCGGCCTGCGGCATCGCTGGGGGAGCTCGGTGATCAGCTGCTGCTGATCTTTGGATTGTTCGTCGGTCCGATCGCGTGCCTCGGAGTGGTGTTTCCGGTGCTTTTGGAGCGCCATCCTACGACCGGAGGTTCGGGCCGGCTTCTCGCCGTCAACACCCTCGGATCGATGGCGGGGGCGCTGGTGACCGGCTTTGTGCTCCTTCCGCTCATCGGCGCCAGCGTGACCTCGGTGCTGGTCGGTGCGGTTCTCGCGCTCGTCGGACTCGCGCTCAGTCGCGTCGCCTGGCTGCGCATCGTGTTCGTGGTGACGTTCGGCCTCGGCGTCTTTTCTTTTGTCCATGAGCACGACGGGGGCGCCCAGGCCCGGGTGCAGGGCTTTGCGAGCTACGGTTTCGGGGAGGTGCTCTACGTTGCCGAAGGCCCCGACGCCACGGTCTGGGTCACGCGCGAAACACGAAGTGGTGTCCGCAAGCTTGTGATCGACGGGTTTGAGGCATCGGGGGAAGACGGGATCAGCGAGTACTACATGCGCTGGATGGGAGCGCTGCCGACCTTAGGGATCGGGCGTCTACGCCGAGCGCTGGTGATCTGTTTCGGTACCGGCCAGACCGCTCGCGCACTTCGGGATCAGGGACCGGCGGAACTCGAGATCGCGGAACTCAGCGCGGCGGTGCTCGACGCGGCGGACTTCTTCGAGACCAACGATGAGGTGCTGAAGGATCCCCGGGTGACCGCCCACGTCATGGACGGGCGAGCGCTCCTCCGCCGTGGTGCCGCGCCCTACGATGTGGTGACCCTCGAGCCGATGCCTCCGAACTTTGCCGGAAGCAACAACCTCTATTCGGTAGAGTTCTACGAGCTCGTGGCGAAGCGGCTGGCGGAGGGTGGACTCGCCGCCCAATGGCTCCCCATTCACCTCATTAGCGAGCGGCACATGCGGGCGATCGTCGGGAGCTTTGTGTCGGTGTTTCCGCACAGCCGACTATGGCTCGACCCCGAGGGCGGCACCGGCATTCTGGTGGGTGGGCAGACGGCTTGGGAGGTCATCCCGGGACGACAGGTCCTTGGACTAGGCTCGGCGGAGATCGCCCAGCACTTTCTCCTCGCCGCGCCGGAGCTTCGAACACTGGCCGGGAACGCCCGAGTCACGGATGACAATCAGCTCCTTGCCTTTGGCTCCGATCGCTTTGCTGGACGCGTTGTGGAAGGCACGGGTGCGGCGCATCTTCGGCTCTACCACCACAATCTCGAGGTCCTCCGCCGGCATGCGCAAAGTGACGTAGAGCTAGCCTCGCCGGCGGAAGAGAACCAGCAGGGCCAACGCGAGTGAGCTCGTCACCGGTAGGGCTTGACCCCCGGCGGCACAGCCGCTGGTGATGGTTCCGCTTCGAAGGCCGGAGCGCAGCACGCCTCGTGGCGAGTAGACGGTGCAAAGGCCGTGAATGTCGTCTTCGGTGAGGTCCCGCTTCTTGGTTTCTCCAACCTGGCCCGCGCCGTACATCGTACTCTCCGGGTCATCGGTGTGGTCGAAGCCAAGGACGTGGCCCAGCTCGTGGGTGAGCACGCTTTCCAGGTCCACCTCCACCGAGCGGGCGTCGGATCCGGTGAACGACCAGTCCACGCCGTTGACGACGATATCCGACTCAAGAATCTCGCCCGTTCGAGTACTGAACTTGGAGTAGGTGATCGCGAACGCGGCGGGATCGTCGAGCCACTCGTCCTCTCGAAACACGACCTCGTTCTCGCCGTCGGTTGCATCGGTGATGGCGATCGTGTCGGGGGTCGAAGGCGGGCCTTCAAACACGAATACGACGTCGGTGCAAGGATGCACCATCCAGTTTGCGGCGGCTCGATTGAGAGCGTCCTCAACTTCGGACGGTGACAGGTCCTCGCTGGAATCGATGGCCGGCCACATGGTCAGTGTGCTGTTCCCTTGCCAGAGGAAGCGGTCCGGATGATCGGTCACAGTGAGCCGGGTGAACGCGGCCACCGGCGCTGGGGTGGCGACGATCATCGTGATGACAAGGACCCAGCGATGCACTCGATCGTTGTATCAGGAAGAGGCGAGGAATTCACGACGCGGCCCGAGCTGGGTTTCCGCGGCGCTTGCGATAGACTTCGACCGCTGTGGATGCCGACAACCTCGCTCCCGGAACGATCCTTCCTGGGGCGCGCTACCGAGTGGATGCGAAGCTGGGGAGCGGCGGCATGGGGGCAGTCTACGAGGGGACCCATGTCGAACTCGGGCGAACGGTTGCGATCAAGCTCCTCCGCGCGGGATTGGCGACCGCAGAAATGGTGGAGCGGTTTCGCCGCGAGGCGGAAATCAGCGCCGGCCTGCATCATCCGCACATTGTCGATGTCTTCGACATCCAGACCCAGACGGCCCCCCACTTCATCGTGATGGAGCGACTGGTCGGAGAGAACCTCACGGCGCATCTTCGTGAAGGACGACTCGAGCCTCCACGGGTAGTGCGCCTTGCCAAGCAGCTTCTCAGTGCGCTTGCGGCAACCCACGCGGTGGGCGTGGTGCATCGGGACATCAAGCCGGGGAACATCATGTTGGTGACCGGTTACGATGGGGGAGAGGTCGCGAAGCTCGTGGATTTTGGCGTTGCTCGGCTCGGTCCGGAGTCCGGCGCTCAAGCTCTGACCCATCGGGGAGAGATCCTCGGCACCCTCGCGTACATGGCGCCGGAGCAGGCAAAGGGCGAGGCCATTGACGCCCGGGCGGATCTCTATGCGCTGGGCTCGGTGATGTGGGCGGCGCTCACGGGCCGACGGCCGTTTGCGGGATTGTCTCATCCGCTGGCGTTCGAGATGTTGGTGTCGGGAGAACGTGAGCGTCTTCGCGATATCCGACCGGGCTTGGGAGGGCTCGCCGACTGCGTCGATCGTGCGATGGCGCACCGTCGCGAGGACCGGTTCGAAACTGCCGAAGCGTTCGCCGCGTCGTTGAGTGCTCTCGACCTGGGTGCTCTCGGGCGAAGGCCGCAGGATTCGTTCCCGGCGTATTCGGTTTCATCCATGCCCCCGCCGAATGATCTGTCTCGAGCGTCGTCGTCGGCTCCGGCTCCCGCCGGGGCGTCGTATTCTGCGCCGGCGAATCGACGCCGCCCGAAGTTTCGGTGGGTGCTGGTTGGACTCGCGACATTGGGCGTTTCGGTTCTTGGCGGCTGGGGTGTCGCGGCCTGGTTCACTCGCGAGGAGGGCTCCAGCGAACAGGTCGCACCTCCTTCGTCGGACCTCGCCCCGGCGCCGACGGCCCCACCCGCATCGGGCGTGCTGCCGCTGATTCCCAATCCATCCACCCCGGCAGCGGCGGAGGCAATGGAGCCCGCTCGCGAGATCGCGGAGACGCCCGACATGAGTCCAACCCGGGAACCGCCGCCGCGTTCCAATCGAGCGCAGAGCATGCGAACCCGCGATATGCGAACGCCGCCGTCACCACCCGCCTCGGTCCCGCGGCCCAACCCATCCTTCCGACAGCCGCCGCCCGGCGCGCCCGCAAGCCTTGTGCTGAGCTATTGCCTATCGAATTGCCACGCGGAGCGACGCCGGTGCGATGCCGAGACGGAAAACCGGCCTCGCTGTGCCCAAGGACAGGCGAGGTGTATGCACGCTTGCTACAACGAACGGCGCGCTAGTGGTTCCGGTCGGTGAGGAGGGCGGCGACTGTGGTGAGTCGCTCCGTCTTGAACGATGCAGTCTCGAGCGCCTCGCTCGCCTCCTTGCGGAGCGTGTCGAGCCGTTCTTCGACGCTCTGCCGCGCGCCACATGACTCGAGGAGTGTCGTAGCCTCGTTGACCTTTTCCTGGGCGGCATTTCGGCAGCCGAACACCGCCTCGAGGGGGGCGCGCTCTTCCGCTGGGATTCTCGTTCGAGCGAGGCTCACCAGATGGGTAAGCTTCCCGGCGCGGAGGTCATTGCCCGAGGGTTTTCCAGTGGCATTCGAGTCCCCGAAGGTTCCTAGAAGCTCGTCTCGGAGTTGGAACGCGATGCCGAGTGGATAGGCGAAGTTTCGCAGCGCTTCAAGTTGCGCTTCGCTCGCTCCTGCGAGGAGTGCGCCGACGATCAAGGGACCTCGCACGGTGTAGCTTCCGGTTTTGAGATCGTACATTCGGTCGACGTCGGGACTCGCGATGAGGTCAAGATGTTGCCCAAAGAACACTTCGCGCTGGATCCGCCAAAACGCGCGGAGGCCGGCCGCGCGCCGGGCATCGGGAAAGGGCGCTTCGCTGATCAGCTCCGACGCGTAGGCTGACGCGAGATCGCCCGCGAGAATCGCGAGCGATGCTCCGAGATGCTCGTTCTGATGCGCCTTCGCGAGGGCAACATGGGCCGCCGGTCCGCCGCGACGCTCGTCGTCCTGGTCCATCCAATCGTCGTGGATCAGGAGGTAGCTCTGCAGAAGCTCTAGGGCGGCGCCCGCATCCACGAGCGGCTCGATCGCCTCGCCGCCGCCCACCGCGTGGTAACCCGCCGCCATGACGATCGGCCGCGCGCGCTTGCCGCCGCGAAGGGTGAGCTCCCGAACCGCGTCCACGAGTTCCACCGATTCTTCGGATAGCTGCTGGGTTTCTTGCCGCTTGTCCTCGAGGAAGGCGTGAAGCCTTGCCTCGACGGAGGTACGAACTTCATGCATCCAGGGGTGAGTGGTCGCCATGAGCGCCGAGACCTTGTTGTCAGAGCCCTCAGCGGTCAAGGGTGAAGCCCTGCAGCCATAAAAAAGTCGCGTCGATCACACCCTCGCCGAACCCCCCGCCCGATCACGTCTCTGTATACTCGAGTATACAGCCAGCCCTCGCGGCGCAAGAGGAGAGGACTTAGAGCCACGGACCCCGTCGCCATGTCGTGGTGCTCGACCACAATCTACGACTGGGGGCAGGGAGACGGAAGCCCAGAAACTCTCCCGCACGGCGACATCGGCCGGTCGGTCCCGACCGAACTTCGCCATCCAAGAACTCGACTCTGCATGATGGACTCCGCCGCCGCTTTCATTACGCTGACCCCGATTGCGTCACTGACGGTGGGAGTCCTCACGCAGGTACGCGCCAGTCGCAGCGTGATACTTAAGACGAAGGGAGGGGAGTGTATGTATGGCATTCATCGACGGGCCATCCGGCATCATGGCTCGTGGCGCGTGTTGTTGGTCGTCCTAGCGGCGTGTGGTGCTCGACCGTCCTCCCAGTCGGAGTCCGTCCCACCGCCACCGCCACTCCGCGAGTCTCAGTCGGTGGCGCAGGATTCCGGTCAGTGGGAGCGAGGTGTCCTGCCGGAAGCCATGACCGAAGGCACACCACGGGAGGGCGGAACTCTTCGTGTCAGCATCGACACAGAGCCGCCCTCTCTTCTGACGATTCGCCACTCGGATCTCATGGCCACGCGCATTACCAAACACCGCGTCTACGAGATGCTGTTATCGGTCGATCCCTACGACCACCCCAACTACTCGATGCGGCCCGAACTTGCTTCGGGCATGCCCGAGGTGAGCGAGGATGGATTGGTCCACACGCTCCGACTTCGGCGGGGTGTGCGCTTTCACGACGGTCAGCCCTTCACCGCCCGAGACGTCATCGCGAGCTTCGACGTGATTCGAAACCCCGACACCCTGACCGATCATATGACGAGCTACCTGGTGGATCTGGAGCGCTACGAGCAGGTCGACGACTTTACCGTCCGCTTCTACTGGAGCCATCCGTATTTCTTGGCGTTCGATGTGTATGAGCTGGTACCGATCTTACCCGCTCATGTGATCTCGCAGCTCACGCCAGAAGAGTTCAACGGCCCGGAAAACCCACTCGGTCGACAGCCCGTCGGAACGGGGCCTTGGCGCTTCGAGGCATGGGAACCGGGGCAGGCGATCGTGCTGCAGCGCAACAACGACTACTGGGGACGCCGACCTCACCTTCGCCGCGTGGTGATGATGATCATGGAAGAGGCGGACGCGCCACTCTCGGCGGCACTCCGGGGTGAAATCGATATCGCGACTCGGATTCCCCCGCGACGCTGGCACACGATGGGAGCGCATCTGGCCAGTCGATTTGTCCGGTCCCGCTTTGTGGAGAACAACTATGCGTGGATCGGATGGAACCAAACGCGACCACAGCTTTCCGATCGCCGAGTTCGTCAAGCCCTCACGATGCTCGTCGATCGAGAGTTCATCCGCGACGAAGTGCTGCAAGGGCTACCGGAGCTCACCGAGTGCCACTTCTATCGGGGCCGACAAGAGTGTGACACGGGCGTCGAACCTTGGCCCTTCGATCCCGAGCGCGCCAAGGCGCTCCTGCGCGGAGCCGGTTGGGAGGACCGCAATGGGGATGGGGTGCGCGAGAACGCCGAGGGCATCCCCCTGCGACTGGAGCTGATGCTGCCAAGCGCCTCCCGAGAAGCGGGAAGTTGGGTCAGCGTGATTCAGGAAGCGTTTGCCGACGCCGGAGTCGAGATGTCGGTCGCCCATGCGGACTGGCCGGAGTTTGTTCGACGCCTGCGGGAACATGAATTCGATGCGTGCACGCTGCTCTGGGGAGACACGAGTTCCCGAACCGATCCAACGCAGATTTGGCATTCGAGCTCCGTCGATGGTGGATCGAACTATGTTTCGTTTCGGCACGAGCGAGCTGACCAGCTGATGGAACAGGCGAGGAGAACCGTCGACGATGCCGAACGGACCCGCCTTTATCAGGAGTTTGGCCGCATCCTCCACGAGGAGCAGCCCTACACATGGCTCTACAGTCGTCCGCGGCTCACGGTGTATCGCAATCACGTTCGAGGAGTTCGTGAGTCGCTGGGGTGGCTCGTGTTTCGTGACATCTGGCTCGAGTAGATGGCGAGGACTGAGCGACCGGCTTCCGCTCTTCCGCTAGGCTCGCAGGCATGAGCGACCCAATCGACGAGGCGTCGGAGAAGATGACGGGCGGCGACGTACACGGCGCCTACGCGACGCTCCGCCAGGTGTTGGACTATCCCGGAGGGTTGGATGACCGGGCCACTGCGGTTCGAGCGTTCACCGTCTTTTCGGAGATCGCCGGTGCCCTTGGTGGGGCTGAGTTTGGGAACTTGGTCCGCCGTGCGGCAACGTCGCCCGACGATGCGGACGTGCTTAACGACATTGGCTACGCGCTCTATGAGCAGGACCAATACGGAGTCGCCGCGACGCTGCTCAGCCGAGCCAACCAGCTTCGACCTGGCGAAGCGAAGATCGTGCTGGAGTTGGCCACATGTCTCGAGGCATTCGGAGCGAATGGGGAGGCGGTGGCCGTGTTGCGCGCGTCCGGACTTGCGGATCGCGATCCGGTGGCCGCTTACCTTCTCGCCTTCAACGCCCTCATGGTGGGCGATCGCGCCGAACCGCCTCTCCGAATCCCGGTGATTCGTAAAGCGCGGGACGAAACTGCCCTCTATATGGCCGATGCCTTGGAAGCGATGCTCGCGCGAGCAAGCGCCATCGCGCAGAAGCTGCCTTTGGATGGGCACGCGCTGAGTGCCTGGCACTCCATCCTGAACGGGGGCGTCCTGCTCCATGAGTCACCGCACGGATACGACGAACCGATGCGCGGGCGCTACGCGTACGTCTCAGACAGTGTCGGCTTGATGAAGGAAGGCATTCAGCGGTTGGGCCGAGTGCTCGACAAGAGCGGCCGACGCCCAACGAGAGTCGTCTCCGGTCCCGACCGCGCCAGCCGTGTCCTGGCGGAGGCCAGCGCCAAGCGTTTTGACCTTCCCTTGCTTGCCTGGTCCGGTGCGGCGCTGGAGCATTCGCTGGTGGTGGTGTGGGATCTCGATCACGTCGGGGACAAGAAGGTGCTCCAAGCGCTCCAAGAGCATCAGCCAGGGCAGGTCTTGTGGGTGCATGCGTCCAATTGGGTCAGCCCGTTTCCCTACACCCCCGATGTCACGACGTTGCTGTACCAAACGATCACTCACCCCTTTATGGGAGGAGCGCTTCAGGTCGACCCGGTCACGAGGGAGACGAAGCCGGCGGAGCCGGACCTGCGGTCCGAGGCGGAGCTCAGCCGCGAGATCCTGTCCGCCACCATCACCGATCCGAGCGAGACCGAGATCTCAACGTTGGAAGAGATTCTCGATGCGAATCGCTCCCTCCCTCCCACATCGACGCTCGGCGTGTTTCGGGACGAGGGGCCGCGGCTTCGCCAACGGATGGGTTCGCCGGTGCGGAGCGCGAGGTTTCTCTAGTCCCGCCCAAACCGGTACCGGCACGATTCCCGGCGCCGCCCTTTCGATGCTGCCTGCCGGGTCCGGAACGATCAGCGCCCAGGTCGAACAGGTGACAACGGTGAGCGGCGGCGCATGGGGTCCCGTGGACCTCGCGGTCGAGGCCGCAGCGGTGTTTCAGGGACCATGGCGGCATGCGATTGCCCTCCAGTAGAGGGCTAACGCGGAATCGTCTGCCAGCTCAGCTCGAAGCGGGCGAGGTACTTCCGTAGTCGATCGGCGTCGTTCCGGCTTTTCTTTCGCTGGCGCGACACCGAAAAAAGGCGCCGTCCCGCGTCCGACAACGACGCCGAGGTTTGGCACGTTTCGATCGCGTGGGCGAGCTGGGGCCGATCGAACGGGTCGATCTCGGCGACCGCCTCCGGTCCGAGCAGTGCTTCGAGTGGATCGACGGGTGCCCCTGTGTTCCACGCGCGTCGAAGGCGACGGATCTCATCCTGCACCGTCGGCGCGTCGATGCGACCTTGGGGAGCCAGGGTGGCCATTCGAAGCACCGCGGCGTTGAAGTCCCGGAAGTTCCCCGGCCACGGAGCGTCGGGCGATGTCGCGAACGCGATAAACCGCTCGCGTGCCTCACGGTTCATGGTGACCTGTTGCCCCGCGCGCCCCGCCACCCTTGCGAGCTCGAAATCGAGATTGGGCTCGATGTCTTCGCGCCGCTCGGCGAGGCCGGGAAGGGCAAACGTCCACACATGGATTCGGGCGAGGAGGTCTTCTCGAAAGCGGCCTTCGCGTACCGCATCCGGGAGGTTGCGATTGGTGCCCGCGATCAGCGCGAAGTCGCTCTTCGCCTCGCGGTCCGTGCCCACGGGAAGAAAGCGTTTGTCTTCGATCGCCCGAAGCAGCATCGCCTGTTCGTCGAGGCCGAGTTCGCCGATTTCGTCGAGAAACAACATGCCTCCGTCCGCCGCCCGGAGGAGCCCTGGCCGATCGCGCGAGGCCCCGGTGTAGGCGCCTTTGACGTGACCAAACAGCGCGCTGATCGCCCCGTCGCCGCGAATGGTCGCGCAGTTGACTTCAACCAGCGGGCCTTCGATGAGCCGGCGGTTTCGCTTGAGCTGGTGGATTTGGCGGGCGAGCTGCGATTTGCCCGCGCCGGTGGGCCCGGTGAGCAAGATCGGTTCCTTTGAGCGCTGCGCCACGCGCTCGATGTCTTCGATCAGTCGGTTGAACTCCTCGTTTCGGGTGTCGATGCCAGACTTCAGGAAGCTCAGGCTGTCGGCGCGCTCGGAATGGAACCGAGTTGCCAGCCGGTCGTACTTCGACAGGTCGAGGTCGATGATCCGATAGGTCCCAGGGTCGGCCGTGCCCTTTCGGCGGGGAGGTGAGCTCTGAACCAGCATCGCGGGAAAGTGTCGTGACTCGGTCAGCAGAAACCAACAGATCTGCATCACGTGGGTTCCGGTGGTGATGTGCACGAGATAGTTCTCGTGCTCGATCTGGAACCGATAGCTCCGCGCGAACTCGTAGAATGTCCCAAACACCTCTTCGAAGTCCCAAGGGTCGTCGAGGGTCACCGGATGAAGCCGAACATCGGTTTCGGGCGACAGGCGAGCGATGTCTTCGACCAGGGTCGTGGCGGCGCGGCGATGACCCACGTGATGAAGAAGCTCGAGTCGATCGATCACGAAGTCTTCGTGCTGGAAGAGGGAGACGGTGGGCCGCCACTTGTTCCGACGGCCCGTGCTCGCGTCCAGGGTCGAACCATAAACCCCGAGGACCACCCGATTCATCGTCGAAAAAAGTATCAGCTCTTATCCTTCAAGATAAGTCGTGAACGCCGATTGGTTGAAAGTATTGGGGAAATAGACGGCACACATCCTGATAGGTCGAAGGGCAACAGGAGATTCCCATGACCCATCTCGACCGAACCTATGACGTCTTTCCCTCTGCTGGACGGCCCGTGAAGGCCTGGGTCCGAGGCGTGGAGCTGGACGAGAAGGCGAAGGCGCAGCTGACGAACATCGCGTCTCTTCCGTTCATTCACCGTTGGGTGGCCGCGATGCCTGATGTCCATGTGGGAAAGGGAGCAACCGTCGGCAGCGTGATCGCGACCCGCCACGCGATCATTCCGGCGGCGGTGGGCGTCGACATCGGTTGTGGGATGATGGCGGTTCGGACCACCTTGGGCGCGGTGGATCTTCCGGACAACCTTCGGGGGGTTCGCCACGCCATCGAGGCAGCGGTTCCCCACGGTCGAACCCATCACGGCGGCCCAGGGGACCGTGGCGCGTGGGGGGACGTTCCCGAGCGGCAGCGTTCGGCGTGGGAGAGCCTTGCCGGTACGTTTGCACACATCGTCGAAAAGCACCCGAAGATCGCAAAGGCGAACACCCTGAACCACCTCGGTACGCTTGGCACGGGAAACCACTTCATCGAGCTTTGTCTCGATGAGGCGGACCGTGTCTGGGTGATGCTTCACAGCGGCTCTCGCGGAGTGGGGGGCCGGATCGGCTCCTACTTCATCGAGCTCGCAAAGCAGGAGATGCGGCGTTGGTTCATCCAGCTTCCCGACCGAGACCTCGCGTACCTTGCGGAGGGTTCGCGCTACTTCGATGACTACATCGAGGCCCTGACCTGGGCGCAGCGCTTTGCCGCGCTCAACCGCACCCTGATGATGGATGCGGTCCTCGAGGCGCTCCGGGGCCGGAGCGACCTTCCGGCGCTGGCGACTACTGAGACCGCCGTGAACTGCCACCACAACTACGTGGCGCGGGAGCATCACTACGGGGAGAACGTGTTCGTGACCCGCAAGGGTGCGGTGCGTGCCCGGGCGGG
>JBCCZL010000095.1:0-20909 GCA_039187775.1 Myxococcota bacterium
CTTCGCCGCGGAGTGCCTGCAGCCGGGGAATCGAACGACGCTTGAGGAGTCGGATCGCCCGATTGACAAACGCCTGCTGGGGACGTGCGTCCGGCACGCCCGCGATCTGCGCTTCGTACCCCATCACTGTGGACAAGCGGAGCGATGGTTGATCGGCAATCGCCCGGGCGACGCGGAGCGCGGCCGCCACGCTCGTGACCGGGGACCGACGCACCCCAAAATGCAGCCCGGGAAGAGCGAGCGACATATCGACGTCGAGACCCAATTCGATCGGCTGGCTACCCGCTAGCGCGGCCGTGCGCCGAACCTGGTCGACATCGTCGACCATCAAGATCACCCGCGCGCCGCCGGCGATCCGTTCGATCACCGAATGAAGGTCGGCTTCGTCGAGCGTTGGGTACGCCACGAGAAGGTCATCCAAGCCTTCGTCCACGAGCGCGGCTGCCTCCGCCGCGGAGTAGCACATCACTCCCGAGAACCCTGGATGGCGCAGGATCCGTTTTAGAAGAGGTACGCATCGAATCGACTTCGAGGCGACACGGACCGGAAGCCCCTGGGCTCGCTTGGCGAGGGCATCGACATTTTGATCCAAGAGCGGAAGGTCGACGTAGGCAAGGGGAAGGCGCCGACCAGCAACCGCTTCGCAGTATCGAGCGTAGGACGGAATCATTTGGCAAGAAGACTAGAACAGGCGGCAAACGCCTCGTGGACGAAGGTTTCGACGGTGGCTTGCGTTGCCCTCCGCGCTGCAGCCTCGCCGAGTACCGCAGCCACGAAGCCTTCGGTGTGCCAGGCTCCCTGCACCAGCGTCGGAAGGCGCTCGGCCGACGGGTACGGCCAGGGCGTCACGTAAAAGTACGGCTGATCGAAGGTGTCGTCGCCCGGAGACATCCCCACGCCGATCGATCGCGCATCCTCGCCGGTCTCCTCGTCGAGCGGAATCAACACCGCGATATCGAGGTGATGCGGCCAGCACCGCGGCGTCACGTGGTGCTCCTGACCGAACGCGTGAAGCACGAGCTCGGCGTTCATAAACCACTGCGCAAGTCCCGGAGAGCGTCGAGCGAACGCTGCGCCCTCACCGACGGGATGGGCCGGAAGCTCGTGTGTCGGTCGCACGAGCTCGGCGCCAAACGCCAACGAGAGCCACCCAAGGCCTGCGCTGAGGGTTTGGCCAATGAGCGGAAAGCGCTTGCTGGTGTCGCCTTGAAGCCAACACAAATCGAGCCTGCGCAAATCGATGGCGGCTCGTCGGTCGTCCACGAGCGCTCCTGCGAGCATTCCACCGCAGGTCACGGTGAGCGCGGTGTGCCGATAGTCGGCCGCGGGAGGGGTGAGCGAGGTGCCGGGCGCCGCCACCAGCTGAGCCGCCCAATGGGCTTCAAGGCGCTCGTCGCCATCGATCGGATCGGCGACCGAACACCAGGTCGGTGAAGCGAGATCGCTCATGGCCTCGAGCATAAACGGAAGCCACACCCATCGCGCGAAGACCCCGTTCGGGTTCACGTCGCTCCGCCGTTATCCCGGCGCATGGTCTCCCTTTTGGGGCTCAAGCCCTCTCGGCTTGACGCCTGTGTCCACCATCGAAGCCTCCTCTTCCGCACACATGTGGGGTCTTCGGCGAGTGCCAACAATTGCGCCACTCCGCAAAATTTGCATGTAGGCCGAACCCCTGGCACCATACAAGTTACTGAAATCACTGGTCTCAGATCCTATTTGATGCCAGGCACAAAGGTTGCTGCTCTCTTCCCTCGCATGACTCCATCCTCCGATCGACATCGGCATCTGGGCGACCGCCGGCCCCTTCGCCATTCCTGGCTGGTCCTGCTCGGGGCCCTGCTCCTCGTCACGGCGTGCGATGACGAGTCCGCGCCCGGAGTGGGCGGCGGCGGGATCGGTGGCGGTGGCGGTGGCGGCGGCGGCGGTGGTGGAGACGACGACTGCCCTCCCAACGCGATCTGCGCGGTGAACAACCAGACGAGCGACGTCCCGGGCCCCGAAGGCTATTTCCCCGCGATGCCCGCCCCGGGCAACGAGTGGGACGACATCACGACATTTCCTGCATCGGATGGCGGCAATCCGTGGATCACCCTCGGCGGAATGGCCAACAGCTCGGACTCGATCTGGATGGCGGATCACCGCGCCGGCATCGTGATCAAGATCGACGTCAACACCAACCGCGAGCTTGCCCGCTATCCGAGCGTGAACAATGGAGTCCACGGCGGCCGACCGTGGAACGAGAACTGTAGCACCGGTGGGAGCACCGGGAACTGCCCGTCGCGGACTGCCATCGACCAGAACTTCGATGCTTACGTCGCGAACCGTGCCTTCGGCAACCAGGGGACGGTCACGAAGTTCGCCGACGACATGATCAACTGCGTCGACCGGGATTCCAGCGGCATGATCGAAACGAGCCGCGACATCAACGGCGACGGAACGATTTCGATGAACGTCGCGGACGGTGAGTTCATCGGGCCGGCCGATGAGTGCATCCTCTGGACGGTCAATGTCGGAGGCACGAACGGACGACTCCGCGCACTTGCGGTGGGGCTTTCCTCGGGCGGCGCCGGCACCGTGGGCGATGTCTTCGTCGGCGAGAACGCGAACAACCAAGAAGTTCACAAACTCAGCGCCGCCGACGGAAGCATCATTGCGAGCACCTTCACTGGCCGCGCCGTCTACGGGGCGACGGCCCATCCCGACGGCAACATTTATTGGGCGATCCGAGGCGGCTCAACCCAGCTGGGCATTCTCGACTCGGTGACCATGACCTTCACCGAAGCTGCGCAGCCCTCAGGCTGCCGTGCAAGCTACGGCATTGCCGTGCTCCCCGATGGCAAGGTGGCGATCGGCAACAGCGAGTGCGACCCGGCGGTCCGCATTTACGATCCAATGACGACCAACTGGACGGCGGTGTCTCTTCCCCAGCTCTTCCGCTGCGGGAGCATCTCCGGCACCTGCAGCACCACGTTCAATGTGGGAACCGGCAACTTCGAGACGCGCTGCGGTCCAGACATGTCGAGCTGTGTTGCCCAGACTCCGATCGTTCGCGGCATCGGCGCCAGCTTCACCCATCTATGGCTCGCGATCAGTCACGAGTGCAACAGTGGGTGGTCGGGCTGCAGCAACTCGAACCTGATCGGCCGAATCAATCTGGACGCGACGTTCACCTTCGATCAGTTCTACAGCCAGCCCGTCGGTCGGAACGCGGTAGGGATCAGCGCGGCGGTGCCGAATGGAGCGCCCATCGGGACCGATCTGGCCTATGTGTCCAACGGCAACGGGTATTCGACCCGACTGGATGCGAGCGGCGCGACCCCCGCGTATAACGAGCATCGCGGCGACAGCTCCGATCGGTTCTACACCTACTCGGACTTTGCCGGCGTGGGCCTGCTACTCTTTGCGGAGCCCGACGGTTTCTATCGCGACATCATCCCCGGCTGCGTCGACGGCATCACCGAGTGGCAAACGTTCAGCTACGACGCCAGCGTTCCGGCGATGACCACCATGGAGCTCCGGTTTCGATCCGGTGACACAACAGCAGACGTGCTTGCGGCACCTTGGTCGGCATACACGAGCGCCGCAAGCCCCATCGATCTCACCACGATCGCCCCCGCCATTGGAACGGGAGCGTTGCTCCAGGTGGAGGTGTTCATGACGACCAACGACACTTCGGTCCGACCGCTCGTTCGTGATCTCCAGGCGGCATTCTTCTGCCCCGGCCCGGGCGATTGAAGCACGCCCCGACAGGATTCAGGATAAGATAGCGTGGTGGCGCGAATCGCATGGTTTGGCTGTCTCGCAGCGGTGGCCTTGGGTTGCGGCGACGACGATGCTTCGGCTCCCGATGCGCTGGTCGGCATGGACGCGAGCCGGATGGACGCGACCGTCGATGCCGGTACGGACGGGACCATGGACGCGACCACCGACGTCATGATCGATGGGCCGATCTTTGATCCGGACGGCGGAATCCCCGACCTCTGCGCCGACGGGGGAATGCCGGGAACCGCGTGCACCGACGACACCGGCTGTGGCGCGGGTCAAAAGTGCGTGCCCGGCGGCTGCAACGGGATGAGCTACTGCACGAGTGGCGGGAGCCCCTGCATGACGGCCGCGGACTGTGGTGGGGCGGGCACGGAGTGTGTGATCGAAGCAGGGAACTCGTTCGGCCTTTGCCAGCTCACCGGCGGCGGAATGGACGAGTGTCTCGACCGGCGCACCTGTCCCTTCGGTTTTGCGTGCGAGGAGGACGGCGGCGGCGTAAACCGCTGCGTCGATCGGCGCCAGCCCTGTCCCGCGCCGGGTGGATGTCCGCCGGGCTTTTCCTGCTTTGCGGTCGACGGTACCGCGGTGCCCTACTGTTTCCGGACGCTCGTGTTCAGCTGCTCGAGTCCAATGCAGTGTCCTGAAAACAACTGTGTGGACCTCTTTGGCGACGGCGATCGCCGATGCTTCCCCGCGGGCAACTGCAGTGACCACATGATGTGTGGGGATCGACGCTGCTCCACCGACTCACTCACCGGGACCGCAGCGTGCGGCGCCGAAGGGCCGTGCCGCGTGGACGACGACTGCTTCACCACCGACGCCACCTGCGTTGACGTGCACGGCGACGGCCAACGTACCTGCCAACCGCCCGGCGGCGCATGCACCTTCGACGCCGACTGCCCTCCCCGCGCACTTTGCTGGGACCGCAACCGCGACGGCATGCCCGAGTGCGTCTCCAACTAGAGCTCGTCCTCCCCCCTTCCGGCGGGCCTTCGGATCGGCTCCCTCCGGCTCCGCCAACGTCGGTGCAGTTGTTGTAGTTTCCGGTCAGTCCCGGAGCTCGCGCTTCAGGATCTTCCCGGTCGGGCCCTTCGGTAGCTCGTCGATGATCGTAACCTCACGCGGATACTTGTACGCGGCAAGCTTGTCTTTGCAGTAGGCGACGATGTCGTCCGGCGTAGCGCTCTGCCCCGCCTTCAGCGCGACCACCGCCTTCACCTCTTCCCCATGACTCGCGTGGGGAATGCCGATGACCGCGGCCTCCGCGACCGCGGGGTGGGCATAGAGGACTTCTTCGATCTCCCGCGGATACACATTGTAGCCACCACGAATGATCATGTCCTTCTTGCGATCGACGATGTAGTAGAAGCCGTCTTCATCGCGCGTGCCGATATCACCGCTGTGAAACCAGCCGTCCTTGATCGCCTCCCGATTGGCCTCCGGCTTCTTGTAGTAACCGCGCATGATGTTGTGTCCGCGGATGCAGATCTCCCCCGGCTCGTTCGGCGCATCGACCACCGTCCCGTCGTCCTTCTCGAGACGGAACTCGATGCCCCAAATCGGTCGGCCGATCGAGCCGGGCTTCTTGGGTTGGTCGAGAGTATTGAAGCTCGCCACCGGAGAGGTCTCACTCAGCCCATAGCCTTCGAGAATATTGACCCCGTACTTCTCATCGAACGCCTTCATCACCTCGACCGGCATGGCCGAGCCTCCGGACACGCAGTACTTGAGACTCCCCAGATCGAAGGAACTCGCCTCGGGATGATTGAGCAGCGCGAAGTACATCGTCGGCACACCGGCAAACAGGCTCACCTGGCGGCTCTGCATCGTGTTGAACGCGGCCGTCGGATCGAATCGGGGAAGCAGGATCACTGTTCCTCCGCTGAGGAGCACCGCGTTCTGAATCACCGTCTGGCCAAAGCTATGGAAGAGCGGAAGCACTGCCAGCGCTGCGATGTCCGGACTCATTGGAATGAGCTTCGTCGCGGAATACTCCGCGTTGTAGAACATGTTGAAGTGGGTCAGCTCCGCCCCCTTCGGTCGGCCCGTGGTGCCGGACGTGTAGAGCATGACCGCGGTGTCGTCGGGCATGGTGTCGGGGAGCTCTGACACCGGTTCCGCACCTCCGATGACGGCCGTCATGTTGTGGGCGCCTTCGGGCGCGGAGACGTCGGCGATGTCGGCCCGTACGACGATCAGGTTCTTGCAGGTGTCGACGCGAGCAAAGCCCGCTTGCGCCTGCTCGAGAAACCCCTCCCAGACAACGAGGGTGACCGCATCGGAGTCCTCCAGGTGATATGCCACTTCGTCCTGCCGGAGGAGAACATTGAGCGGCACCACCGGCGCGCCAACGTAGTGCGCACCGTAATAGGCGACGGTAAACTGCGGGACGTTGGGCAACATGAGTGCGATGTGCTGGCCCCGCTCGTGGCCCAGCTTGTGTAGGCCACCGGCGAACCGCTGGGCGTAGCCATGAAGCATGGCGTAGCTGAGCTCCTGCTCGCCGATCACCATGGCCTTCGCGTCGGGGCTGCGCTTTGCGCTCTCTCGAAGAATCACGCCAAGGTTCAGACTCATGACACCTCCTGAACCATCAAGCCTGACGGGAATCGACGCGCAGATCTAGACCGAGGCTCTACGCTCTGTGCCAACGGCCCAACCACTCGTGACCGAGCCGGCCCGCATGGGACTCCTCCACCCTCTCGAGGGTATGGGCAACAAAGATGGGCGAGAGGCTTTCTTGAAGAAGCTCCGGGCTGACCCGGTAAGGAGGGTCCGATGGCCCCAGGAAGTCGCCTACTGGAAAGATCAAGGTGATGAGCTCGCCGCCCGAGGCAAGGAGAGCGTCCATCTTCCGAACCCAATCCGCTCGAAGCTCAGGCGGAATCGCGCAGAAGAACGTGTAGTCCCAAATCAGGTCAAACCGCGCCTCCGGCGCCCAGCCGAAAAAATCACCCACCACAACCGACGCCTGGCTCGCCCCGAGCCCGCGCTCTTCGCGAAGCGTTCGGAACCGCTCTGCCGCGACCGGCGCCAGGTCGACGCCCACCGTGGGGTGTCCCGCCTCCGCAAGGGTGAGGACGTCATAGCCGCTGCCGCAGCCCGGAACGAGCGCACGTCCCTTATCGGGAAGCGAGCCATCTTTCACCAGTCGATGGAGCGCGGGCGCTGACGCCCCCGCATCCCATCCAATGCGGCCTTCGCGCCACGCGTCTTCCCAGCTCATCGGAGAGCTGTAGGACCGAATCCCGCGGTGGCAAGCGCCGAGGGGAACCCTCGACGCCACCACTCATCCACCTCAATGAACCGGAAGCGTCAGGTGCAGGTGCCGCCGGTGCACGTGCCGCTGCAGCAGTCGCCGTTCGCGAGGCACGCCCGCCCGGCGTTCCGACAAGTGCAGGTGCCGCCGATGCAGTCCATGAAGCCGCAACACTCGTTGCCCATCGTGCAGCTCGCGCCCGCTTCCCGGCAGCAGTTGACACCAAGCGACAGACCCGAGCGACAGGTGAGGCCGGTGCAGCAGGAGGGGCTTCCTCCCGGCATGCAGGTCATGCCCTGGTCGATGCACATCATCATCATCCCCGAACACATGGGAATCGAGAGGAAGTTCCAGTCCGCGCCCGAGCAAGTGCCGTCGGTCGAACCGGTCGTCCCGCCGGGTAGGCATCGGCCCATGCCGCCGGAACTGCACCATCCACAGAGCGAAGGGCTGCTGAAGTCGAGCAGACAGTCATCGCAGGCCGCGTTCATCGAGCAGCCCGTCATGGGCGCCATGCACCGCGACGGGGCCCACGCCCACTCCGCGCAGCTTCCCGTGCTCGGCCCGGATGCGCTTCCTCGGGCGCAGCTGTTCGTACTCGCACACCAGCCACAGTTCGCCGTGAAGTCCGTGGTGATGCACGCGGAGCAGCCCGAGCCCGTGAGCCCAGGACACGTGTCGGTGCTCGTGCTGCAGTCCGCGGCCGCGCCAAACTCCCAGCCCGAATCACAGCTCCCGCTGCTCGGGCCCGCTGCGGTCCCTTCCGCACAGCTGTTCGACGCACCGCACCAACCGCAGTTTCCACCCGGCGCGGCGGTGCAGGAACCACACGTGGTCTGGACACAGCCCTCGGGCGGCGGCACGCACTTGCCATCGGTGCATTGAAGCGTCCCGCTGCAGGCGTTTCCGGTGCAGCAGTCCTGATCCTCCATGCCGCAGTCGGGGCCGGCGGGGGCGCACATTCCGTCGGTGCACACGAGCGCATCCTGACAGGGCTCCGACCCCCGGCAGCATCCTTCGCCCTCGCCTCCGCAGGGAACACAAGTATCTTCGACGCACTCGAGCCCGTCCTGGCAGCTGTCGCCAGTGCAGCACTCCTGTCGAGAAGCCCCGCAGTCGGCACTGGGGGTGGTGCAGACATTGTTGTCGCACGTCGCCGACCCACAGCATTCACTCGCCGTGCGACATGCTTGGCCGGTGACCGCGCAGCACTCGCCGCCGAGGCAGTCGAGATTGCCACAGCAATCGTCCGGCCCACTGCATTCGGCACCATTGGTGGTCGCGCAGCAAGTCCCCGACGGATCGCAGATCGAGCCGCTCTCGCAGCGCCGGCCGCTGGTGCAGCATTCTTGACTTACGTCACCGCAGTCGCCCGGATTGACGGAGCGGTCGGCCTGCATCGTACCGTCGGGCACCATCGATGCATCGAATCGAGCCGAGGGAGGGTCGTCCGTACATCCGGCCACCGCAACGAGAGAAAGAGCAAGACCCACCACAAAACCTAAGCGCATAACCCCAGCGTACCTTTTCCCCCACCACGGTGACAAACGTTCCTAGCAACCCAACGTCGAACGCCGACGATCATCTCGTCGGCGTTCGTTTTCCCGCCAAAGCTCCCTCCCGGAGCCTTGGGGCCTATTTCCGCTACTCGCAGGGCGAAATGCGGCACTCCGCTTCGGGAAGGTTCGACGGAGGCGGGCACGAATCGCCGATCGCAAGGTCGGGGGCCCAACTCCAGTCGTTGAGCTCCACGGTGCCGACCTGGGTGCCGTTTCCGCAGAGGTCGTAGGCCACCACGCTGCCGAAACGAACAAATCGGGTGGTCTGTCGGTACCACATGCCCTGCTGGCCGGCCCACACCCACGCCTCGATGCCAAGCGACTCGGTCTGGGTCGTGGACACTGTGAGCACCTCGGTGTCGGTCTGCCCAAGGTTCTCCGTGGCCGATGCGCTCGTCGTCAGCGCCTCGTTGAACGAGCGCGACTGATTGATATTGCGGGAGGTGTTGAAGCCGTTGCTCTCGGAACGGGTCTGCGAAACGCCCCAGTTGTTCGACGAGGCGTACGTCCGAGCCCGCGTCTCGGTCTCGGTCTCACCCTCAACCACGCCGGCGCTTCCGGTGTTGGCCGAGGTCTGGCTCCCATTGACCGTCGTGTTGTCACGGGAGCCCCAGGAGCGACCGATGTTCTCTTTGGCGCCGAGCTCGACCTTTCCGTTGGCAACGAGCGGAACGCCGACCTCGCCGCTCACCCGCTGCTCAAGGGTGAGCCCAATGTCGGTCGAGCGGAACTCCTCGCGACCCACCGCGACCCCGATCTGGTCGCTTTCGGTCGAGGAGAAGCTGACGTTCGTCGCGCGATTTCGACCGGTCGAGTTGCTGAAGAGCTCGCTCATCGACGTCGACCCGCCCTCGGAGGTCGTGTCGGCGGTCGTCACGTTTTGCGTCCGCGTTTCTCCGTAACCTTCGGACACGCTCGCCCCGTGGGTTTCCTGATGCGCCTCCGAATAGGTGTTGGCCCAGCCACGCTGAAGAGCCCGCGAGGTGCTGCGGGTCCGGGTCTCGCTCGTCGTCTCCGAGTAGGACACCTGAACGCTGCTCGGGCCACCCGGAATGCAGCCGGAGACCGGCTCGGGCTGCATGATTTCTGCGATCTGCGGCGGCCCCTGGAAATAGACCTCGACCGGCCGTCGCACCGCGAAAGGGAACTCCAGTTCGCGAGTCAGCCCGTCAAAGCTCTCGACCTGCACCGAGATCGAGGCGCGATAGCCAGTATTCGCCGAGGGAACCGGCGACCAGGAGTGAATCAGGCCAAACTCTTGACCATCCGCGGCGTAGCTGAGCTCGGTGGTGTCGGTCTGGACCACATCGTCGACGATGAGGCCGGGCGAGAGGACGAAGTTCCAGCGGGCGGGCTCAAAGCCAACCGCGGCCACGCGAAATCCGTAGCGTGCGGTCTCGAGAACCTGCAGCGCGGGCTCCTTGCAGTCGGCGATAAAGGTGTCGCCAAACGCGCGGTTGTCGAGCACTACGATCGAGGGCACCACCCCGAAGCTGATGTCGATGCGGCTGGTCTCTTCCTGTTCCGCGGGAGCCAGAGCGGTGTCGTAGTAGAAGTTCGTGGCGTAGACCTGGCCCTCGAAGTTGCCGGTTTGGTTGCCCGCCTCGATGAACGGGACGCGGGTTCCGCCGAAGTTGCGCCAGGTGACGCTGCCGTCCGGGTTGGTCTCGAGCGGAACCCGAAGGTCCACGGCGACCGGAGCCGAGCCGTTGTCGGGATAGAACGCCCCGACAAAGTGCATGTCGACCCAGCCCTCATTCGCGGGCACGAAGTCATTGCCCATGAACGTGACATCGTCGCCGACGGCCGCGGTGTTGGTGGTCAGTGCAGTGACCGCCGGGGCCACCGAAGTCGGAAGTTCCGGGCCTTCACCCGTGGATGCCGCACACCCGGCCAAGCCGAGAAGCAGAACTGGAACCGACCACGTGAGTCCTCTCACCAACATTCGCTGACCTCCACTCAAAGCAAACTTGGGGCTTACAAAGTACCACACCGAGCCGCGGCTGCTATGCGAAGGTTCGGTGACACCCATGCCCCTGGAATACAGCGATTCGCGTGCCAGAGACGATCCGTAGACGATCGACCCCAGTCCCGGGGGTCAAAAGACCTCATCGGGCGTTCCTGGGGAGCTACTCGGCTAGCCACCACTGCAGTAGCCAGTTCGATCGCGGCACCATTTTGTAGTTCTTCTCACACCGTCAGGAGCATTCCGCCGCGCGCGTCTTTCGGGCTCTATTCTCTGCCCGGCTCAGTCCGAAACTCCGACTCCGATGTTCGTCCATTTCAGCAACCGCACCGAGGCGTTGGTCGACGCTCTTGCCGACCTTTTGAGTCGGGATCCGCCACCTCCCCAGCGACCAGAGACGATCGTGGTGCAGGGCCGGGGCATGGAGCGGTTCCTTCAGCTTCAGCTCGCCAACCGTTTTGGAATCTGGGCCCACCCCTCGTTTCCGTTTCCGGGGGCGTATCTCGAGGCAGTGGTCGACCGGGCGCTTCCGATGGAGGCCTCCGCACCCCGATACGATCCGCTCGAGGCGCGATGGACGATCGCGCGGGTGCTCCAGGATTCCCGCGACAGCCCCGCATTCGTCCCGCTTCAAGGCTATCTCGGAAGCTCCTCGGCGGAGCGGCTCCTCCAGCTGTCCGGGCGGATCGCCGATCTCTTCGATCGCTACATCGTCTACCGGCCGCGGATGGTGCTCGAATGGGAGCGCGGCGGCGGCCAAGGCTGGCAGCCGGTGCTCTTTCGAGAGCTCATGGCGCGCACTGGCGCCCAGCATCTCGCAAGGCGCGGTCGAGGGTTCGCCGCCCGAATCACCGAAGGTCACACGCTGGGGCCTCGTGAGCGGGTTTCGTTCTTTGGAATCTCGTCGCTGCCTCCGCTCTACCTCGAGCTTTTGTCCGTCATTTCTCAGGCGCACGAGGTCCATCTCTTCGTTCCCAACCCTTCCCAGGAGTTTTGGGGGGCGATCAAAGGTCGGCGAGATGTGATCCGACCGCACCAAGGGCCGGCGACCCTCGAGATGCACGCCCGGGAAGGCCACCCTCTTCTCGCGTCCTTCGGTCGGCTCGGCCGCGACTTCCTGAACCAGCTCCTCGAGGCGGACATCCAGGAGGAGCTCCATTTTGTGCAGCCCCCGTCGACCCCCGGCGTCGTTCAGGCGCTTCAGGAAGACATCTTTCTTCTTCACCATCGGGCCGGCGATCCGCGGCCGCCGCTCCCGCCATCGGAAGCCAGGCTTCGTCTCCACTCCTGCCATGGCCCAACCCGAGAAGCCGAAGTACTCCGTGACCAGCTGACCGAAGCATTCGAACACGACCCGAGCCTCGAACCTCGCGACGTGGTGGTCCTCACCCCCGACATCGAGCGCTACGCGCCGGTGATCGAAGCGGTGTTCGGCGACGGGGCCATTCCCTATCGCGTGGCGGACCGAGGCGCGGGCCAGCTCCTGGTAACCGCCCGCGCGCTCTTTCGCACCCTGCGAGTGCTCGAAGGACGGTTTACCGCGAGCGAGATCCTCGACCTCCTCAGTCTCGCGCCCATTCGAGACCACTTCCGGATTCGATCGAGCGACCTCGAGCGAATCACCGAGTGGATCGACGAGTCGGGGATTCGCTGGGGCATCGATGCGGAGCACCGCGCGGCCGAAGGCCAACCCGCCGACGCAAGCAACACCTGGAGGTTCGGCCTCGAGCGACTCATGCTTGGCTACGCCGCCGGCGACGGATCCGAGCTGTGGTGCCACACCCTCCCGAGCGAGGGAATTCAGGGAAGCGAAGCCGATGTCGTCGGATACCTTGCCGAGCTTTGCGAAACCCTGTTCGAGCTTCACGGAGAGAGCCGCCGCCCGATGTCGCTCCAAGACTGGCGCGAGTTTATCGAGCGGTTGATCGAACGCTGCCTCCGTGACGCGCGAAGTTACGCCGGAGAGCTTGTCGAAGTTCGCAACGCAGTCCACGAGTGGTTTGACCAGGCGAGCGGTCATGGCCTCGACGAACGGGCGCGCTTCGAAACACCGATTCCGCTGCCTACGCTCCGCACTCTCTTGGAAGAAGCCCTGGCCCACCGAGTGAGCAGCCGAGGCTTTCTTAGCTCGGGGGTCACGTTCTGCCAGCTCACTCCGATGAGGAGCATTCCCTTTCGGGTGGTGTGCCTGCTCGGGATGAACGACGACGAGTTTCCTCGGCGGGATCGAAACCTGGGCTTCGACGAAATGGCGGCGGCGCCAAAGCGCGGAGACCGGAGCCTCCGCGACGAAGACCGGCAGCTCTTTCTCGAAGCCCTGCTCTCGGTGCGTGACCAGCTGATCGTCACCTATGTGGGGCAGAGCATTCACGACAACTCCGAGCGCCCGCCGTCACCGCTCATCGATGAACTTCTCGACACGATCGCCGAGACCTTCGAAGACGGTCCTGCGCTCGTTCAGGCGATCACTACCGTCCACCCGCTGCACGGCTTCAGTCCCCGCTACTTCGCCGGCGAAACCAAGCTCTACAGCTTTGCCCCAGCGTACCAGGAAGGGGCGGCCGCGCTTCGTACCCCTCGCCAGCGGGCCCCGTTCGTCGTCGAACCAGTGACTCCGCGGGCCGCGGCAGATGAACTCAGCGTGACCGAGCTTCAACGGTTCTTCCGGAACCCGACTCGGGTGTTCGCTCAGCAGCTCGGGCTTTACCTCGGCGGTGACGAACGGCGCATCCGAGATCGGGAGCCCATCGCTCTCGACAATCTCGAACAGTGGATGCTCGGGACAGAGCTTCTCCGCGAACGGCTCGCCAAGCAGTCCCACGAAGAGACGGTGGCCCGGATTCGCGCCTCCGGGCGCCTTCCTCCGGGAACGCTTGGCGACGTGGCGTTTCAGGCGCTCCGGCCGCTGGTGGATCAGCTGGTGGCGAAGGCGGCGCCGCTCCTCGAAGGCGAGCCCCTTCCGCCCTTGCCCGTGGACCTCACGATCGACGGCACTCGGCTTCGAGGGACGCTCCGAGGGGTCTATCCCCGCGGACAGACCCATGCGCAGTACTCCCGCCTCGCCCGCAGCAGCGACCTCGAACTGTGGATTCGACACCTCGTCCTCAACGCCGCTGCACCGGAGAACTACCCCCGAAAGAGCGCGCTCATCGGTCGCGCGGAGAAAGGCCCGGAGGCCAAGCGGATCTTCTATCGGCCGGTGGGCGACGCGGTCGACATCCTCGCGGAGCTCATTCGGCTCTATCGAGTGGGGCTTCGGTATCCGCTGCCGCTATTTCAGCTCAGTTCGCGGGCCTACGCCGAGCGTCGGCTCGCCGGCACCCCCGAGGAACAGGCGCTGATCGGCGCGGAACGCATTTTCTATCCGACCGGCGATGCGTTTACCGACTTTAGCGACCCGTACGTTCGGCGGGTTCACGATGGCAGAAGC
This sequence comes from Myxococcota bacterium, assembly GCA_039187775.1. Taxonomy (GTDB): domain Bacteria; phylum Myxococcota_A; class Polyangia; order Polyangiales; family JBCCZL01; genus JBCCZL01. The sequence continues at coordinate 13,980 of JBCCZL010000095.1, forward strand.
CCCATCGACCCCGTGCGCCCCCTCGCGGCGCCGGAGGACTGGCTTCCGTTTCCTGAGGTTGCGCTCCGTGTATTTGAGCCGCTGCTTCGGCATCGGGTCGAGGAGGACGAGCCGTGACACCACTCGATGTCGCCAGCGTGCCGCTCTCCGGAACTCAAGTCATCGAAGCGAGCGCGGGAACCGGGAAGACCCACACCATCGTCGAGCTCTATCTCCGCTTGCTCGAGGAGCAGCGCCTCCCCGTCGACCAAATTCTCGTGGTGACCTACACCCGCGCGGCAACCGCCGAGCTCCGCGCTCGCATCCGGAGCCGACTTCGCGAGGCGCTGGAGAGCGCGCCCTCGCCGGCGTTGGTCGCCGCGCTCCGCGACTTTGACCGGGCTCCGATTCTCACGATCCATGGGTTCTGTCAGCGAGTCCTCTCGGACTACGCATTCGAAAGCGAGGTTGGCTTCGATCTCAGCCTGCTTCCTGACCAGGGACCGCTCCTTTTGGACCTCGTGAGGGACTTCTGGGTGAGAGCGCTCTACCGCGCCCCCACGCGACTCGTCCATCATCTGCAGAAGCAACGCTTCGACCCGGACGCGCTGGTCAGCCTCGCGCGAAAGGCGGTCCAAGATCCGTCGATGCCGATCCTCCCGGCCTCGGAGGAGGTTGACCTTGCGCCAGTGATCGAGCGTTTCGAAATGGCCCACGAGCAGGCGGCGCGGATCTGGCGGAGCGATCGAGACGATGTGCTCGCGATTCTCTCCACCCATGGCGCACTGAACCGCCAAAGCTACCGGTCGGCGACCGTTCACAAGCGCTGGGCACCGATGCTGGACGAGGGATTTCGCGAAGCGGATCACGTGTTGTTTTCCGCTGCGTCGAAGCGCATCCGCTTCGAGCTCTTGACCGCTCGGGGAATGCGCGCCAAGCGGGGCACCCAGCCTCCTCGGCACCGGTTCTTCGAGGCGGCGGGAGCGCTCCACCAAGCGTCGAACGATCTTGAAGCGATCCTCGACCAACGGCTCCGGGCGCTCCAGCGCGAAGCGGTCGACTTCGCGCGGAGTGAGCTCCCCAAGCGAAAGGCCCGCCAAAACCTGCAGTCCTACGATGATCTGCTCCACCGTCTGCGCGAGGCGTTGGCCAAGGATGGCTCGGGACTCGGGGCGAGCCTTCGGCGGAGCTATCGGGCCGCCCTGATCGACGAGTTTCAAGACACCGACCCGGTGCAGTTCGAGATCTTTCATCGCGTGTGGGGCGGGACCGATGCGCCGGTGTTCTTCATCGGTGACCCGAAGCAGGCGATCTATGCGTTTCGCGGGGCCGATGTCTTCGCCTATATGCGCGCGGTGCGGGAAGCCGCGACCCGCACCCACACCCTGCAAACCAACTGGCGCAGCGATCCTCGTCTGATCCACGCGGTGAATCGCGTCTTCGGACGCGCCCACGACCCTTTTCTGTTCTCCGAGATCGAGTTTCGGCCCGTCGAACCTCGCCCGGACGCCCGCGATCTCTACGACGGGGCGCCGCTCCGGATCGTGTTCGTGCGGCGAGATGAGGATTCGTCACCCACGGGAAAGCAGATCCCGAAAGGCTGGCCGGAGTTTCCCGACCGGGTCGCCGCGCTGGTTGCCGAAGAACTCGCCCGACCGCAGGCCCTCGGCGGCAACCTTGTCCGGCCCGAAGACATCGCGGTGCTTTGCCGCACCAACCGCCAGGCCTACGCCATCCAGGACAGCCTCCGCGAGTTGGGCATCGCGGCGGTGATGGACGGGGACCAAAGCGTTTTCGATTCGGATGAAGCGGTCGACGTGGAGCGACTCCTCCTCGCGATGATCCACCCGAGCGACCCGCGAGCGGTGCGGGCAGCGCTCGCAAGCCCGGCCCTTGGAGTGGGGGCGGACCAACTCTCGACGCTGGGCGAAGACGAAGCGTGGGATCGGTGGCTCGCATCGTTTATGCGCTGGCACGACCTCTGGCGCGGCCAAGGTTTCGTACAGGCCTTTCGTCGGTTTCTTGAAGAGCGGAGCGTGTACCGACGGCTCCTCTCTCTGCCGGACGGGGAACGCCGCATCACCAACCTTCTCCATCTTGGCGAGCTTCTTCACGAGGCCTCGGTCCGCGATCACCTCGGACCGAACGCGCTCCTTCGCTGGCTTCGGCAGATGCGGAATGACGAAGCGGCGCGGGCCGGCCTCGCGAGCGAAGCGACCCAGATCCGGCTCGAAAGCGATGCCCATGCCGTCCAGCTCACCACCGTGCACAAGAGCAAGGGCCTTCAGTATCCGATCGTGTTCTGCCCGTTTCTCTTCGATGGGTCGTTGCTCCGAGGCCGCGATGCCCAAGAGGTGCGTTATCACGACCCGGAGGACGACTACCGCCTCAAGCTCGACCTCGGCAAGAACCCGATCGCCGTCGACCGGGCGGAGCTCGAAGCGCTATCCGAGAACCTCCGGCTCCTTTACGTCGCGATGACGCGCGCCCAGCATGCGTGCATCGTGTTCTGGGGTGCGTTTCGAGAGTCTGAGTCCTCCCCCCTCGCCTACCTTCTGCATCAGCCCAAGCACGAGGCGAGCGGACCGCTCCTCTTTGACGAGGTCCGAAAGAGGTTGAAGGGGGCCGACGACGATGCGCTGTTGATGGACCTTCGACGCCTCGCGATGAGCGCGGACGGGGCGATCGGGCTCGAGGACCTGGCCGCGCCGGGGGCCACCGGACCGCGACCCGTCGCCACCGATACCCCGGTGGGCCCAGCCCGCCGCGCCACGCGGGAGCTCGCCCGTCAGTTCCGCTCCGCGAGCTTTTCCTCCCTCACTTCCGACGACGAGGCGGGCGAGCGGGACTACGGCGAGGTCTTCGCCGAGGCTCCCGGACGGTTCGACGATCCGACCAAGGACGTGGTGACCCTCGCCGAGTTCCCGGCCGGCCCCGGCCCCGGCCAAGCGCTGCACGAGATCCTCGAGCACTGGGACTTTCGAGACGACGCGCAGCTCCGGGAGCTTGCGAAAGACGCGCTTCAACGGTTTGGCGTCGCCCCGATCCACTTGGACGTTGCGTGTCGAGGGCTTCGGGAGGTGGTGGCTCACCCCTTGGCACTTCCGTCGGGCCGATGTCGCCTGCTCGACCTCGAGGTGGGCGACCGGCTCAACGAGCTGGAGTTCACGATGCCCGTGACCGGCGAAAACGGGGAGCTCACGCCGGCTCGGCTTGCCGCGGTCTTCGCCCGCCACGACGCCCCGCCGGACCTTCGAGGTCGGCGCTACGCCCAAGCTCTCGCCGAACTCCAGTTCGCCGATCTCCGAGGACACCTTCGAGGATTTATCGACCTATGTTTTGTTCACGACGGTCGCTGGTACATCGTCGACTACAAGTCGAACTTTCTCGGCGCGGAAGCGAGCCACTACGCGCCTCGAGAACTCGCCGCGCCGATGCGGGAGCACCACTACATTCTCCAGTACCACCTCTATTCGCTCGCGCTTCACCGCTACCTTCGTGCACGACAACCGGGCTACCGGTTTCAGGACCACTTTGGCGGCGTCGCCTACCTCTTTCTCCGGGGCATGAGTGCGGGGGCCCCGAGTGAAGCGGGCGTCTACTTCGACCGCCCGAGCGAGGTGCTGATCGACGACCTCTCCCGGCTGATGGGCACCGCCCGCTCGTCGTCGAGGTCGACCGGAGAGGACGCACGATGAGCGCCGTCGGAACACTCGCGCGCGAGCTTCGCCTTCACCCTCTCGACCTTCGCTTTGCCCAAGCCCTGGGACGCGTCGGCCGCGAGACGGACCCGCTCGTCCTTGCCTTGACCGCTCTCGCGAGCCAGCGCGTTCGGCAGGGACATACCTGCCTCGTGTTGGAAAGTGTCGCCGAAGCATCCCATCCGAGCTTGGTCATTCCCGCGAAGGACGAGGTCTATCGGCGTCTTCGTCAAAGCCCGTTGGTGAGCGCAGAAGGAACCGATCGCTCAACCGCACCGCTGCTTCTCGATCGGGCGGGCCGACTGTACCTTCGACGCTACGCGGACTACGAGCGGCGACTCGCAGGTGTGCTTCGGCAGCTCGCCGACACCGAGCCCACCGAGCTTCCATCGCTCGATCCACTGCTCGATCGGCTGTTTGGACCGACGGCCGACGCACATCAACGGAATGCCGCCCGCGAAGCGGTTCGCCGTCCGCTCACGATCATTACCGGCGGGCCCGGCACCGGCAAAACGTCGACGGTCGTGAGGGTGCTCGCCGCGCTGGTCGAAGTCGCCACGCTCGGCGAGGCGCCGGTTCCCTCGATCCTCCTCCTCGCCCCGACCGGAAAGGCCGCGGCACGGCTCGCCGAATCGGTGCGGAACTCACGCGACCGGCTCGACATCAGCGAACGCGTCCGCGAGGCCATTCCCGCGACCGCCTCGACCATTCATCGCGCCCTCGAAGTCGTGGGAAATCGATTTCGTCGTGGCATGGACCATCCCTTCGACGCCGATATCGTCGTCGTAGATGAAGCCTCGATGATCGACCTGAGTCTGATGGTGCACCTGGTCGAGGCGGTACCGCCCCAGGCGAAGCTCGTGCTTCTCGGGGATCGCGACCAGCTCTCCTCGGTGGAGGCCGGGGCGGTGCTCGGCGACATCTGCGCCCCGCTCGCACGACCGGAACCGGTGACTCCGCGGAAACGTCGACGTACCAAAGCGGTCCCGAAGAGCCAGCTTGCCTTTGGGTTCGAGGCGGCGAAGCCCCCCGAGTCACCGATTCGTGCCTCGATCGTGAGCCTCGAGAAGAGCTATCGCTACGATTCGCAAAGCGGTATCGCGACCCTCGCTGCGGCGATCAATCGGGGCGACGCCGAGGGCTCACTCCAGGTGCTGGAGGATCCGAAAGCCGACGACGTCCGACTCGTCCTGCCGAGCCGCGCCAACGACCACCTGCGCGAACAAATCCAGCAGGGCTTTGGGCCGTATCTTTCCGAACAAGACCCGGGAGCAGCGCTCCGTTCGTTCGGCAACTACCGGATTCTCTGCGCGCACCGCGGCGGCCGGCTGGGAGTTGAAGCGATGAACCGCTTTGCTCACGCCACGCTCGGACTTGGGCCCCGATCTCGGACCCGCGCCCACTATCCGGGACGACCGATTCTCGTGATGACAAATGACTACGATCTGGAGCTCTATAACGGGGACGTGGGTCTTAGTTTCGAAGGCGAAGCCGGCCCCATGGTGGCCTTTCCTGCCGCGGACGGCGATGGGGTGCGGCAGATCGCACCGGCGCGACTCCCCGCCCACGAAACGGTGTTCGCGATGAGCATCCATAAATCGCAAGGCTCGGAATACGACGACATCGGCGTGGTCCTCCCGTGGGAAGCATCACCGATCATCACGCGGGAACTCCTCTACACCGCGATCACGCGGGCCAAGAAGCGCGTGACGATCTACGCAACTCACGCGGTGCTCCATACCGGTATCCGAAGCCGCGTCGAGCGAGCCTCCGGCCTCGCCGAACGGCTTCACCAGGCCGGTCCCTGAGGCGAGGCTGGCATCGAAGAGAGGACGAGCTCCTCGAAGACTCGTCAGGAACTCGGGTGGACCGGCGGCCTTGGCGCACGGAGCAGAAACTGGCGGAAGACATCCCGGTAGCCCCGAATGTAGTAGCCGCCGTTTTCCTCAAGAATCATCTCTCGTTCCACTTCAAACCGACGTCGGAGTCGATACCACGGGAGATTCGGATATCGGTGATGGACCGCGTGCAGATTGTTGAACAGGAAAAGCAGCGGGAGTAGGCCACCACTCTCGACGATCGCGCTCCGCCCCGCGAGTCCACCGTCCGGTCGATGTTCGGCATACGACCGAAGAAGGGTCAGCGAAATGCTGGGATACACGGCAAAGGCGAGATAGAGCCCGAGGTTTACGCCGTGGAGATAGAGCCAGGTTCCTACCGCGGCGACGCCCACGAGGTGGCCCAAAAAGCCGGGCCCGTCGATGGCCCGCACGTCTTTGGCGCATGTCTCTACGATCCCTCGATAGGTGCCCGCGAGCACGAGCGCGGGGCCGATGATGAGTCGACCGAGGAGAGTGCCGTTGGCCCGGTAGAGGGCTCGGCGAATCCGGCCGCTTTGATGCCAGGTTGCGCGGTCGAGGTAGAACGACTCCGGGTCGCGAGACGGTACGGTGAGGCCCGCGGTCCCATGGTGGGCCAGATGAATCTTCCGATAGAGGGAGTACGGCAGCCACAGCGCCAGCGGCAAACCACCGACCAGCGCATTGAGCCGGGCGCTAGACGTCGGATGACCGTGAATGGTTTCGTGCTGGAGCGACCCGTGCCAGGTAAGCACAAACGCAAGAGGCAACCATAGCCAGACGTTCTCCGGCACCCATGCGGTGAGGAGAAGCCAGCTCGCGTAAAGGGCCGCCGCCAACCCGAGGGTGGGCAGCTCCACGCTGACTCGCATATCCCGAAGCTAGGCTCGGAGCGTCCGCGATTCAACGAGGGAATGCGCACTTAAAGCCGACAAGATAGACTATATTCAGCATATGATGCGGATCCACAACAGATGACTCTTAAAGTGAACAGAGTCTAGAAAGCAAGCAGGCCGAAAGCGTGAGCAAGCCTTCAAATATCGCCCCGCCTCCGCGGGCCCCCGTCCTCGATCGGGGTGAAGTCGTGGAGCGCTTTCGAGAGCGGCTTCGGGCGGTCATCCGAGCCTCGGGCCTCTCGCAGACTGCCTTCGCCAAGGAAGTCGGCATCGACCGATCCACCCTGTCGCAGGTGCTCACGGACCAGACCGACCGCCTGCCCCGGGTGGAAACGTTGGTGAGTATCGCGCGTCAACAGAACGTCAGCGTCGACTGGCTGATGGGACTAAGCGAAGAGGGCCGGCTCGCGGCGGCGGTCCTTCAGCTGGAACGTGGGGCAGGCTCGCCCTCCGACGAACGTCTCGCGCTTTGGCGTGCAGAGGCGGCCGGCTACA
>JBCCZL010000096.1:0-20861 GCA_039187775.1 Myxococcota bacterium
CTCGATCAAGGGACGTCCGGAGAATCAACCGATCGCGCTCCTTGTCCCGAGCATCGATGTGGCCAAGAAGGCCGTACGGTTCTCTTCTCGGGCCGCGCGGCTCGCCGAAGAGTTCTGGCCGGGGCCGCTCACGTTGGTGCTGCCCGAACGGGCGCCCCTTCATCCCGCCCTTGGCAAAGACGGCCGGGTTGGAGTCCGCGTGCCCGGACCCAGCCCCGCCCTGGACATCGCCGTCGCCTTCGCCGGGGCGCTCACCGCCACGAGTGCCAATCGGAGCGGCGAGCCTTCCGCCAATCGCATCGAGGAGCTTGGGCCGATCCTCGAGCGCGGCGTCGACATCGTGATTCCGCTCCCCGCGCCGGGGGGACCGCCCTCGACGCTCCTGGTCGAAGACGGCTCGGAGTTCCGCGTGATCCGGGAAGGCGCGATCGAAGCCGCGCGCCTTACTGCGGTGCTTGCTGCGATCGAATCCCCCGGAGGGTGACCGCGCTGACCGAGTTCGGAAACACCTGGATTCGGTACCACCCAAGCGACACGGACTGGGCCCCCACATAGCCGACCGCAGCCACATCGGTGGGTCCGGGCTCGAGATCGAGAGCGGAATAGAGGCCGAGGATGCTGGTGCCCTGCGAGGCACGGCTCGTGTCGGGAAGCGGGTTGCTAGGGTTTTCGTTGAAGTACGTCAGCTGACGGCCGAGCGGATTCACGGCGACCTGAGCCAGTTCGAGGCGAATGTCGTCGCAGTCATGGACTTCGCCCGCCACCGCGCCCGCGCCGTTGGGAATCCCGCTGGGAAGGCCCGCCGTCAACGGAATCGAGTTGTAGTCGCTCTTTGAAAGGACTCGGGCGCGGTATTCGGCGCGGATGCCGGTCGGAATGTCGGCGCAGGCTCCGGGCGCCGGCGCCTCGCTTTCGACCTCCGAGTTCAGCATTTGAATGTTGTAGCTGTAGAGGTCGCGCCAGAAGTCGAGGTCACCACTGGTTTTGACGATCAGGGGAGTCTCCGTCGGGATGTTTGCAATGGAGTAGAACCCGAGCTGCCGAGTTCCGATCACCATGTCGTCTTCGATCTCCGCTTCCTCTTCGGAACACGGGCTGGCCACTGTGGCGGTGGCCATTCCGAGCAATTCGCCAAGCGCGCCGTCAGTGCCTTCGCGATACACCTCGACGAGGATGTTGTCGGCGTTGCCGCCGTTTCCGAACACGTCGACCACCCCGTAGAGGGTGACCGTCTGAGAGGTGCCGGTGGTGGTGTACATCCCGGGCATCATGCAGTTGAGGTTGGGGGCGCCGTTCGAGCCCGTCGGATCGCAGAAGTCGTCCTCGGGCGTGCGCGGGATGTCTCCATCCATCGGGAGCTCGGCGCAGCCCACCCGATTCGTTTCCGCGCTCTCGAGGGGCCGCCGGGGGCAGACACAGGCGGTGAGCACCTGATTGTCGCCACAGCTCGCATTCCCCGCGCAGGTCTCTGCGTAGAAGTCGTCGTAGGCGACCTGGTTGTCGGTGGGCCCACTGTCGCCGCCGGCGTCGGGGGCCGTCGCGTCGGGCGAGGTCGAGCCAGAATCATCCCCGCAGGCGACGAGGGTCCCAATGAGGAGCAAGAAAAGAATACGCACGTAGCCTCCCAGAAAACTCACTTCGCGCCCTGCGTCCAGCACTGCTCGGGTTCGCAGCAGCGCCGGCTCCCAGTACCGATCGTTCGGACGCCAAACCGGGAGAGCTTGCCATCCCGCGGATGCGAAAGCGCGGAACGCCCTGTGGGTCCTCACGCACCGGCGTTCGGCAAGCTCGAAACCTCTTTGACGCGTGGCGCTCGCTTTGAGATCCTGCTCACAAAGGAGATTTCGACCATGGCCCTCATCGAAACCGAGGAAGCCGCCCGGCGGCTGGCCCGCGCGATTGCGAGCGACCTCTCGCTCTACAACGAGGAGAAGATTGTCGAGGGCGTGACCAAGGACAGCCTCTTCGATGTGCTCTCGGACGAAATCGAAGAGGGCCGGGCGCTCTTCAAAAGCCGCGTCGCGCCCGACCTCTATGCGAAGAACTTCTACGATCGAGCCATCATCGACATTCTCGTGCGCTCCAAGGGCCACGTGAAGTCGGTCATGTGGTGACCGTCTGAGCGATCCCGATCCCGGCGCGGCCATCGAAGTCTACGTGGACGGCGTGGATGGCGGGGTCGACCGCCTGGACCGCTGGCTGCTCGCCCATCTGCCGGACGTCTCGCGCTCCGAACTCCAACGCTGGATGCAGAGCGGCCGAGTCCTTGTGGACGGCCGCCCGGCGCGCCCCAAAGACCGTCCGAAGGCCGGCGCACGGATCGAAGTCTGGCCCGCGGACCCGCCACCCTCTTCGGCGGAGCCGGAAGATCTCCCCCTCCAGATTCTCCATCTCGACCCCCACGTCCTCGTCGTGAACAAGGCGCCGGGAATGGTCGTGCACCCCGCGCCGGGGCATCCGCGGGGAACCCTCGTCAACGCGGTGCTTCATCACGCGCCGGTCGAAGATCCCGCGGGCGACCGACTACGGCCGGGGATTGTCCATCGGCTCGATAAGGACACCTCGGGAGTCCTGGTGGTGGCGCGAACTCCGCTTGCGAAGAAGGCGCTCGTCGCGTTGTTTTCCGAGCACCGTATCGAGCGTCGCTATCGGGCGATCGCCCTTGGCGAAGTGTCCCGGGCGGTCACCATCGACCTTCCCATCGGTCGCCATCCTCGCGATCGAAAGCGATTTTCCACCAAGTCAACGCGAGGCAAACGGGCGGTGACCCATGTGGTCCCCCGAGGAAAGCTCCATGGTGCGACGGAGATCGAGTGCCAGTTGGAGACGGGGCGGACCCATCAGATTCGGGTGCATCTGTCGGAGACCGGTCATCCGCTTCTTGGCGATCCGGTGTACGGACGACGGAGCAGCGACCGGCGCATTCTTGCCGCGGCATCGGGATTGGGGCGTCAGGCTCTGCACGCAGAGGTCCTGGGGTTTCCGCATCCCGCCACCGGCAAAGCGCTTCGGTTCGAAGCGCCGCCCCCCGACGACTTCGCCGCAGCGCAGGAGGCCCTCCGAGACCCTACGACTTGAGGGCGGCGAGCCGTTCCCGAAGCGCGGTGGCGTTGACCTGCATGTCCGCGTTGGCAAAGATGCATATCGTGTCTTCGGCCCCGCTGTTGACGCAGGCGTCAAAGACCTCGTTCATCATCGATTCGTCGTATCGCGATCTTCTCCCCGCCGGACCCGGAAGTCGATAGTAGCCGAGCGATCCTCCCGGCGCGGGTCCGTCGGTCAACGGATTTCGAACCGCGATCGCTGCGTTGCCTACCGCATCTTCGATCTGAGTCGCGTTCCAACGCGGCAATTCGAAGGCGGGCGTGGGAAGCCCCTCGGGAAGAGCCCCAACAAACGCTGCGAGCGATCCACGATTTACCTTGCTGTGCTTAAACGACTCCTCGCCGCGAAACACCAGCGCACGGGCTCCGAGTTGCTCTCCCACCGGGATCAATCCCTGGAGTAGAGCATGGTTATCATTGCTGATTTCGAAGTTAGAGTCGGTGACTGGAGCCGGGGCAAGCATTGTGAACACATAGTCTGCTCCTGCCTCCCGGACCCAGCGGCGCAGCGTGCCGCTGCCCGGCACTCCAAGGCGCGTTTCGCTGATCTCCACAGCGTCGAAAGAACCCCAGTAGCGACTCACGGGAACGGGAAAGCCTGCGCAGCCGACGACGAACATCGCGGGAGTATACCGAACGGCGCCAGTCGCGGCGTTAGATTGCGCAGACCTGTGCGAATATGAGTAGGATGGCGGTCGGGCGCTCTTGGCCCCGCTGCTGATGACTCGTCGACGCCATTCATGGGGCTATCGATCCCTGTTCGGAGCCGTTCTGGCCCTCGGAAGCCTGCTGGTTCCCATGACGGCCCACGGGCAGCCGATCAACCCGTGTACCGACGACGTGGACCAGCTTCGGTGCATCGATCTTCAACTGTTTCTCCCCCCCGCGGGGGTCGGGTCGACCTTCTCGATCGACTCGCCGGGAGTTCCGAAGCACCTCAGCCTCGATCTCGGTCTCGCGGGAAGCTTTGTTCTGACTCCATTGAGCCGTCAGCGGGTCGATGGAACCGGGGAGCCGATCGACGATGACGAAGAGTCAGTGGTCGACTGGCTCTTTCAGGCCGAGGTGCTCGCGGCGCTCGGTCTCTTCGAGTTCGTCGAGCTCGGGATCGCCCTCCCGTTCACCGTGGCCTCGGCGCTTCCCGACGCAAACGCGGCCGATCCTGGGGACGCCGAAGTGGTGGGGGGACCGCTTGGCGACATTCGACTGAGCGCAAAGATTCCGATCCTGCGCGGCGACTTCGGTCTCGCGGGTCGGCTTGTCATCAGCCTGCCCACGGGGAACGACGAGGACTTTCAGGGGGCGGGCTACTGGTCGACGCTGATTCAGGCGGTTGCCGCGGGAACGGTGGGGCCACTCACCATCGCCGGAGACGTGGGATATCGCATTCGGCGGCAGGCACCGGTCAGCCCGTTCTTCGTGCTCGATGACGAGCTCCAGTTCGACGTCGGCGTCAATGTCGCGGTGGTGCCGGGGCTGTCGATCATCGCCGAGAGTCAGCTTCGCGTGGGGGTTCAGGCCGATGAGCTTCGGTCCAATATCGTTCCCTGGGACGTCAACGGAGGGGTTCGGATCGCGCCGCTCGACGGGCTTCAGATCGACCTCGGCGTGGGTCGCGGCTTGACCGACGGGTACGGCGCGGGAGCGTTTCGAGGCTTCTTTATCGTGCGCTACTCGAGTTCGCCGGACCGGTGCCCCGCCGGTCCCGAAGACTTCGACGGTTTCGAGGACGGGGACTTCTGCGCGGATCCCGACAATGACGCGGATGGAGTGGCCGACGAGGTCGATGTTTGTCCGAACGATGCGGAAGACGTCGATGGTTTCCTCGATGGCGACGGTTGCCCCGATCACGACAACGACGCCGACGGCATCGACGACCCGAACGATGAGTGTCCGCGCCGGTCGGAAGACATCGACGGTTACCAGGACAGCGATGGCTGCCCCGAGGAGGACAACGACGGGGACGGACTCCCCGATGGAATCGATGCCTGTCGGATGGAGCCGGAGGACATGGATGCCTATCAGGACGAAGACGGCTGCCCGGAGCCGGGGCCCGAGCAGGCGACGATCACCGTCACCGATCGACGGATCCTGATTTCAGAGCGGATCTACTTCGACTTCGACCTCGATACGATTCGACCGGTGAGTCAGCCGCTCCTTGATCAGGTCGCGCAGGTCGTCAATCGGCTGGGGCGCACCCGTCGGATCCGAGTCGAGGGGTACACCGACAACGAGGGGGAGGACAGCTACAACACCGACCTCTCTTATCGGCGCGCGCGGTCGGTGGTGCAGTACTTGGTGAGCCGGGGCGTGCCGCGAAATCGGCTTGAGTTCGAAGGTTACGGCGAAGCGAATCCGGTGGCGCCGAACGACAGCCCGGAGGGGCGGGCGCTCAATCGCCGGGTGGAGTTCACGATTCTTGAGGCGGGTGAGTAGCGGAGCGCCCTCGCGTGCTCGGGAAGGGATGCTTGGTTGGCCGGACTGAGAGTTGGCGCGTGCGTGGGGATTTCATCTCCGGAGGATGAGTTGGTTGGATCAGTGATCTCGGGGAGTTAGCGATCGTGGTGAGGCAACAAGTTAACTCGTCCCCGAGCTAGTCGGGGTCTTCGATTTTCCAGACGCCGGATTCGCGAACGAAGCGGACGGTGGAGCTTTCGCCGTAGGGCATGGTCGCTCGTTCGCCGACCTGTTCGATGGGGGCGTCCAGGTTGGCGCGGAGTTTGGCGAGGAGCTGTTCGACTTCTTCCCTGCCGTCGCCGGACCACGCCTCCCGCATACGGTCTTCGCTCATCCCCTCCCGGTCGGCGTCTGGAACAAACCGGAGCACCACGTCGTAACGCTGCCGCTCCATGGCGCGAACGAACGAGCGGAGCGCAGCCCGTGGCGTCGACTGATCGTAAAAGTCGACGACATTGCCCTGAAGGTGCCACCCACCGTTTTCGTAGACCATCGCGAGGCGCTCACCGTCGCCGTAGGTCACAATGGCGCTTCGTTCGGCGGGCCCATCGGGCTGGGACAGGGCGTTTGCCGCGACGTTTGCCTCGGCGGGATTGTTGGTGAGGTGGCGTTCGAAATCTTCGAGCGACACCCGCCGCCGGTAGTTCCGGCTCATCATGCCGTAGGCGTCCTGGTAGCGCTGCTCGCGGAGCGCTGCGGAGAAGTCGGCTAATGTGGCCTCGGGTGTGACTCCACCTCCCCGCGGGCACCCGAGCGCCAACGTGACGAGCGCGATCGCAAAAACCCGCCATCGCCTTGCGGGGGTCGGAAGCGCACGCGCGCGCCGATTTGTGGAGCCCATGGCCGCTTCTTGCCGCGTGCAGGTCGAACGGTCAACCGCGCTCCCGGAGGAAGCGGCTCGAAAGAACGCCTTTTTTGGTTCGCGTTTGGTAGGATGCCCCTCGTGGAAAAGGCCGGAGGCATCGCTTCCAACCTCGACACCCGATTGCTTCGGTTCCGGAACCGGCCTTCGGCGAGGGACGCGGTAGAACTTTCGCGGGCACTGCTCGACTCGGGGCGGTCCGCCGAGGCATTGGAGGTCGCAGGCATCGGTCTGCGGTCGTCGCCCGACGATGCGGGACTGATGCTCGTCGAGGGACAGGCGTGGATGCGTGAAGGCGACCTCATCCGCGCACAGGCCTCGCTGCTCAAAGCAGCGCGCGCCGCGCCTCGCGACGCGCAACCCTTTCGCTGGCTTGGTGAGGTCCTCCTCAAGCGAGGCGACCCGGCTCGGGCGCTCAAGGTGTTGGAACGGGCCGCAGCGATCACGCCGAACGATCCCGAGCTCAAGATGCTCCAGAGCCGCGCCGGTCGGCTCGCCCGGATCGCCGACACCGAAGGGTTCGAGGACAAAACGCGAGCGAAGCCCAAACCGGCGCCCCCACCGAGCCCCTCCGTGGACCGGAACCGGGAAAAGAATCACACCCGACCGAACCAGCTTCAGGGCGTTCGGCCTCCGGCCGCGCCGGCGGTCGCTACGCCGCTGGGGGCGCGAAAGGTGAAAGCGACCACCCGAGGACCTGCGCCGCCTCCGAGGGTTCCCATGCCGCCGCCGTCGATTCCGCGACCCGCAGTGGTCCAGCCGCCCAAGCCCCCGCCCGTCGGACCGCCGCCGGAGCCGATCGAGGCCACTTCGCCCCTCCTCGGCGGCGGCCCCGACCCGTTTGCGGAGGATGTTCCGACCGCGGTCTACGAAAACCCCGACGACGGTGCGCCCACCGGTCTTGGGCCCGCACCCCTGTCCTCCCCGTTTGGCTCCGACCCGTTTTCGGATTCGCTCCCGACGTCGAATCAGCGCCCCGGCAAGAACGACCCGATGCCGCCCGTCCCGGCACCACCGGTGCTGCCGAGCGTGGCTGCAGACTATCCCGAGGAGATGACGTCGCCCTCCACTCCGGGAGCGATCACCGCCAAGACGCCCCCGGAGATTCGAGCCGCGGCGCTCGCGCCGGAACCGGCACCTGCCGATCTGCCTCCGGTGATCTCGGCGGGCGGAGGCCTTGCGGGCAGTTCGCTCGACTTCGGCGTTTACGACGGTGGCCCGCCACCGATGGAGCGCACCGAAGACGAGTTCATCGCCACGGGCGAACAGTACGGCGCGGCCGAAGATGTCGACGGTGTCCTCCGAATGCTCGAACGCGAAGGTCTCTTCGAGAGTCCGACGGGCGCGCCGGCGCAGTGGGCTACCCGAAAAGAAGCGCAGAAATCCCAGCTTCCGGTTGGCAAGGCGCTTATCGCGGTCTGGGTCTTGGTCGCGTTGCTGATCACCGGTGGCTATTTTGGTTGGAGCTACTGGGTGGATGTGCGCCACGAGGAGGCCGCGACGTTGGTGGCCACGGCAACCGACCAAGCCAAAGCGGGCAACCACAAGGATCTCATTGACGCCGAGCGAAACCTGACGCTCGCTCGGGAGCTCAATCCGCGCAACATGAATGCGCCGCGCCTTCTTCTGTTCATCCATACTCAGGGCGCGCTCGAAAACGGCACGTTTCAGCCGGGTCTTCGAGCCACCGTCTCCCGCGTAGAGGAGCTCCTCAATCTGATCGATAGCGGCGACTACGACCTGCCCGAGGGCCAGAGCAAAGACGAGGTCACCAAGTCCCTGCGCGCATCGATTCGGGCCGCGAACGCGGTGCTGGCGTCCGCGGAGGGAAATGCTGAAGAGGCGAAGAGCCAAGCCGCCGAGGCGCTCGAAGCCGGTCCGGAAGACCCGTTCGTGCTCTACATGGTTGGCCGGGTCGAGCAGGGCCTCGGCGAAGAAGCCGCGGAGGAACATCTTCGCGCCGCGCTCGCCGGAGACGAATCGATCGCGTCGGCGGCGATTGCCCTTGCCGAGCTCGCTGCCGGCGACGATCGGGCCGAAGAGGCCAATGAGCTGCTCGACCAAGTGCTCACCCGGAGCGAATCCCACATGCGGGCCACGCTCTGGAAGAAGTTCCTCGCTGCGGACCAGGTGGATCCGGACGAGGTACTGCTTTCCCTCGGCGGAATGGCAGAGGCGATCGAGCAGGATGGCTCGGCGACGGATACCCTTCTATCCGCGTTGACCCGGGCCCGGCTCTTTCGTCGCAAGGGAGACCTCGATGCCGCTCGCGGCGCCGTCGAAGCGGCCGCCGAGGCCGGGGCCGATGACCCGCGGCTCCTTGCGCTGCTCGCGTTCGAAGCCAACTCGGTCGGCGAGTACGGCAAAGCGCAGCGCGCCGCCACCGCGGCGGTTCGAGGCTCGCCCGACAATACGGATTTCCGCAAGCTTCTCGCCGAAGTACTGATTGCGCGGCGGGACGGCGTGGGAGCCCTTCGAACCCTCGGGAGTCTCTCGATGGACGACCCGCGGGTGCTTCGCATGAGCGCTGAGGCGGCGCTCATCGTGCGGACGGAAGACACGCTCACCGCCGCGTCGACGGCTCTTCAGAGCCATATCGAAGGCCAGGAGAATCCGAGCGCGGACGTGCAGGCGCTCCGCATTCGAACCATGGTGGCGCTCGGTCAGGCCAACGACGTGCTCCGGGATGCGCAGGCGCTCGCCGAGGCGGCGCCGGGAGACCCAATCGTGTCCTTGGCCCTGGGCGAGACGGCACTCGCCGTTCGAAATTCCAGGATCGCCAACGAGGCGCTCGAGGGACTTGTCCAAGCTTCGCCCGAGAACGCGCACGCACACTATTTGCTGGGGCGTGCTCGTCGCCTAGGCAACCAGGCCGACCAAGCCGAGGAGAGCTTCCGACGCGCAACGGAACTCGCTCCCGAACACACGGAAGCAAAGCTTGCCCTCGGTAGGCTCCTGCTCGATCAGGGTGAGTACCAAGAGGCGGATGAGCTCTACCAGGCCCTTGCGAGCGCCGCCGGGGTGGCGAGCGGCTCGTCGACCGCGCTTCTTGGGAGGCTCGGCCGGGTGGAGGCGCTCCTTGGTCTTGGGCGGGTCGACGATGCTTCGGTCCAGCTCGACGGCGTTCGCCCGCAGGACCGGGAGACCACGATTTATCGGATCACCGGAGCCACCGTGGCGCTCCGCAAGGGCCAGGCCGGTGACGCGGTGACCCTCCTTCGGCCCGCGGCGACCGTCGACTCCCCGAGGGCGGACGTGCTGGCGCTCTATGGCGACGTGCTTCTCGGAGCGGGGCAATCTGACGCGGCACTCCGCGCCTATGATCAGGCCCTCGAAAAGGATGGCGGTCTCCCCGAAGCCCTCCTTGGTCGGGCGGAACTCTCGATTCGTGCGGAGTCTCCACGCGAAGCTCGCGACTATCTTGATCGGGTCGAGCGGGCGCTGAGCCGGAGGATTCGACCACCGGCGCTTCAGGCGCGAATGCATCTCCTCGTCGGTCGCTCGTATGTGTTGGAGGGCCGAGACGGTCGGGACCGAGCCCGCCGCGCGCTCCGGGACGCGGTGGCCATCGATGGCGTTCCGCCGGAAGCCCACTTCTTCCTCGGTGAAGCGTTGAGCGGAGAGAATGCGCCAGAAGCGCGAGCCGCCTACGAGCGCTACCTGGAGCTCGCTCCCGAGGGGTATTACGCGAGCCGGGCCCGTCGAGCCATTCGCTGATGATCATCGACCGCTATCGCCTCGACGGCAAAGTCGCGGTGGTTACCGGCGGTACGCGAGGCATCGGATTCGCCATCGCCCAAGCCCTTGCCGAGCAGGGCGCCCAGCTCGTGGTGAGTTCCCGGTCCGACGATGCATCGAAGGCCGCCGCCAACGAACTTGGGGGCGCAGCGATCGGCATCGGCTGCGATGTCACGGACGGGGCTGCCGTTGAGGCTCTGGTCGCGGGCGCCGTGGAAGCGAAGGGCGGAGTGGACATCCTGGTGCATTCCGCGGGGGTGGCTTCGGGAACGAAGGCGAGTGCGGTCCGCCGCGCCGAGCTCCAGCAGATGATGGCAATTCACCTTGAGGGAGGGGTTCACGCGGCCCAGCTCGCCGCGGACTCGATGGAGTCGAGAAAGGGCGGAGCAGTGCTCTTTATCGGCAGTGTCTTTGGGTTGGGTGGCGTGTCCCACACCTTGGCGTACGGTGCTGCCAAGGCGGCCCTCGGTCATGCGACGAAAGTACTCGCGGTGGAGTGGGCGCGGCGAGGCATTCGAGTCAACGCGCTCGCACCGGGGTTTGTCGAAACGGCGATGACTGCCGACCTGGACGAGGGGGCCCGCGCCAAGCTTCTCCGCAAGGTGCCTCTTCGCCGCGCCGCAAGTCCTGAGGAAATGGCCGCGGCGGCACTCTTCCTGTGCACCCCCGCCGCGAGCTACATCACCGGACAAACCCTGGTGGCCGACGGCGGCGAACGCGCACGGTAGACACCCCCTCGCGACGGCTGCAGCTTTCGAGCGAGATCGGTGGAAGGGGGAGGGCTAACAAACCGTCGGTGATGACGCTATGTTCCCCGGGTTATGGAACTCGCCCTCACCGAAGAACAGCAGCTCATTCAGCGGATGGCCCGCGACTTTGCGGAGAAACAAGTGGAGCCTCAGGCCCGAGAGCTCGACCGCGTCGGCAACTGGCCCACCGAGCTCGTCGCCCAGATGGGCGAGCTCGGACTGATGGGAGTCGCCGTGCCGAACGAATACGGCGGCGCGGGAGCGGACAACCTCGCCTACGCGGTGGCGATGGAGGAGATCGCGCGCGCCTGCGCTTCGGTGTCCGTGATCATGAGCGTGAACAACTCGCTGGTCTGTGACCCGCTGCTGAAGTTTGGCAACAATGAGCAGAAGAAGCGCGTGCTCGAGCCCCTCGCGTCGGGAAAGAAGCTTGGGTGCTTCGGCCTCACCGAGCCGACGAGTGGTTCGGATGCCTCGAGCATGGACACGGTGGGCATCAAAGACGGCGACCACTGGGTGATCAACGGTTCAAAAAACTGGATCACTAACGGCCCTCATGCCGACACGATGATCGTGTTCGTCGCCACCGACCGCAGCCAGGGATCGCGAGGCGTGACGGCATTCATCGTGGAGAAGGGGACAAAGGGTTTCAATCCTCAGCCCGCGGATCACAAGCTTGGCATTCACGCCGCCCACTCCTGCACCATCTTCTTTGAAGACTGCCGGGTTCCCGAAACCAATGTGCTCGGCGAGGTGGGCCAGGGGTTCAAGATCGCGATGGCCACGTTGGATGGCGGCCGGATCGGTATCGGAGCGCAAGCCTTGGGAATCGCCCGCGCGGCCTACGAGAAAGCGCTCGCCTACTCGAAGGAGCGAAAGGCGTTCGGCACGCCCCTCGCCGAAAAGCAGGCGATTCAGTTCAAGCTCGCCGATATGGCGACCGACATCGACGCTGCACGGCTCCTCATCCATCGCGCCGCCTGGATGAAAAACCAGGGGATGCGACACACCCAGCAGTCGGCCATGGCCAAGCTCTTCGCATCCGAAATGTGCACCCGGGTGACCCACCAGGCGCTCCAGGTCTACGGCGGCTACGGCTACTCCAAAGAGTACGACATGGAGCGGCACTATCGCGACGCTCGAATCACCGAGATCTACGAGGGGACGAGCGAGATCATGCGCATCGTCATCGCCGCCACCGCGCTCAAGGCCTAAGTGTCCTGGAAGCTACGCATGGCCCGCACTTCGTTGGTCGGTGGGTTGGCGCTCTTCGCGAGCTGTGGCGGAGCGCCGCCGTCCGATAGCGAACACGCCTCGAACTCGGAGGGCTCTGACGAGGGCCAGCTTCCGCCGGAGGAAGCAGAGGATGGGCTCCAAATCCAAGGTCTCATGGGGACCCTCTCGGCGATGGAGATCCGTCGAGGACTCGACCCGCGAATGCCCCGCTTCATCCAGTGCTTTCAGCAGCGGTACGACGAACTCGAGATGCTTGGCGGCGAGGTGAACCTTTCGTTCCGGGTCGCGGTGAACGGTTCGGTTCGCTGGGTCTATCCGAGTGCCTCGACGATCGGTGACCGGGAGACCGAGCGCTGTCTTCTCTCGGTGGCCGAGGGAACGCGGTTTCCCGAGCCCCACGGGGGCGAGGCGGAGTTCAGCTGGCCGCTCGCCATCGATCCACCCGAAGACGTGCGGCCGCCGTTTAACTGGGACGCAACCCGGGTGGAGTCCGTGGTGAGCCAGAACGCTAGCGGCGTTCGGGGCTGCGGCGGGGGGACGTTCACCGTGACCGCATACGTGGCGCCCGGAGGACGGGTTGTGGCGGCGGGCGCGGCGTCCGGCGACGCCGATTCGGCGGCGGCGCTCGACTGCGTGGCGAGCGAAGTGACGGGGTGGGCGATGCCGGACCCCGGCTCCTATCCCGCCAAGGTCACCTTCGACGTGAGGTAGCGATGGACTTCGAGCTGACCGAAACCCAGACTTTGGTTCAGAAAGCCGCTCGGGACTTTGCCGCGGCAACGATCGCTCCGCAGGCGAAGGCGATCGAAGACGGAGAGCACATTCCCGATGCGCTCCTTGCCCAGCTCGGAGAGCTTGGCCTCATGGGGGTCAATCTCCCTGAGAACTACGGTGGGTCGGCGGCCGGAGTCGTTGCCTACAGCCTTGCGATGAGCGAGATTAGCCGGGCCTGCGCATCGACCTCGGTGACCATGGCGGTGGTCAACATGGTCGGTGAGGTGATCGAAGAGTTCGGGAACGACGCGCAGCGCGAAATGTACATTCCGATGACCTGCTCCGGGAAACGGCTGGGGGCGTTTGCGCTTTCGGAGGTTGGCGCGGGGAGCGATCCGGGGGCCCTTCGAACCACCGCGACGCAAGACGGAGATCACTGGATCATCCGGGGCGATAAGCAATGGATAAGTCACGCCGACCGCTCCGGCGTCATGGTGGTGTGGGCTCGGACTTCGGGGGAGGGGACTCGGGGCCTGAGCTGCTTTCTCGTGCCGGGCGATGCTGAGGGCGTCCGGATCGGCAAGAAGGAAGACAAGATGGGCCTTCGAGGCTCCGCCACCTGCGCGTTGGTGTTCGAGGATGTGCGGGTTCCCGCCTCTGCGCTCCTTGGGGAAGAGGGGCAGGGCTTCAAGATCGCGATGATGGCCCTCGACGGGGGACGGATTGGGATCGCCTCGCAGGCCATCGGGATTGGCGAGGCCGCCCTCGCGGCGGCGCTGTCGTACGCCAAAGAGCGGAAGACCTTTGGCAAAGCGATCGCGGACTATCAGGCGATCCAGTGGATGATTGCGGATAGTCGAACCGAACTCGATGCCGCCCGACTCCTCACCCTTCGGGCGGCCCTGCGGAAGGAGCAAGGCGCGCCGTTCACGCGAGAGGCGTCGATGGCCAAGGTGTACGCCTCGGAAGCCGCCTGGCGGGTATGCGATCGGGCTCTCCAAATCCACGGCGGGTACGGCTACACCCGAGAGTTTCCCGTGGAGCGCTATCTTCGCGATGTGCGAGTCACCCGGATCTACGAAGGCACGAGCGAAGTGCAGCGCATCGTGATCAGCCGCCAGGTCCTCAAGGGCTAACCGACGAGGGCCAAGCGTCTTCCGACGGTCCGTCGGGCGATGGGTCGAACACGTGGGTCGTTCTCCCCACCCCGCGCTTCACATCGCAGCGCGGTTCACTCGACCCGGAGGGCGTACGCCTGCTGGCCGCTGGTTCCGACGAGGAGCGGAGACCGAGCATCGACCACCGGTTCTCCGATCAACGCAGTGAAGCGACCGCCCGGTCGAACGATCTGCCTCCCGGGCCGTTCCTCACCGCCGGTCACGCGAAGCACCGGGGCCTGGGATCGCTTGCCCTCGTCGTCGACCACCACCACCGAATCGAGCGGAAGACGCTGGAATGCCCCATTCACTGAAATCGCCGAGGCGCGCTGATTTCGGAGCTCGAGCTCGACAACGCAGCGGAGGTCCGGACGGTAGACGGCCTGGTCTCCGACGAGTCCCGCGGCCTCCGCGCCACAGTGGCGCCCCACGACACGGGCTTGGATTCCGCGACCGAAGGTCGCATCCGTGCCGGGCGCCGGCAGCGACGAGCGAGCTTCCGCGAGTTCGGTCGAGAGACGCTCACCAAAGTCTTCGAGGTGCGCGTCATACTGCTCGCGGAGTCCTCGGAGTTCCGCAGGGTGGGGGCCGAGCCAGCCGTCCACTTCTTCGAGTGCGAGGAGCGCTCGGGTGTTCTTCTCCGGGTCGAAGCCAAAGTCCGCGCGGCTGAGGTCGGGCCGAAGGTTCGCCGTGGCCTCGACCGCGGCGGTCGCGCGCTGGAGAACAGGCGCCACTCGAGCATGCACGGTCGCCCGATCGAGGGCGCGGCACTCGGCTTGAAACTCGTCATCTTCGAGCACGATTGGGAAGGCGCCTTGGTAGCGGGTCGACGAACGACCGATCGCGTCGTCAAAGAACAGATCTCGGTCGCGTACCGCCAGTCGGACCCGTTCGCCTGGGGTGATCCGGAGATCGGGCATCGTCACATAGGCTCGGCTTTGGCCGTCGGGACCCCAAAGGTCTCGGTCGCGGCGCCGTCCGATTCGGACTCTCACGCCGATGTCGGCCGACGAGAACGTGTCCGACGCTTGCTCGGGCGTAAGTTGGATCGAACACACCAACAGTCCACCTTGCACCACGCCCACGCTGAGCGGCGCGGCGTCGTCAAAGATCCTTTCCGCATCGGCCAGCTGGCTCACGCCCCCCGCTCGTAGCCGGGTTCGTGCCACCTCGTGGGGGAGGCCGGACACCGGCGGAACATAGGGTTCTGCGACGGGCTGTGTGGCGGGCTCTTCGACGGGTCCGGGGGGAGGAGCAAAGGTGGGGAACTCACAAGCCGCCGTCAAGGTGAGGAACGCAAGGAAGATTCGTTGGGTCATGCCCCCGCCTCCGCAAGCGGCGTACCGCCCGCCGATGGACGCGGATCTCGGATGTTAAGTATAATGGTTTCAGGTGTTTACGGTGCTCGCTGAGAGAGCTCACCCCGGGCCGACCTCCGTGCGGCCGATGAACAGCGGATGAACTTCGGTGTGCCTCCGAGGCTCATTCACGCATCCGGACCCGGACCGTTCCTCCCGCGGATTCATCGAACACCCACACCGTTCGCTGTCCCCGGTAACCATCACTCTCGATGCGCTTTTCGGGCTTTCCGACGACCTCCACGAGGTCACCTTCGCGGACTACGCCTTCGGACAGTCGCACCGATCCGTGCTCGGGAAAGACGCCTCGCTCTTCGAGGAAGCGTCGGAGGCGCGCATCCATCCGGACCGTTCTCGCTTCCTTGGGCACGGGGATCTCGAGAGTGACCGCGCCCGAGACCCGCGCGTGTTTGTCCTCGCCGCGCACCTCGAAGGTAACGGCCCCCGCATCGTCGATCGGTCCGCGCGGCCCTTCCCCGACCAAGCGAAATCCGACGCACCGTTCATGGTGAAGTGGCGATTCGATCGGGTCGACCACGGTGACCCGCCCGACGATTCGATCGACGTCGACCGGTAGAAGCGGCGTTTCCGACACTCCCAGACGGATCCCTCGAGTTCCCGGGCGGAGCACGTCGGCGGCGCGCTGGGCGAGCGACATCACCCCGAAGGCTGCGAAGGCGAAGGTCACGAGCCCCACAAAGGTCGTCAGCGCGTAGATGAGAAACAGCATGGCGCCGCCGAATCCTCCGAGAACGCCTCCCACCAGTGTGGCGAGAGCCGCTAGGGGAAGGAACACGCGGCCGCTCGCGCGAGTGACGAGACCGGTGAGCCATCGACTCGCCGCGCGCTGGCGAAGATAGGCTTGGCGCCGCCGAAGTCGAACCAGCGCAGTCGAGCGTTCCAGCCGATTGCCGAGGTCGAGGAGCCCACTCTCGCCGCAGCTCGGGCAATGACCTGGACTGGTCCGGAGGGCACAGCGGAGGCAGATGGCGGTTCGGTCGGTCCGCACCTGTTCGCTATAGCAGAAAGGGACGCGGGTTCCGGCTCGTCGTCTTCGGATTCTAGCGGCCAAGGCGGCTCGGTCGGCTCAGGACCCTGCCCGCTCGCGACCCGCCGTGGGCCCTGCTAGAGTTCCCGCGTGGGAAAAGCCAAGCGAGAGCGCAAGAAAGCGCGGAAAGCCAACCGAGAGCTCGAGGAGCAGGCGAAGGCCGAGGAGGCGCGCCGCGTCAAGAAGCATCGTGCGATCCTCGCCGCGATCCCGACCGCGACGGTCGTCGTCGCGCTCACGCTCTACTTTGCCCTCGAAGAGCCACAGCTTGCCGGGGCCACGGTTCTCGGGGGCACGATGGTCTGGCTCATGGTGGGCCTCGGCTTTATCGGCGGGTCGGTTAAACCTCGGGACCGAAATCGGGCTGGCTCGATCGACTTCGGAAACCGCCAGCGCTAGCTGGCGATCGATTCCACCGATGACGCCGACCGATGAAGCGCGTTGGGACGCTGTCGAAGATGCGAGCGAAGCGATCGCCGAAGGGTCGTTCCCAGAAGCGGTCGCCCTCTTGGAGGAGACCCTCCGGGATGACCCAGGCAATGCCTATGCGTCGTATTTCTTGGGGAACGCGCAGTTCGAGCTCGGCAAGTTCGACCGCTCGCTCAAGGCCTTCGTTCGCGCCCTCGAAGTATCTCCGGACTACATCGGAGCGATGATTGG
The DNA here is from genome assembly GCA_039187775.1 of Myxococcota bacterium. Taxonomy (GTDB): domain Bacteria; phylum Myxococcota_A; class Polyangia; order Polyangiales; family JBCCZL01; genus JBCCZL01. Next base: position 17,084 of record JBCCZL010000096.1, read on the forward strand.
AGCTGGCCAGTCGCTTCGCATGCTGGGCCAACACGACAAGGCCATCCGCATGGGCAAGCAGATCTTGGCGCGCCGGAAAGACGACGGCGATGCCTTGTACCTGCTCGGCATGTCGCACTTCGCCCGCGGCGACAGCCATGCCGCGGCGACATACCTGGAGCGATTTCTCACCACGTCTCCCGAACTCGAAGTCGCGACGGAGGTCCGGGGCGTTCTTCAGGTCCTCGCGGGCGAAGTGCTACCATCGGTAGACGAAGGCTCCGAGCAATGACCGATCTATCGATGGACGAAGAGGCATACACCGCCGATGGCGACGGCGGCGGTGATGAGACGATGTCAGCGATCCGAGATGCCCGACGTGGATGGCTCGCGCGGGTCGATAAGGCGGTCGCCCGGGTGCCGCTCCGAAGCCCTCGCTTCTCCACGCTGAGCGACGTCGAAGTGCCCGCGCTGGTGAGCCCGGCCGACCACACGACAGACTACCTCGAGGATCTTGGCTTTCCTGGCGAGTATCCGTTTACGCGGGGTGTGCAGCCGACGATGTACCGCGGTCGCCTGTGGACGATGCGGATGTTTGCGGGGTTCGGCTCGCCACGGCAGACGAATGAGCGGTTCCGTTATCTCCTCGACCAGGGCCAAACTGGGTTGAGCACCGCGTTTGATTTTCCGACCCTGATGGGCTTCGATAGCGACTCGCCGCGGTCGTTGGGCGAAGTGGGAATGTGCGGAGTCGCGGTCGACACGCTTCGGGACATGGAGATCCTGTTCGACCAGATTCCTCTCGACAAGGTCACCACGTCGATGACCATCAACGGGCCGGCGGCCGTTCTATTGGCGTTCTATGTGGCGCTAGCCGACGTCCGCGGGATTCCGCGGGACAAGATCGGCGGGACGGTGCAGAACGACTGCCTCAAGGAGTTCATCGCGCAGCACGCATGGGTGGTCCCCCCGCGGCCCGCGATGCGCCTCGTGACCGACACGATCGAGTTTTGCACTCGTGAAGTTCCTCGCTGGAACACCGTGAGCATCAGCGGATATCACATTCGCGAAGCGGGAGCGACGGCTGCGCAGGAGCTGGCGTTCACGCTTGCCGATGGTCTCGAGTACGTGAAGTGGGCGGTCGAGCGGGGCCTCGATGTGGACGACTTCGCTCCCCGACTGTCGTTCTTCTTCGATGTACACAACGACTTCTTCGAGGAGATCGCAAAGTTTCGAGCGGCTCGCCGGATGTGGGCGCGCTTTCTCAAGGAGCGGTTTTCGGCAAAGAACCCCCGGTCGATGATGCTTCGGACGCACGCGCAGACCGCGGGCGTGTCCCTGACCGCCCAGCAGCCGTACAACAACGTGGCTCGGGTAGCGATGCAGGCGCTGGCGGCGGTCCTTGGCGGAACTCAGTCGCTTCACACGAACTCCCTGGACGAGACCTACGCATTGCCGACCGAAGAGTCGGTGACGATCGCGCTCCGAACTCAACAGATCGTTGCCGAGGAAACGGGGGTTGCCAACACGATCGACCCGCTCGGGGGCTCGTACTACGTGGAGTGGCTGACGAACAAGATCGAGGCCGACGCGTTGGCCTACATCGAAAAGACCGACGCGATGGGGGGAATGGTGGACGCGGTGGAACGGGGCTATCCCCAACGAGAGATCGCCGCGAGCGCCTACCGGCTCCAGCGCCAGATGGAGACGCAGGAGAAGGTGATGGTCGGCGTGAACAAGTACGAGCAGGGAGAGGAGGAGCGCATTCCTCTTCTCCGTGTCGATGAGACCGTCGAGAAGGAGCAGCGGGAAAGTCTTGCCCGGGTGAAAGCCGAACGGGATGCGGGGCGGGTCGACGCGTGTCTCGCGGCCGTCCGAGACGCCGCCAAGACAGATCGAAACCTGATGCCCCCAATGGTGGAAGCAGCCAAGGCCTACTGCAGCGAGCAGGAAATCTGCGACGTCCTTCGCGACGTGTTTGGGCAGCACACCGACCGGCCCGAATTCTGAGCGGTTGAATGAGTCACGATCCGGTCGATCCGGTCGAAGAGATCCCAGGGGAGAGCTCCGTTCTTCTCAGCTGTGAACACGCGTCGGCGCGAATGCCCCCCGGCTGGGAGTGGCCCGCGGAGGACCGGCGGTGGGCTGAGACGCACTGGGCCTACGACCTTGGCGCGCGAGCCCTCTGCCTCGAGCTGGCGGAGGCCTATCGGGCGCCCGCGGTGTTGAGCCGGTTTAGTCGTCTGCTGATCGACCCGAATCGTCCGGAGGATTCAGAGACGTTGATCCGCACCACGGTCGAGGACGGGGTCGCCGTCGCGCTCAATGCGGCCGTTTCGGCCAACGAGCGCGACCGACGCCTCGAGGCGCTCTACCGGCCGTACCATGGGGCGCTTCGGGGTCGGGCCGAAGACGCGGAGATCATTTTCGCCATTCACACCTTTACGCCGCTGTATGAAGGAAAGCGTCGGGCGTTGGAAATGGGGGTTCTTTTTGACGTGGAGGAGGCGCTCGCCGAAACCCTTGCCACGGCGTTCCGAGAGGCTGGCTTCGAGACGGCGCTCAACGAGCCCTACTCGGGCAAGGAAGGGTTGATCTACTCCGCCGACTTCCATGCTCGTGCGTCGAGGGCCCGGGCCATCGAAATCGAGCTTCGTCAGGACCTTGCGCTCGATCGGGCGGCGCGCCGCAAGGTCGTGGCCGCGGCAGCAGTTCTGTTCGGCCGCGCGCCGTAAACGTCGGTTTCGCGGAGAGCAATCAGTCCGCGAAGCAGTGGAACGTCACTCCGTCGATCACCACCGGCCGGTTGCGCGCGCCGGGTTGGCTGCACGCCTCCTCTTGAAGCGCGAACAGATCGATCTCACTCTCGGTGAGTTCGGGTTCACGGTAGTCTTCGCTGGCTTCGATGACCGGCGTGGACGTGGAAATACTCGGTCCGCCGCAGGCGGTGAGACCAAGCGTGAGAGAAGCGAGAAGGAGGGCAAAGCGCATCGTAAGTTCCGAAGGTAAGGGCAGGGTTCCTGCGTTGGGCTGTGCCCAAACTCCTCCGCAACTCCGATGCCAACCGAGAACTTCTCGATCGGGTAAGGCACCATCACTCACGTCATGAACGGGAGCACACACGCGTGAACCGTGTGCCACGACCACCGAGACTCGGCAGGAACGTGACTAAGAAAATTCCGCTGCAGGCGGCAGGTTGCCGACGTGGGGGCGGTCGCTGTCGGTTGGCCCAAATGTAGTTTCAGACAGTTACGCGACGTGGTGAGGCAATAAATTACCTCGTCCCCGGACGTTCCCCGAACGTTCTACTAGGTGCAGACGTCCCCAAGGCTTCTAGATGCAGACGACGCTTGCGCCCCAGGAGACTCCGGCGCCGAGGGCGCACATGAGGACGACGTCTCCTTCTTTGACGGTGTTGTTCCGAATGGACTCGTCCAGCAGGATGGGAATGGAGGCGCTGGACGTGTTTCCTACGGTGGCGATGTTCGAGAGGACCTTTTGGCGGGGATAGTCCGCGCGTGAGGTGACCTGTTCGATGATTCGGATGTTTGCCTGATGGGGGACGACCCAGTCGACCTGCTCGGGCGCGATTCCGGCCTCTTCAACGACCGCCTTGCTCGCGGAGTGAAGGTTGCGCACCGCGGCCTTAAAGATGTCTCGGCCCTGCATTTCCACGAGGCCGCCCCAGGGAATCTTGAGCGAGTGAGCGAGTGAGCCGTCGGTGTGCATCTTGGTTGCAAGAATTCCTCGGTGGTCGTCGCTCGGTCCGAGCACGACGGCGCCCGCGCCGTCCCCGAAG
>JBCCZL010000097.1:0-20830 GCA_039187775.1 Myxococcota bacterium
CAGTGTCCTACTCACAGGGTCCCTCTTTGGGGTCCGCGCTTCGCGCCAAAGGGGAGGCCAACGGGTCTCCCCTGAGCTGAGACTGCGACGAAAGCCGAAGGATTTCGGAGCCGGCACTGGGCAGACGGCGCGTAAGACGCGACGCGCGAGCCGAGCTCGCGGAACCGGACGGGGAGGACGAAGGGCTAGTTCGTTTGGCGTGCAGAGCCCGGCGGTTCTTTTCGCCGGACGGTTCATTCGCTGGCGATTTTTTATGCTTCGGGCACGATCGTTCAATGACCGGGCCCGAGCTTAAAGATCTTGTCCCCGGGGCGATCGTCGACGGCCGGTACCAAATCGTTCGCCGCCTGGGGCAAGGCGCGATGGGCGCGGTGCATGTGGCCACCGATCTCCGACTCGGCGAAGAGGTCGCGATCAAAACCGTGCTCCAGGATCTCTCCGGCCAGGCGGAACTTCGGGAACGCTTCGAGCGGGAGGCGCGGGCCCTCTTCGCGATGGAGCATCCACACGTGGTCCGAGTTCGAGACTTCGGCATCGTGGGCGGTGGGGCCTATATCGTGACCGAGCTTCTCAAAGGAAGCAGCTTGGCCGAACTCATCGAGCGGGGTCTCCCCGCCGACCGAGGCTTGCGCATCGTGGGCCAGTTCTTGACCGCCCTCGCGTTTGTCCACGCGCAGGGCGTCATTCATCGAGACATCAAAGCCGGCAACGTCTTCGTGGCAAGGGGCCCCGACGGGCACGATGACGCCAAGCTTCTCGATTTCGGGCTCGTCCGCTTTGTCGACGCGGGTCAGTGGGGCGTCGCCGCATCCTTGACCACCGATGGCGTGATCCTCGGAAGCCCCGGCTACATCTCGCCCGAACAGACCTTGGGGCACCGTGGAGATGCGCGAAGCGACGTTTATTCTGCGGGGGTGCTTCTCTTCGAGGTCCTCACGGGGGCCTGGCCGTTCCTCTATGAAACGCAGGCCGAAATGTTTCGCGCTCACCTAAGCAAGGAGCCCCCGACCCTTGCGGCGGTCCGGCCCGAGCTGGCTCCGAGCCAAGGGCTCGAAGCGCTCGTCCGAAAGGCGCTCGCCAAGCCTCCGAACGAACGGTTCACCGACGCAGTCGCGATGCTCAGCGCCTTCGAAGCGCTCCACCGTTAGAGCTCATCGCACTTCAATCACCTACGCCGCGATGTTGCAGGCAAGCTGAACGAACACGTCCGAACGCTCGACCTCGGCCACCCAACGGGTAGGCAGGGCCGAGACGCCGGTCCGCGCGCCGACCAGCGCACCCGCCAGGGTCGCGATGCTGTCGCTGTCGCCCGGCGTGTTCGCGCCTTCAAGAATCGCGGCCCGTGGATCGTCGGGATGCCGCGCGAGAATGTAGACCGCGGCGGCGATGGCTTCGTGGGCGGCCCACGCCTGAAGCCGCTGAAGGGTGTGTTCCGGGTCCACCCCCGTCTCGGCTTCGTGGATCGCGAGCGCCATCATTTCGGCGGTCTTCGCGCTATAGCGGCACGCGGCGCCCACCATCTCGGAGAGCACTCGAGAAAGCGTCTCCCCACGGAGGATCCGACCCGTGCCGACGGCCATCGCCGCGCAGGCGGCCAGGGCGATCGGATCGCGATGGGTGAGCTTTGAGTGGGCCACCGCCCAGCGCTCGGCCTTGCCGAGATCTTCCGAAAAGAAGAGTCCGAACGGATAGGCGCGCATGACCGATCCGCATCCGCCGGCCGTGGGGCCACCGGCCTCGGACCAGGGCACGCCCCGGGCGAGTGCGCGACACCCCGCCATGCAGGCGTTGCCGGGTGCGCGGTGCCCGCCCTGCGGATAGGACGACCAGTGCACGAAGCCCGCAGCCATCGTCTTCATCGTTGCGTCGAGCCCGAGGTGTTTGCGTTGCGACTCGAGAAGGCTTCGGAACACCACCTCGGCCATCTGGGTGTCGTCGGTGTAGGGGGCGAAGCGTCGACCTCCCCGGTTCCAGTAAAGCTCGTAGCCGAGAACCCCCCGTTCGCCATACCGAGCGCGGATGCCTCGAAACGACGAGATGAACTCGGTCGGGTGGCCCACTGCGTCGCCGATCGCTCCCCCGAGCGCCGCACCGACGAGCCGGCTTAGTCGCGGTTCGGTCTTGACGCGATCGAGGGGCGGCGCGGCATTGAGCCAGGGGAGCTCGGGCAGGACCAGCCCCTCGGGCTCTTCCTCGTGAAGCGGCTCGAGGACTGCTTCGCCGTGTTCGATCGCCTCCGCCGCCGCCTTTCCATCCGCGACCGCGAGCTCCTCTCCCGAAACGATCGACTCTTCCGACAGCTCTTCGTCGGGATCCGGCAAGGAAAGCGCCGGTCCGATGTCCGACTCGTCTTCCTCGAGATCGTCGTAGTGGATCGACTCGGTCAGGCCATCGAAGCCCGGCTCGTCCGACTCGGTCGAGGGCTTTGCCTCATCCGAGGATTCATCAGGAAGGAGTTCGAGCTGGGGACGGTCCGAGTCCGGCATGGCACCCTCATCGCGGAAAAGGCTCGGGCATTCTGCTCGACGCGAGGGAATTGTCCAAGCTACACCGAAGCATGCAACACCATTCGTGGGCCGGGTGGGTGACGATCGCTTTCTTCGCCGGAGGGTGTGGTGGCGCGGCCCACCTCAACTACCCGACGGTGGCCCTCACGGTGCCGGACGATGCGCCGATGCGCGGGCCGCGCGATGCGCCGGTCGTGGTCCAAGTGTTCACGGACTTCCAGTGTCCCTATTGCGCGTATCACGTCCCGACCCTCGACCAGCTCGCCCAGGAGTTTGGCCCGCAGATTCGAATCGTTTATCGGAGCTATCCGCTTCCTGGCCATCCGGAGGCGATGATCGCGGCCGAGGCCGCGCTGGAGGTTCAGCGTCAGGCGGGGGACGACGCGTTTTGGGAGTTTCACGATTTGTTGTTTTCGCGCCAGGAGGCGCTCAGTCGGCCGGACCTCGAGCGCTACGCCGCGACGATCGAGGGAGTGTCCCTCGACTGGTTTCGCCGTGCGTTGGACGGCGGCATGCATCGCTCGCGGGTCGAAGAGGACCGGGCCCGGCTCCAGCACTCAGGCGCGCGAGAGATCGGAACACCGGCGACCATCATCAACGGGCGCTATGTGGTCGGCGCACGGCCCTACGAAGTCTACCAAGGACTGGTCGAGGCGGAGCTTCCCTGAGAGTTCCGGATGAAAAAGAGCCCACACTTCGCTAAGAGTTTTACCCCTGGGCTCCTTTTGGATACCTTGGCGCGGAACTGGCGCGGTCCGCGGTTGTCCTTTGGGGCGTGGACCTCGTTGCGGAGCTTGAGCGCGCTGCTGCGGCCGCCGGATTCCACGTACCAATGCCCGACGGGTACGAAGCGAAGCTGGTTGAGAGGCTGAAACGCCGCGATGAGGCGGCGTTTAATGAGCTCATCGAGCTCTACCAGGGGCGCATCTTCCGGCTGGTGTTTCGGATGCTCGGCGATCGCGGCGAGGCCGAGGACCTGGCCCAGGAGGTGTTCGTGACCGTGTTCAAGTCGATCGACAGCTTCCGCGGAGACAGCAAGCTCTCGACCTGGCTCTATCGAGTCGCGACCAATCACTGCAAGAACCGGATCAAGTACCTCGGCCGGCGAGCCCGGGGGAACAAGAAGGAGTTCGACGAGTTCGCCGACCGGGAAGCGATCGAGAGCGCCACGATGGCGACCAGCGCGCAGCTGCCCCGGCCCGACGAGATGGCGAACGCAAAGCAGACCGAGTCGTTTATCCGCCAGGCCCGCGGAGAGCTCGACGACGAGCAGCGTCAGCTGGTAGTCCTCCGTGATATCGAAAACCTGACCTACGATGAGATTCAGAAGGTCACCAATCTCGCGGAAGGAACGGTCAAGAGCCGGCTCCATCGAGCGCGGCAGGCTCTGCAAAAGCGTGTGGTCGAGCTACAACAGGGGAAGGAATGACGTCCGAGGAAGCCTACGAGCAGTTCAGCGCCGCCTACGACGGTTTGCTTTCCGACGCGGAGCGGGCGGATTTCGAGGCGGCACTCAGCGCCGATGCCGCGCTGCAAAAGGAGTACGACGAGTTCAAGTCGATGCTCTCGGAAGCGCACCAGCTCGCCCTTGATGACGACGACGACGACGGCCCCGACTTGCTCGGCGGAGTTCAGGACAAGATCCGAAAGCGGAGCCGAGGCCGATTTTACCGGGACCGCTTCTCGCAAACCCGGGGGAGTGCGTCGTGGATGCCGATTTTGATCGGCGCGGCGGTGATCCTCGTCGTGGGCGTCGCGTGGTTTGCGATGAGCTACGTCGAATTTGATGAGTCGTCGGTCATCGTTCCCGCAGGCGAGCCGGCGCCGGACCCCGCCCCGTGAGACGTGCCGCAGGGTCGGCCATGGTTCGGAGTGCGGTCGTTCGCACCCTACTTTCCGTACCTGTTCTTGTGGCCTGCGACGATGCTCGGACCGACCCGGTCCCTTTGGAATCGGACTTTGCGGCCAACGGTGAGCAGCTTCTGGCGGGCAGCCTGGATGGCGACGCGTGGGCGGCGCGGTTTGCGGGAACGGATCGGCCGGTGTGGCAGTCGATTCTCGACACCGGCGGCACCGAAGCCGCCTATGGGGTGACCGAGCTGACGGATGGGCTCATCCTTTTGGGTGGGGAAGTCGATGGCGACGCGTGGGTGGTGCTCTTGTCGTCGGAGGGGCAGGTCCAATGGGAACAGCGCTTCGGCGAAGCGGGCGCACGGTCCCGGGCCACCGCGGTGGGGGAAGGGGTGTCTCGGGACCTCATCGTGGTGGGGAGTCGGACGGGGGCGACCGGGGCCGATTCCGGTGCGTTCGTGTTTCGGCTCGACCGTTCCGGCGTTCTGCTCAGTCAGCGGGTATTCTCGGGGGTGGAGTTTGTTCCTCGGCGTGTGCTTCCTCGTGAGATCGATGACGGGATCTATCTCATCGGCCGCTCCGGCCCGAGCGCGTGGGCGGCAGCGGTGAGCGCGGCGGGCCAGCTCGAATGGAGCGTGAACGTGAATGGGCTGGCGGGAGCCGCGATCACCGATGGAGTTGCCCAGCCCGGAGAACTTTGGCTCACCGGAACGACCGTCGGCATCGGAAGCCCTACCGATCTGTTCTTTGCGCGGCTCAATCGCGGCGGCGAAGCGCTTTTGGCGTCGGTGGTGCAGACCGTCGGCGAGGAGCGGTCTCCTCAGTTTGGTGCATTTGAAAGCGAAGCCAACGACGGTCTCGCGAACATCGTGCTCACGACGGATAGCTTCGGGACTCAGGCGCCGGGCGATCAGGACCTCTGGTGGTTGACCGTCAGCACAACTGGCGAACTCGACACCAAAGCCCTCCACGGAAGCCGCGACCAAGAGGCGGTGGTCCGGGTTCGGGGCAACGAGGATGACGGGCTTCAGGTAGTCGGGGCCGTGAGGCGCATCGCCGATACCAACGAAGGTGTGGCCGATGCCTCGATTCAGGATGCTTCCGACGGCGGCGATGCCGCGGTCATTCCATCTCCGCCCACCCAAACCGGCACGGTCGTGACCTGGAACATTGTTGGTGGCGCGGTCGAGGGCTGCGGTCGCCCGCTGACCGAAGGTACCGCCATTCCATTTTCGCTGGCGATCGTGACGAATGCCCTCGACACCGCCGAAGCGGACGGCGCGTTCTCGATCGCGCCGACGGAAAGCACCCTTCGTCGCCGAAGTGGAACCTCCACGTTCCTCTGCAACCCTTAGGGGTTGTCCCCCACGACACTCGGGCGATAGCGAGTGGTGATTTTTGGCGCTCTACAACAGAAACGAGACGCCGAGGGTGAACGCAGGGATCCCGAGCCGGGCGGTGAGGGCGATGCGTTCCGCGAAGTGCCACCGGCCGCCGATATGCACCACCGGATATACGCCGAGGTCGATGTCGTCGCGGCGCTGGGCCTGGATGTACATCGCGAGCCCGGCTTCGAGAAACACGCTCAGCTCCTTCACGATCCACAGCGCCCACTGCGCGACCACCGGCACATAAAAGTAATGCGCGGACCGACCCATGCCTTCGACTTCGGTGCAGACCGGTGTGCCGTTGGGCGCAGTCGTGCGATCTGTGCATTGCCCCACCTGGCTTCCGTGCCCCACATGGTAGAGCCAGTCGCCCCCGAACCCGATCCCGAAGGTGTCGTTCCAAGTCGGTACAAAGCCTCGCGGAGCCACTACGATGGTCGCGCGGAGCCCGGCGCCAAGCCCGACGCCTCCGCTGTCGCCGGGCGCGATGCCCGGTCCAAGCAGGCCGTGCGGTTCGAGTTCGAGTCGATAAGAAGGGTGCCGACCCGGTCGCTCGATGATCGTCTGCGCCTGGGCCGTCCCCGCGAACAAGCTTCCTATGACGATCGCGGCGAGAGCCGTCTTCAAGGACATGTGTGAACCCCTTGGCCATTCCGTTGTTGGCCATCTGCGCACCGCACCGAACATCCCCCCACGCTCTCGCAGGTCACCCAACATGGCCCTTCGCACTCGAATTCACAGCTCGACGAATTTCGGCAGGTGATCGTGCTATTCGGCCCGGCCCGCACGCTGCATCGCGAGACGCTCTCGCAGAGGTAGTCGCAGTTGGCGCCGCACACTGCGCCGCAGTCGGGGAGGTTTCGGCACTCCGCCCGGCAATCCTCGCCGCAGAAGGTGCTGCAGTAGTCGCCGACATCGGAGCAGCGGTGGGTGCAATCATCGTCACAGACCGCACCGCAGGCGTTCGACACATTGCCGCACGTCAGGTCGCAACCATCCTCCGGACAGCCCAAGAAGCACTCGCCTCGATCGCGGCAGTCACAACGGTTGTTCGAGTCGCACTCGATACTCTGAGCGGCGCAGCCGCAAAGGCCGATCAGCATGGTTGTCGCAACGACCCGCATCGTCCCCGACCAGAGGCCCGACTCCACACCAACCGGGTCAACCGAAAACGCGGTTCTTCCCCAAAGGCTACGGGCACAGCCTGCGAAGTCCGATTTAGCCCGGATCTTTTACTCAGACTGTGCTACTGAACGTTTGTATGGGTGCTCGTTCGGGGACCGCCAATCTGCCACTCCACGGGGGTCGGGTCCCACGCTGGCTCTCGGAGCGCATGGCTCGGCTGGGCGTGCTGATCACCGAGGCGTTGATTCTCGAGTATGGCCGTTCTGGCTTCCTGAGTCGGCTTTCCCATCCCTTCTGGTTTCAGTCCTTCGGTGCGGTGATGGGAATGGACTGGTGGGAGCGCTCAAGCGAGGCCTTGCCGACCGGGGCGACGAACTCGGACTCTATGTCTGCGGCGGCCGCGGAGCGCAGTCCCGCAAGACGCCACGCGAGCTTCAGGAGGTCGGGGAACGAACCGGCCTCGACGGGGATCATCTTGCGTCGACGAGTCGCCTGGTGGCCAAGGTCGACAGCGCCGCGGTGCAAGATGGCTACGAGATCTACCTCCACTCGTTCGTGGTCGCCGCCGACGGCGAGTGGGCGGTGGTGCAGCAGGGCATGAACGACGCGGTCGGCGAAGCGCGGCGCTATCACTGGCACTCCCCGGGGGTCGCGGATTTTGTCGACGAGCCTCACGTCGGGATCGATGGAAACCACGGGGGCCAGATCATCAACCTCACCGATCATCGGGCGCTCCGTTCGAAGTCGGCCCAGCTCGAGCTGATCGCGGCGGGGCCGACGCGGGTCGTGAAAGAAGCCCGGTCGGTGTTGGGGATCGCCGAGCCGTCGCAGCTCGGGCTGTCCTATGACCCCAAGCTGCATCTCGCGATGCCTGCACACCATGACGTGCGCTTCGAGGACGTGCGTCTCCGGCGGCTGCATGGAGCGATCCAGGCCGCGGAAGCATGCGGCCCGAAAGACTTTGCCGAGCTCCTGATGGTCAAAGGGGTGGGCGCCCGCACCGTCCTGAGCCTTGCACTCGTCGCCGAGGTGCTCTTCGGCGCCCCGCATCGGTTTTCAGATCCCGCGCGCTTTTCGTTCGCCCACGGCGGAAAAGACGGCCATCCGTTTCCCGTGCCGCTCGACGTGTTTGACCACACCATCGGAACCCTTCGAAGGGCCGTGCATGCCTCCAAGCTCGGCAACGACGATCGGATGGCCGCGATGAAGCGTCTCGACGCGGAGTCCCGTCGAGCCGAGGCGGTGGCTGAGGGGGCAAGCTTCGAAGCTCTGGTCGCCAAGGAGCGGGCCGAGAGCTATCGCTATCGAGGCCGAACGGTGGACGGCTACGCACCGCCGCCCGACCGAATCCGCGAATCGCCATCACCCAAACGCCGGCCCCGAAGAGGAACGCAGCTGAGCCTGCTTTGAGCCGTATGGGTCATCGCGGTGGCTCGGGCACCGTTTACCGTGGCAGCGCGACCATCATTGGAAGAAAGCCGAGCAGATCGCGCCGGCGGACGGCACAGAATCGAGCGCCAAAGGAAACTCTGATCGCGCGCATCGTATAAAGTACGTGCGCGTTTGGTTCGAGCGAACGGTGAGCGAGCAGCGGGAGGCCTCTCCCCTCTTTGGATTCGCGTGGCGTGGCGGACTCTGTGGGCTCTTCGCGGCCTCGGCGGCCCTTCTCGCCTACGCCTATCAATACTACCGGCCCGCGGACGAGGGCCGGCGTCTTTACTCCTACTTTGCCGACATCCCCTGGTCCGACCTCGTGGTGCAGGTTCCCACCTTCGGCCTCTTGGGCGGCGCGTGGATGAGCTTGGCCCTCGGACTGAGTTTTTGGGTGGTCGCGAGAACGAAGTTCCCTCGCGCAACGCTCCTGATGCTGACCCCGCTCTTGGGGGGCCTTGCTGGGCCGATTCCCGCGATCGCGGGCGGAGTGCATTTCGGCGCGATGTCGGCTCCGTATGTTGGGGCGGAGATTCTGGTGCCCATCCTCTCGATCGGAGGACTCGCCTACATTGCCACCATCGCCCGTGCCGAAGGGAACGGATGGCTTCGTTCGATTGGCGCGACCTTGGTGGCGCTCATCCTCGGCTCACCCGTGCTCTATCTCGGCTGGATCGTCCTCGACTTCGAGTTCATCCTGCCCGCGGTGCGAACCCTGGGGGTGGTCGAGGTGTCCGCGATCGGAGGAGGAATCATCGGTGGTCTCTTGGGCCTTTGGGTCGCGGTAACCGTGCTGGCGGCCGGATTTCGCCACCGGGTGCCGGTGCCCGACGCATATCGCAGCGATGTCCCGGACGGCGCGATCGGATACCGCTAGCGGAATCGATTGAGTGCGAGGGCGACTCTCGCTAGCGTCCTCCACATGATCGTGGTGACCAATCGCATCCCCGTATCGCCGGGCTGGGAAGAGAAGTTCGAAGACCGGTTCCGCAAGCGCGTGCACCTGGTGGACCAGGCTCCGGGCTTCATCCGCAACGAAATCCATCGCCCCCAGAACGTGAAGTTCGACGGCAGTGCGGGCACCTTCGTTCCGGATCCCGAAAAGCAGGGCTACTACGAGGTCAAAACCTGGTGGGAAAAAATGGAAGACTTCGCCGCGTGGGTCAAAAGCCCTTCGTTCGCGGAAGCCCACGCCAACCGACCTCCGAAAGAGATGTTCGCAGGTCCGAACGTCCTCGAGATCCACGAAGTCTTTCTAAGTACCGACCACCGCTAGCGTCGAGCCCTTTCGACGTCCCGCGTTCCGAGTGGCGTTTCCGTTTCGGCTCTCGCCCTGAGGAAGCGAGGCATTTTGGCTATAGTGGGGCGATGACGACGCAGCTTTCGGTGCACTTTGATCCGCCTGGGTTCTTTCTCAACGATCCGCGTCTCGTAGTCAAAGTCGAGGGCCAGGTAGTGCACGATGGGTCGTTTCGGCGCGGTTTCACCGCTAGCGCCCCGCTCGCGAGCGACCGAACCGTGATCGAGACGTCGCTGGAAGTGGGGACGCTACGCCGTCGGCGGCGGATCGAGGTGGACCTCGCGGCACTTCGGCCGGATGGTTACCGCGAGTCGACGGAGGTGCTGTATGAAGCGCGGCTCGAATACAGCCGGTTCTGGGGCAACTTCAAGAAGCGCGTCGACCTTCGTCGGATCCGTTAGCGGCTCACGACCTAGCCGCGGTCATTCGCAGGGGGCGTCGGCGCCGTAGAGGCGACACATCGCATCGAGGTCCGCGGCCTGAAGCTCCTCTCGCTTACGGCTTCGCGATAGGCTGCGACGAGCGGAGGCGGAGCCGCGGGGTCGAAGCGGGGCTCGACGCATTCCGCATCCAAGCGAAAATGCGTGGGCACGCCGGCAAACGTCGCGAAAGAAATGGGCGGCGTATCGGCCGGAGTACAGATCGCGCACTCGCGGCCTTCGGATCCGCCATCTCGAATGTCGGCGCGGAGGTCGCTCCGTGCGCCGCAGCCAAGGAGCATGACGAGAATCAATACGCAGAGACCGTGGCGCCGCGGGCGAGTCACTCCTTGAGTCGCGGGGTGAACTGACCCCCTTCCAAGATGCGCTCTTCCCCGTCGGGAATCGGCCCGGGATACACGGCGATCCGGGCCTCTCCCACGATTTGTCCTTTGGCCTCGATCCACCCGTTGCGCTCGGCGACCCACGCGGCGATCGCGTCCTTGACGACGTCGGGGATCTCCCGCGGATCGAACGCATCCGCAAGGGAGTAGCCGTCGAGGGCGTCCCACAGGACTTCCATTGGACGGTTCGGATCCGCGGCCGCGGCCTCTCGCCGCGCCTTCTCTTGCGCGAGAGCGTCCAGTCGCTGCTGCTTTTCCATCATCTCGCGAACGCTTTTAAGATGCTCGGCCTCGAGCTTCTTTCGAAGCGTGGTTTCTTCTTCCGAGTACGGTCGCATCGCTTCCTTGAGGCGGCGGTGCTCGGACGCCGACGCATCGGAGATCACGCCGAGGATCTCCATGAACTCTGGGCGATCGGTGACGAACGTGATGGCGTCCTCGAAGGAGTCAAGCGTCGCCACGAGCGCCTCGCCGGTGTCCATCTTCCGAACCTTGATCTGAAACTCGGCCATGGGGGCCATTGTGCCAGACCGTCTTCGTTCTTGCTGCGTTCGTCAGAACGGTACTTCGACGTAGCGGTACACGCCGGCCCGTTCGATCTGGATGACCAGCGGGGTTTCCTCGGACACCGACCCGAGCGCCTCCTGAAGTTCGCCGAAGTTCCCCACTTCACTCCGTCCCACCGCGTGAATCACATCGCCGACCGCAAAGCCACTCCGCGCGGCGGCGGCGACGACCAACACTCCACTCCGCTCGCGTAGGCGGGGGATGCGCGCCGCGAAGGTGGGCCGAAGATCGATGCCCACCACGCCGAGCCGCTCGAGGGTCTGGCTTCGAGGGTCGGCAAGTTCGTCGATGCTGGACGGCGGATCGAGCCGTTCGACCACCGCAACCTCTTTCTGGATCGTGTCGGCTCCGCGCTGAAGCTCGAGGCGGACCTGGGTGCCGATCAAACGCTGATAGACATTCACTTGAAACTGGCGCGCGTTTTCCATCGGGCGGCCGTCGAGCCGCGCAATGATGTCGCCCGGACGCAGGTCCGCCTGTGCGGCGGGCCCGTCGGGTGCGACGTCGGCAACGAGGACGCCCCAGCGTTGGGGAAGGCCGAGCGCTTCGGCGAGACCGGGAGTGATGGTTTGGGTACGGACCCCGATCACGCCGCGTCGAACCCGCCCCTGCGTGCGGAGCTGTTGGACGACCGTCTCGACGATGTGTGCGGGCATGGCGAGTCCGATGCCTTCCGAGCCACCGGACTGCGAAAGGATGAGGGTGTTGATCCCCATGACTCGACCGTTGAGGTCGACGAGCGGACCTCCGCTGGAGCCGGGATTGATCGCCGTATCGGTCTGGATGTAGACGACGGGAGATTCCGGCTGAAGTTGCCGGGCGGTGGCGCTGACTACCCCCATCGTGACGCTTCCCTCCAAGCCGAGCGGACTGCCGAACGCGACGACCAGCTGCCCAGGTTCGACCGCCTCCGAATTACCGAGCGGCAGCGCCGGGAGATCGTCGCGCGCCACCCGGAGCACCGCGAGGTCGGTCTCCGCATCGACGCCCAGCACCTCCGCGCTCACGCGTTCGTAAGGCGCGCCCACCACGGACTGGCGCGCGGAGCGAGAGGCAGCGGGCGCGGGGACTTCGACCCACACCCGGGCGGCGTTGGCGATCACGTGAAAGTTGGTGACGACCACTCCCCCCGGTGCGACCACGACCCCAGAGCCGACGGAGATTCCCCGCGTGACCAGGCTCGTCGCGGTGGAGCGTCCGCGGTCCGTCGCGGTGTAGCGCACCGCATGGACTCGCACGACCGAGGGATTAACTCGTTCCGCCAGCTCTCGAAGCGACCGGTCGAGCGATGTGAGGGAACGGTCCTGCGAGCGGGTCGGCGAAGGTGCCGTGGCGCAGGCGCCCAGCAGGACAGCGAGGGTAAAGGCAACGATCCGAAGAAGCACGTCGGTGCTATAGAGAACTCCCGATCAAACGCAACACTCGTGTGTTCAGCGATCGACGACGGCGCAAAAGCACGATCCGCAGCCCGGTAGGGAGCCAGCTCCGTAGCCGGGCTCAACCCGCGGAGGTGGCATGAGCGAGCAGGACAGCCTGCGGCACTCCTTTTGACACGCCGGGGAAGCGAGGTACGAAGGAAGCCGCCTCTCTTGTCCATCCCAGGCGACAGTCCCGCTTTGATGAACTGTGTGAATGCAACCGTGAACGCGGGACCGAACCGCTGGCCGATTTGCTCCCGAGCGGGCTTCACGCCTCCGCTGCGTCATATCGCTCGGGCCTGGATTCAACCGCTTGGGTGGTGGCTGGCCTTGGGTGCGGTCGGCATTTGCGGGGGCTTTTCTGAAGCGCAGGCCCAAGAGGAGGAGCCGGAGGCCGGGTTGGACTATGCCGCCGATCCAGGCTGTCCAAGTGAGGAGGAGTTTCGCGATCTCGTCCTGGCTCGGTTGGGGCGGATGCCGTTTCGAGCTCCGAACGGTGATGACTGGGTCATCGAGGTGCGACTTCGTCGAGAGGGGGGTGCCTTCGAAGCCCATATCGCCGCCACTGGCGAACGGAACTTTGAGTCCAATAGCTGCGATGACCTCGCCGAAGCAGCCGCGGTGGTGGTGGCGCTCGCCCTCGAAGCTGGGCCACCGGAGAGCACGGAGATGGAGGCGCCCGGCACAGAGCTCCCGTCTAGGCTCGGCGCGTCGGACTGGAGAAGCGAGCTTTCACCGGAAGCGCGCGCCGCGCTCGAAGCCCTCGCACATGAGGAGCCGCCCCGCGAAGAGGTCCCTCTTGCGGTGGAGGAACGAAGGGCGCCGGTGTGGGAGGTCGCGATTCGCGCGGAAGTCCTCGGCTCACTGGGGGTCGTGCCTGGGGTGGCGATGGGAGGCCTCGTGGGCTTGGACCTTGCGCACGGATGGTTTCGCCTCGGCATTGAGGTGCTGGCGGAAGGCAGTCTCGCTTCGCACGCGGATGAAGAGGTGCGAGGCGTGGTCATTATTGGCGGGCTGTCGCCGTGTGTGGTGCTCGCCCCAGTGTTTGGCTGCGTGGTGGGAAATCTCGGCATTACCAGCAGCCGGGCCGAACAGGTCGTCAATCCGCAGTGGGAGACGAGCTTTGTCGCCAGTGGGGCCCTGCGGCTTGGGCTCGAGCACACGATGGATGGGTTTCGAATTCACGGCGCCATCGAGGCGTGGTTGCCCTTCAACCGCGTCGAGCTCCTTGTGGGGGATCGGGTGGTTTGGGACCCCTCGCCGGTGGCCGGGCGCCTCCATTTGGGGGGCTCTTGGATCCTTCCATGACCGAACCCGACCCCATGCCGCGGAAAAGGTGACGGAACCGGCGAATCCGGACAAGTAGTGGGGTGGGAGCGCCGCGACGCATTCCTCGCAGCCATCCGGATGGAGCCCACAAGTGCACAACCTGTCGATCGGCGCCGAAGCTTTGACGCCGTGTTCGAGAAGCATTTCGACTACGTCTGCCATACCCTCCGCCGGCTCGGGGTCCAACCAGCGGACCTTGAAGACGTGGCGCAGGGAGTGTTCCTCGCGGTGTTGCGTCGCTTCGATGACTACGACCCCGCCCGCCCGGCTCGGCCCTGGCTGGTCGCCTTCGCGTATCGGGCCGCGTCCAACTACCGCCGTTCGGAGCGGCGCCGTCCCGAGGAGTTCCCGGCGGAAGATTCGGACCGGCGCCTGCAGGTTGACGGGAACGCCTCAGCGGAGCAGGCCGACCAAAAGAGGGACATCCAGCGTGTGCTCGACCAAATGAGCCTAGAAAAGAAGACCGTGCTGCTCCTCTTCGATGTGGACGGCTACACAGCGCCGGAGATCGCCGAAGCTCTCGAGATCTCTCTCAACACCGTGTACTCGCGCATTCGTCTCGCGCGCTCCGAGTTTCGTACGCTCGGCGCCGAGTTGTTTGCATCGAGGGGACCGACCCATGGCTGAACCCGCGAGCGACCCGGAGCTGCGAGACTTGCTCCGGCCGATAGCGGAAGTGCCCTCCACGCCGGGCGAGATGCGGCGACGGGTGCGGGAGAACGTCGAGCGTTCCATCGACACGCCGGCCGAGGCTCCGCCCCAAAGCGGCGGTGGTCTAACGACCGGCCAAGCCGCGACGATGACCGTCTTGGGAACCCTGAGTGGGCTCGCGGTGGGAGCTCTTGTGGGGTTTTGGTTGGGGACTGAATCCATGCCGGACGCCATCGACGAGGGCCACTTTGACGAACCGTCGCTGGTCTCGTCGCCCGGCTCTCCCGAACCGTCGTCGCTCGAAACCGTCGAAGAGAACCTGGACGAGCCGGCATCCGAGCCAATTACCGCGGAGCCCACGATCGACACGGCACAACCCAGCCGGACGATGCGTCAAACCGGCTCGAGTCTGGAAGCCGAGCGGCGACTGATCGATGCGGCTTTCGCCGCCTTTCGCGACGGAAATCAAGAAGAAGCGATGCGTGCTCTCGATCGCCACGAAGCCCGTTTTCCCAACGGGGTTCTCCGCCAAGAGCGAGAAACACTCCGGGAGCGGCTGTCTCCCTGAACCTCACGCCGCCCGCGAGAAGAGACTGCGCGACTCCTTCGGTGTTTTTCGAGGAAGCTTCGCGCCGCCGGCTTGAAAACCCCTTGATGAGGAACAAAGTGGAGGCTCTGGTGATGGACGGACGACTGACCGGACAAGGCGCTGGGTATGAGGCTCTCCACCCCCGCAAGCTTTCCTAACGTGCCCGCTCGGACCACAGCTTGTCCTACGTTGATTCGGCCGCTTGCCCTCACCCTGTGGCTGTCCGCGCTGTCGGGGTGTGGGACCTCGGTCACGCTTGGCGATCCAATCGTCGGAGACGCGGCGAACGAGGACGCCGCACTCCCCGACGGCCGCGTGCCCGATGCCCGCGTCCCAACCACACGTCCAACCGCACCGGTATCCGTGGAGCCCGCGGTTCCCGCGAGCCTCCGGCTTGAAGCTGCGACGGCGGCGCAGCTCGATGACACCTTGTTGGTGGCCTTCAAGGATTGGGGTCGGATCTACCTCCAGCGCATCGGGACCGACGGTGAGCCCTTGGATGAATGGCCAACGTTGATCAGTGGAACCTTGGACGGTGCCTACAACGGCCCGTGGGTCGTCTCCCTCGAGGATCGGTTTGCGGTCTTCTGGACGACCGAACGACACATTCTCCGGTACAGCTTGGTTGGACTGGATGGGACCTTCACGTTCTCGTCCTCACTCATGCCCGAGTGCCTGCGGTTCGAAAGTTTGATCGTTCGCACGCTTCCTGCCGTCAGCATTGCGAGCGAGGGCAACCGCATTGCGATCGGCGCCATCCGAAACCGAGAGAATGAACCGGTTTCCCGAACTACACCGACCCTGTGCGTTGCCGAATACAAGCTTTCGGAATCCGCAGACCTGTCGTTGGTGAGGGAGGCCCAGCAAGACCTCTACACGATTGCCACCCGAGACTTTTCGGAGCTCGCATCGGTTTCTGTCGCGCTACGGAATGGACGGGTCGCAGTCCTTTACCCGAATCAGGGAACCCCCGGCTTGCCTTTCGGGCGACTGATCGAACGCTGGTTGCCCTTTGAGCCGGCGGTGCCGCGAGAAATGGTCGCCCCGCTTGGACAGTTTCAGGCGGCCTTATCCAACGTTGCCGTGGGGCCGAGCGATGCCTTTATCGCGTGGGGCGAATGGGATGGAGCGAGCCCGTCGGGACGCCCCCGAAATGGAGCACTTCGAGGCATCGCCCTCGACCTCGAAACTTGGCTTCCGCGTTCCGGAGGTCCCCTCGACATCGGCGATACCGAACGCCGTTGGCAAAACCACGCGACCGACATTTGGCAGAAGCCTGTTGCGGTGGCGGATGAATCTGGATTCCTCGTCCTTCCCCCTGCGAACGGCACCTCGTCGCGCACAAGTGTGAGCGCGGCCCGAGTCGACCCATCGATCCATCGCGTCCAAGGAGCCACCGTCTCCGACTCAGCGCTTCCTCCGGAAGCACACCATGGGGCCTACTTCGCTCTACCTCGCGGAGACGGTCGAACCACCGTCGGACTCGCCGTTCAAAACCCGAACTCCATCTACACCGCTGGCCTACGACTCGCCGACTGGCTCGACCCGAACGGATGGTCCTTGGCCGACCGCGCGCCCGCGGCGACGCTCGAAGGTGTCGATGCACCGTTTGTCGACGCTGCGTGGCTCGATTGCAACGGCGTCCAGTGCGTCGCGGTGTTCGCCCGCGAGGACGGGATCTTCGCTACCGTGCTCCGTACGGAAGACGGAACGATCGAGGGGCCGACGGCTTTCACCCTGCGTGAGTGGGCCACGGCCGGAGTGAACAACGAAGCGTCGTCACGGCACCGCGGCATCTGCGTTGCCAACGACCAGCAGCGGTTTCTCGTTGCCTGGCACGAGTGGGTGTCCATAGGCGCTGAGCGGGAGTATCGGGTCATCGGTCGATGGTTCGATGGTTCGAGCTGGTCACCAGCGGAATTGTTCTACGCGACCCGTCTCACCGGTTCGAGCGCGCTTGCGTCACCGGTTGCCTGCACGTTTACCGAAGAGGCGGGCTTCGTCGTGGGCTACGAGCTCGAGACGACGTTCACGGTGGTGGGCGGTTTCGAAGCCCCGTTCGACGAGATCGATTCTGTGGCGTTGGGAACGGAACCCGGCGTTCCACCGCTCATCTATGCCACGGCGTTGCGCGACGGGGCGCTGTTCGGGGTGCAGAATGGGAGCACCTTCACCCTCAGCGGCGGAACGCTCAACGAACAGATGCATTCCGACGTCGTCCCGGTGGGGGTCTCGCGGTGGTTTCAGGGTGGGGCGGCGATGCTTGCGACCGGCCGGGATGAGGAGACTCAGCTGACGGCGCGCGTACTGGACTCGGAAGGCGACGCGACGGGCCGCGTCTACGTGATCGATCCAGGGCTGGCGTGGCCGTACCGACCGCGCATGGCGAGCACACCGTCGGGGGTACTGGTGGCCTATGAAAAGCTCATCGGCCCGGGTGTCGAGACTCCACAAAGTTGGTTTGTACACGTCGGAGCCGAAGGCACCGTCGACCGAGAGCGTTTCGTAGACCGCGTCCAAGATGTACGAGTCCTCCCCGACGGCTATCGAGCGGTGCTGTATCGGGTTTCCGATCCAGCGACGGTGCCCGCCGTATCCGAGCTCAGGTTTCGCATCTTCGGCCCCCCGTTCCTCGACCTGCCGTAGTCCACAACCCGGGCGACGGTTACCTCAAGATGGCGAAATGATGGTCACGGCGCCTGACGGCGGTCAGACCACGATCAGCAGGCGCCCGCGGCGGCGCAGGTGAACACTTCGCCCACGTTGCCGGCTACGCCCGGGGTGCCCGGATTGCCGTCTGCTTCTCCCGCTGGCGCGCCAGGTGCGCTCGCGCCGCCACTCCCACCGGTCCCTGCGGCGCCTCCGGCATACACCGCCCCGGTCGCGTTCACGGTGGAGTTCAAAGAGAACACGCCGTAGGCGATGCCACCGCTTCCCCCGCCGCCGCCACCCCCGTGGCCCCCGTGGCCTCCCGGTGCGCCGTCGCCGCCGACGCGCGCCGAGGTTCCGGTGGCGGTTCCCCCGGAGCCGCCGCTTCCGCCGCTCTGTCCTTGACCGCCGACGCCACCGTTGCCGCCATCGCCGCCGATGCCTCGCTGAAACTCTACTCCGGTCAGCGTGACGGTCGAGTTGATCGCGAAGATGCCGAAGCTTCCACCGCCGGGGTTGCCTCCGCCGCCCCCACTCCGCGCGGCGCAGCCTCCCGCGCCGCCCCCGCCGCCGCCTGCGCCGTGCGAGTTATCGCCGGGGAGAAACCCGTTGTCGCAGCCGCCGCTTCCGCCGCCGCCGCCGCCCCCACCGCCGTTTTCACCGGTCAGGCCGGCGCCGCCTGCCCTGCCCTGCCAGTAGCCGCCGGTGACCGAGCCACGAAACGCAATCGCACCAGTGCCTCGGCCCCCATTCACCACCCGACCGAAGAACCCGCCGGTCCCGATGCCGCAGGTGGTGGCTCCCGCACCTCCCTCTCCGCGAAAGCCAAATCCACCAGCGATCGACTGGTCCGCCGACCCCCCGTTTTGTCCGCCAGCGGCGACGCATTGCCCGCCGTCGCAGACGCAGAACCCGAGGCAGACGCAGGTATTGTCCATCACTCCGCCCCCGCCTCCCGCGCCTCCGGCTGGTGATGTCGTCGATGGGCCTCCGGCACAGCTGTTGGTCCCCGCGGTGCCCGCGGCCCCAAAGGTGAAGCTGTCGCAGGTGGTGATGTATGCGTCGGCCATGCCGCCCATCCCGCCACCCATGCCGCTCGTGGCGACCACCACGGGGGCGTCCAGCCCTGCGCTTCCCGCAGCGCCGGCAGCACCATTTCCCTGCTGTAAGGTGCTTCGAAGAATCGTGACTTCGGAGCTATCGAGGTGCACGACATGACTCGAGAGACCGGGCATCGCTGCGTCGGGGCCTTCGAGGATCAGGTTCTCCAGCGTTGCCGCCACCACGAGGTTCCGGCCCACCACCGTCAGGTACTGGCCCTCGACCGCGTCGAAGTCGCCGCGCAGGACGGTGCGGTGGGCGGTGTCCGTCCGCGGCCCGCGATTCCAGTTCACGTCGAAGCCGCCGAACATTCGAATGCCGTCGCGGAGGGTCACGATCTCCTGATACACGCCAGCCATGAGGAACAGATCACGGCGCGATTCCCCGATCGCCCGGGCGGTCGCGTGGGCGATCGTGCGGCAGGGGGTCGCGAGGTCGAGGCCGCAGGTGGGCGTATCGTTGCCCATGCTGACCGACACGACGATCGCGCGACTGAGGTCACCGTCCACGCCATCGCAGTTGCTGTCCATGAAGCCGTCGTCAGGATCGTCGGTGGCCATGCCCGACATGCACTCGCAGCCGTTGGCTTCGTTTCCATCGGAGTCGAAGAAGCCAGGGTCGCACTCGAGCCCACAGGCCCCGTCGGTGCAGCTCGCCGTCATGTTCACTTGGGCGGCGGCCGGCATGGGACAGACCATGCAGTCGTTTTGGCCGGTGGGGCCACAGGCCATCGGATCGTTCAAGTAGTCAGCCGCCATGTTGGCGCAGGAGCTGCTCGACTCGACACATTCATCGACGGTGCAGCTATCGCCATCGTCGCACCGGTTCATTCCCGGACTCACGCACATCGAGTCGAGGCACACCTCCTCGCCGTTGCAGAACATCCCGTCGCCAGCGCAGTCCGTATCGAACTCGCACGCCACCGGTCGCACGCAGCCCATGCCGATTTGGCACACCGTCGCTTCGGGGCACCGAGTGTCGTCGGGGGTTTGCTGGCATTCGTCGGCGGATGCGAGGCAGGTATCCACGGTGCATGCAATATTGTCATCGCAGCTCGGGGGCGGGCCTGCCTCACAGCGGCCGGCGTTGCAGACGGGGGTTCCGTTGCAGAACACGCCGTCATCGACGCAGTCCCCGGCCACCGTACACTCGCCGCCGCCCGTTGGCGTATCACCACTCGCAGCGCAGCCGAGCACTCCCAAAACAAAGCTAAGCAGAAAAATCCGATAAAACAGCATCGGGGGCGTTCTAGACCAAGACGGCCGCGAATTCAGGCATCCACTGTGAGCGAGCCCCCGCTAAAGACCGATCGGTGTTTAATCGAACACGTCTCCAGAGACTCACCTCGGAGCGCAGGTTTTTGGGCGGCAAGGGGTCGAACCCCGAGGAAACAGCCCTAATGGCGGTTTTTGCGGTGACGCTCGATCACCGCGCGCACTTCCTCGGGTTCGAGGTTGTGGTCGCTTTGCTTCGCCACCTTGAGGAGCGCCTCCACCAAGCCGGGCGTGGATTCGTAACCGTTCTTGTCGAGCCAGTAGTTGATATTGGAAATGCCGGACATTGGCCCGATGCAGATCTCCTGCTCGCGACCGAACATGCCCGCCGGCACGCCCGAGTAGACGCGGTCGGCGAGCCACGCATCGCCCTTCTGCTGCGCCTTGATGATCGCCGCGGCGTGAACGCCCGTCGCGGTGCGAAACGCATCTTCGCCAACCACGGGATAGTTGATCGGAATCGGAAACGCAGTGGCTTTGGACACCCGCCGACAAAGGGCGGCGAGTCGGCTGAGATCCTGTTCGCCAAGCTCGCCGAGGAGCTTCAGGTTGATCAGCAGAAGATCGAGTGGGGCGTTGCCGACCCGCTCTCCGATGCCGAGGATGCAGCCGTGCACCCGATCGGCCCCGTACTCGAAGGCGTAGATCGAGTTGACGAGCCCGAGGCCCCGATCGTTGTGGCCATGCCAGTCGATCTTCACCTCGGCGCCCGACCCGTCGACCACGTGTCGAGTGAATCGAATCAGGTTGCGCACACCGTCTGGGGTCGCGTGGCCCACCGTGTCGCAAAGGCAGAGCCGGGTGGCGCCGTGGTCGATGGCGGCGCG
>JBCCZL010000098.1:0-20733 GCA_039187775.1 Myxococcota bacterium
ATCTCGATCGCACGTGCATTCCAGTCGCGATAGCCCTGCTGATCAAGCGGGGTAGGAAAGGGGTGCGTCGGGTGATTGCCAAACGTCGGCACGATGAGGACCACGACGCCGTCGGGCCGCTGACGGCTCGTCACGAACTCGCGTCGTTCATCGCGGCGAAACGGGTCGAAGCATCCGAGGGGTCGGCCCCGAGCGGGGACTGCGACGCTGCGCATTGTTCCGTCGGGCGCCATGACGTCGATGGTGTCTCCTTCGTTGATGATGCCGAAGATGTGGGTTGCGGCGTGATCCGCCCGAGAGCTGTCGGAGGGTTGGCCGCCGTCGCAGATCGGCTCTTCGCCGATCCGATCGAGAAATCCTGGTGACTCCCAGACTTCGCCGTCTCGCTGCACCCGCACCACTCGGTCACCGGGAGATAATCCGAGGGGATTGCCTTCGGGGGCGAAGGTCACGATGGAGCTATCGCCCGCGGAACGTGCGCAGACCCCATAAAAAGATCCGAGTTCAACTACCGCGTCGCCGGCGGGGTCAAAGCACGCCGAGTAGTCGCTGGGCCCAAACGCGATCGCTCCGTGGCCTTGCCGAACTCCCTTGAAGATGGAGTAGACGGCTTTGTTGAAGTGATACACCGACTCGTCTCCAAGAAAAATCGCGCGCCGGGCGCTCGCGATCATCGCGTCGAAGTCGATCGGTGCATGGTAGCCATGGAGGTTGCGGACCTCGTTCGCGTAGTCCGCCATCACCGACGCCTGGGCGAGCTGGGTTTCCGTGGCCTCTTCGCACGCGGCCGTGCGGCAAATCGACGTCGCGCCGCAGTCTTCGGCGCTTCCCCAGACGAGCCGAGTCGGGCTCTGTTCGCAGGTTCGCACAAGCCCCGCGCTGCACTCCGTGGCACCGATGGTCGGGCATTCGTCAGCTGGGGGGGCGGCGTCCGGGACATCGCTGTCGGGGACCTCCGCATCGGGGAGCGCACCATCGGGGATGAACGCGTCGGGGCTAGACCCGTCGGGGCGGCTGTTGGTGTCGTCAGAGCAACCTGCGCACCCGAGAGCGAGCGCAGCGGCGAAGAGTATGGTGTTTCGGTACATGGGCCGAGAGGTAAGCTGCAATGGTGAGGCAGGCCACAAAAGGAAACGGGCAGCGTATGATTCGAGGGCGGTTCGCTTCTCTATAGGTCGTAGGCCGCGACTCCGGCGAGCCCGTGGTCGGTGAACGGGAACACCAGATGCGGAGCTGCGCCGCCGACGTAGTAGAGGGTTTCTCCGGCGCAGCGCACTCCCGGAGCGTCGATCGGCAGCGGGGTGTCCTCTCCGCCGGCAAGGGCGAAGCGGTGCAGCGTTCCGACGTCGTCGCAGTAGAAGAGTTCGTCGCCGGCATCGGAGATTGCAAGCGACCGCACCGGCTCGGCGACGGTGGCAACGGTATCGATGGTCGACGTCGGAGCGACCGACCGAACCTCACGCTCACCGGCCTCCACGATCAACCACCGGTCGCCAGTGGGGGCATAGCTGACTCGGATTCTGTTCTCTCGTGGCATTGGGCAACTGTCGGAGCTCGTCCCGTCGTCGCAAAGAGAACCCCGACGCGTCGAAGACAGCAGGTTGGTCTGTGTGCCATCGTCGACGCGATGAAGCTTGAGGGCCAGATCGAATAGGTCGCTTGTCGCCGGATCGTAGTCGGTATTGGCCACGAGCAGCGAGCCACCGCCGACCGCGAAGGTCGAGGGCCGATAGAAGTAGCGGTCGAGACTGATATTGGTGCCCGGTTCTCCACCGGCCCGAAACCAATCCACCGATCCATCTCCGATGAACATTCGCCAGCTGGACTCGTCGGCCCGGAGGACGCCCACTTGCCGGTTTAGGTTGTAGAACATGTCGCCGGTCGACCGATCGACCGCGAGCCGATCGAGGTAGACGCCGCCGGTCTCGATCTCGAGCGGTTCGGTGTTGGCAGGTTCGCCAACTTTCGGGGCACCCTCGCCGCCATTGCCGGCTCGCGTCGTGATGACTCCGTTCACCTCGAACTCGCGGGCGCGACCGTTGTAGAGGTCGAGGAGGGTGACCACTTGGGTTCCGTCCCGCACCCAGGGCACCGCGGAGCCGATGATGTAGAGTCGAGAGAAGAGTGGGTGGGCTCCATCCCCATTGGACGATCGCTGTCCCATTAGAGTGATCATTCGGCCGGCTGCGTCGGTTGACCGAACGGTCGTGTCGTCCATCAAATAGGGCGTGGAGGCCGCGTCGACATAGAGGCCCGCGAAGCGAATCGCGCACTCGGTCGCCAAGGTCCCATCGCGGCACTCGCCGTCCAGGCCGGTACCGATCAGCGGCTCGAAGGTCCCGTCGGCGCCAAGCCGAACGACCTCGGCGGAGCTCCGGAGGGCGAAGTACTGAAGGCCGTCAGCACCCATGAAGCGAGACGAAAACTGTCGTGGTTCGTTCTCCGAGATCGCTTCCCCCACCTCGAGGGTGGTGGGATCGAGGCGCACCCACACGTCCTCCGCCGCGTTGCAGTCGGCGCTTCCCGTATCGGGGTCGAGGGTGCCGACCACGTGGAGCGGTTCACTTGTCACCGGGTCGATCACCGCGGCGATCCGACCGATTCGGCACTGTTCCACTGGTTCACCGCCCGGCCCAGTTCCGTTGGGGCGAAGCGACTCGACCATGCTCGTGGCCGCCCGATAGATGCGCAGCCGGTAGCCGCGCTCCACGCTCCTCGAATCGTCGTTGGAGTTGAACCAGAGATCTCCCGCGGGAGTCGCGAAGAATGTCATCCGGCCACTGGCGCTCTTGGTGAGCTCCCAGCGAAGCTCGCGGGCGGCGACGGTGTCGTCGGTGCTGTCTCCGCCGCCGACGACGGTGCGAATCGACGGCGGATTGGCCTGCGTGTCGACGTGCCGAATTCGATCGTGGTCGACCACATAGAACCCGCCGCGGAAGTCCGTGGTCATGGCCCAAGGGTCACGAAGGGTGGCCATGCGCGCCGGTCCATTATCCCCGGCGCTCGCGGCGCCGAGCGGAATGAACACTTGGTAGCGGCCGTCCTGCGGGTCGATGGCCATGATGCCGCGGTTCGGATCGATGTAGTAGAAGACTCCGCCGGCCCCGAGGATGAGGTTGTGCACCACGCGGCTGTTGAAGAACTCGGTATCGGCAACGAACACGACGGACCGAGCAGTCAGGCCAACCCCCGGGTCGGTGTTGCCGGCGAGCACTCGGAGTGCGCCGGAGTTGAGTGGCGACGATGTCGCCGCCGCATCGTAACCTTGGTTGTCGATCGCCACGATCCGTACGCGGAAGAAACCTCGAACGTCGTCGGGGAGGACCCAGCTGACGCAGCCGGTGGCGTCATCGTCAACCGTCGTCGCGGGGTCATTGACCGAGCAATCCGCGTTGCTGCCGTTGACAAGGGTCGACTGGATGGGGCGATAGATTTCATTGTCGATCGTGTAGGAGAGGTCGATGGACAACGGGCCACGGGAGCTTTCCGCGGCCCACTTGGTGAAGACCGTGTCTCCGGCGCTGAAGCGCGTCTCGTCGCCCGCACTGAGATTGCTTGGTGCGGGGGTGTTGGCCGCGACCACCCACCGGACGTTCGGAGGAGGCGGTGGCAGAAAGGTCACCTGCGCTCGGTCGGTGCCTGCTTCGCCCACGCCGCTGATGAGTTGACTCACATTGCCGAGATCGTCCCGAGCGAATGCAAAGACGCTGGAGCGCTGGCGAAGGAATCCGAGGGTCAGCTCCTCATCGAAGCTGGCGGTCTCCGCGGGGCTCGTGGTTTGCCAGCACCGTGCATCGGATGTGGGAGGAGAGGCGTCGGAGAGACGCACGCAAAACGCGGTCACATCGCCGAGGGCGTCGCTGGCGGTGCCGGTGACTCGGTGCACACGCTCCTCGGTGGTGGAGGCTCCCGTTCCGATCTGAAAGGTCCCTGGAATGAAGTCGGGCCCGGTGGTGTCTCGCTCCACCACGGCCCGCACTACGTTCGGCCCCTGCATGAAGGTGTAGGTGACGGCGCCGTCGACGAGCTGATCCGGTGTCGGGTGGCGATAGCGGCCGGCGGTGCACGGAAGCGACGCGCCGTTGACCGCAAGCGGGAACGTGGGATCG
Source organism: Myxococcota bacterium (assembly GCA_039187775.1). Lineage (GTDB taxonomy): Bacteria > Myxococcota_A > Polyangia > Polyangiales > JBCCZL01 > JBCCZL01. The sequence continues at coordinate 4,110 of JBCCZL010000098.1, forward strand.
CAGCCGCCTTCGAGGGTGACCGCATCGTCGGTGGTCCGAACCTCCGGCCGATCCACCGTCAGCGTGAATGGGGCGCAGACGGCACAATCGCCGCCGCAGTCGATGCCCATCTCCGCGCCCGACTGAACTCCGTCAGTGCAGGTGGCGGGCGCCTGGTTGAATCCGACCCGTCCGCATCCCGCCGCGACCAGGGCGACGAGCACGACGGAACGAATCGTGACCATACTTTCAGGGTATTCCGTCCCGGGGAGCGGACCCACGATAGAATCGTACGCTGACCGATTCTCGCGGCGAAACCAAGAAACGGGGAGCGAGCGCCGATCGTCAGGGGGCGCGCTGAGCGCCCGAGCTCACGATCGCTTCGTAGATCCCGCCGCGCGGAGTGCCACTGGCCACGAGGTTTCGAGCGTGGGCGAGCTCCTGGTCGATGAGGCGCTGAAACGCAGAGAACGGCTGTGCGCCGGTGAGCTTCATTCCGTTGATAAAGAACGACGGCGTACCACGAGCCCCGAGCTGAGCGGCCAGTGCCTGATCGGCTTCGATCGATGCGTCGTACGGGCGATCGCGAAGCGCCCGCCGGACTCCGGACATGTCGAGTCGCTGCGCGCTCGCGTAGCCTTCGAGATCGGCGTTTTCGAGGTTCCGATAGTTCTCGAACAACGTGGCGTGCATCGCCCAGAAGCCTTCGTCGCCGCGCTGGGCGCGGGCCTCGTGCGCAAGGAGCGCTGCCTCGTCGGCCTGGCGGTGAAACGGAAGGGGATTGTCCTTCCACACGACCCGAACGTCAGGGTAGGTGCTCAGGACCTGGGCTACCGTAGGCTCGACTCGCGAGCAGAACGGACACTGAAAATCGGAGAACATCACCACCGTCACCAGTGGCTCGGCCGCGCCCCGCTGGGGGTCGTGCTCGAGAATGGGAACGTTGTACCGCGGGTCGGTTCCAACTTCCGCTTCTCGCGCACCCACGGTGCCCGGCTGCACCGGCACCGCGGGAGCGACCGGCTGCACGGGTACCGGGTCGTGATAGGGCACGAGCTCGAGTTCGCTGCTCGATTGGTTCCCGGCAAAGACGAACATCGCGACTCCTACGCCCACGACGCCCACGAGAAGAAGCCCGATGCACCCGAGCCCGCCGATGATGAGCCACATGCCGGTGGAGCTTCCGGAAGACCGCGGGGGCGCCGGCGGTGCATAGAAGGGGCCTCCTGGTGGCGGAGGGCCGATGTTCGAAGAGTTGTGCATGATGGAGCCGTGGTTTTCGCTCCGCATCCCAGTGGCGAAGCCGTGACAAGTTCGAGGGTTCGACCAGTGTACCTTTAGTGGATGACCGGTGGCCATCGAAGGAGAAACGCGCTGCTTCTTCTGGCATGCGCGGTGGTCGGACCGAGCTGCGACTCCGACTCCAAGCTTCCGGCGGAAGTCAGCGATGCGGCTCGGACCTACTGTCCGGGCGACAGCGATGCGGTCGAGGCAGAGATCCAGAACCTCCTTCAAGAGCTCAGCCTCGAAGAAAAAGTGGGACTCATGCACGGTGCATCGCTTGGCGCGATCGACGGCACCTGGCAGGTGGCGGGCATCGAGGGGCGAAACATCCCCGGGTTTCGAATGCTGGACGGGCCTCGAGGCGTGAGCGAGCTTTCCGGTGCCGAGGCTACGGTGTTCCCTGTCGCGATGGCGCGGGCGGCGAGCTGGGATCCGTCGCTTGAAGAGCGTGTCGGTGAGGCGATGGGGCGGGAGCTTCGGGCGGTGGGCGCGGATGTTTTGCTCGCGCCGACCATCAATATTCTTCGTCACCCGCGCTGGGGGCGAGCCCAGGAGACGTACGGGGAAGACCCGCACCACATGGCGGAGTTCGGCGTCGCGTTCATTCGGGGGGCGCAACGCCACGTGATCGCCACGGCGAAGCACTTTGCCGTCAACAGTATCGACGACACCCGGTTCCAGGTCGACGTCACCGTTGAGGATCAAACACTTCGGGAGATCTACCTTCCCCATTTTCGCCGTGCGGTTCAGGACGCCCAGGTGGGCGCGGTGATGAGCGCCTACAACAGCGTGAACGGGGCGTTCTGCGGTGAAAACGCGGTGCTTCTCAACGACATCCTCAAGGAGGAATGGGACTTTCAAGGACTGGTGATGTCGGACTGGCTGCTCGGGACCAAGAGCACCGTGCCGTCGGCGAATGCTGGCCTCGACCTCGAGATGCCGTTCGGGACCTTCTACGGCAGTGAGCTGGTGGCGGCGGTGCGACGCGGGGATGTCACGATGGCCACGATCGATGGTGCGGTGCGGCGGCTCCTCCGGGCGCAGCTCTGCTTCGGGCTTCGGGAACGTTCTGCGCCGGACCCTTCCGCGCTCGTCACCGACGAACACGTGGCTCTTGCGCTCGAAGCGGCCCAGCGCGGCATCGTGCTGCTGAAGAACGACGGGGCTTTGCCCCTCGACATGACCGCGGGAGCGCGGGTGGTGGTCGCCGGCCCGCTTTCGGATGTGGAGAATATCGGAGACTTGGGCTCGAGCTTGGTTACGCCACCTTACGTGGTGACCGCGCTTCAAGGGTTCGAGGCGCGCGCCGAAGGGGTGACCGTCGAACACGTCGACACATCGACGCTCGACCCCGAAAAAGAGGAGGCGCTCCGAACCGCGTCGGCGGTGGTGCTGGTCACCGGCCTTACTGCAGAAGATGAAGGCGAGGGCACGATCGCCGCGGGCGACCGGCAGAGCCTCGCGCTTCCCACCGGCCAGGTCGATGAGATTCGTTCGGTGGCGGCCCTCAATCCGCGCACTATCGTGGTCCTCGAGGGGGGCGCGGCGTTGCTCGTCGAAGACTTCGTCGACGAAGTGGGGGCGTTGTTGATGGCGTGGTATCCGGGCATCGAAGGAGGTCATGCGATCGCCGACGTGGTGTTTGGACGGGTCAATCCGTCCGGTCGACTTCCCATGAGCTTCCCTCGAGCCGAGGCAGACCTGCCGCCCTTCGACAACGTATCGACGGCGGTGACCTACGGATACTTTCACGGCTACCGTCACCTTCAGCGGGACGGCACGATGCCTCGGTTCCCGTTTGGGTTTGGGCTGAGCTACACCACATTCGAGCTTTCCAATCTTCGGGTCGAGGAGGTTGGAAGTGACTACCAGGTGTCCGTCGACGTCACGAACCGCGGTTCGGCCCGCGGTACGGAAACTGTGCAGGTCTACGTGAGCTCGCCTCCCGGTGGGCCGGTGCGCGGTGCGCGAGACCTTCGTGCGTTTGGCCAGGTCACGCTCGATCCCGGAGAGTCGGGGACGGCGATGATGGCGCTTCCCGCGCAACGGCTCGAGGTGTGGACCGAGGCCGGCTGGACCCTTCGGCCCGGCGACTACACGGTGGCGGCAGGTTCGCACGTCGAGTCGCTCCCCCTCGAGTCCACCCTCACCATCGCAGCACAGTAGATCCTCGATTCTTCGCCGCCGGCCCGGACGGAGAGCGTGAAGCGGGAACCTTCGCCGCATGTCCCCGCGACGCGCGGGCCCCTCTTGCATCAAGTCGTTCTTGTTCCAGGTCCTTTGCCGCGAAACGGCTGGGCGCTCTTTCCGCACATGCGCCTGCCCCGTCGCACTCGATTGGAGCAGCGGTTGTCCCGAGCCGAACAGATCCTGTGCGATCGATGTCTTCGCTGAGGTAATCTGCTCGGTACGAGAGTTGCTGCGACTCTGCCTGTGGCCCCCCATCGACCTTGGTTGCTCGGTGTCTTCGCCCTCGCGGCCTGCACCGGTGAGTTCGGAACCCCCGGCGCGACCACCCTGCCCAGCGAAGAGCGTCCCCGCGAAGCCCCCGAGACCTTCGCATGCGACCCCACCCAGGTCCCGGAAGCCCTCACGCTCCGGCGCCTCACCCGCGACCAGCTTCTCCGATCGATCGACGACATCATGGCCGAGCTCGCGCCCGCGTCGGTCACCTCGGTCCGCTCCGCATTGACCTCGACCGCCGCGCGGATCCCCGACGACCTCGCGACCGACGCCCTCGATTATCGCCGCATGAGCCAGGACGTGGGGCAGGCTCATGTGGATGGCTACTACGAGGTCGCGCGGCGTGTGGCACGGGCGGTCACCGACGATCCGGAGAGGCTCGCCGACGCCCTCGGAGACTGCGCGACGGACGGCGATCCAGCGAATGATGAAAGCTGCGTGCAGGGATTTCTCACCCGCTTCGGGCGGCTTGCGTTTCGTCGACCGCTCTCTCAAGCCGAGATCGACCACTACGCGCCCCCGATCGACATTGCCGCACCCGCCTTTTCCGACCGCGTGCGCCATCTCATCACCGCACTCCTCATGGCACCAAACTTTGTCTACCTCCTCGAGCTCGGGGGCGAAGAGGTCAGTGCGAACACCTATGAGATCGACGCCTTCGAGTTGGCGAGCCGTCTGTCATTTCACTTCTGGCAGACCGGCCCCGACGAAGCGCTTCTTCAGGCGGCCGAGTCGGGCGAGCTTCTGACCGACGCGGGATACGAGGCGGAGGTCGATCGCCTTTACGCCGACCCACGGAGTCAGGAGACCCTCGCCCTGTTCTTCGAAGATTGGCTCCGCCTGCATGAAGTGCCCGAGATGGACGCCGCAGTAGGTCGCGCCGACTTCCAGGCCTACGCCGGCGCCGATCTCCCCGGTCCAGCGCTCCGACAAGAGATGATCGACGACGTTCTCGCTCTGACTCGGCACGTGGTCGAGAGCAACGGAACGGTGGCCGAACTTTTCACCACGCGCCTTTCGTTCGCCCCGTCGCAGGCGGTCGCGGATCTCTACGGTGGAGCCCCCTTGTACACGCCGGGCTCTCCGCCCGCGGAGCTTCCGGCGGGACCTCGTTCGGGCCTCCTTTCGCGTCCCGCGCTGTTGGCCAACAACCAGGCGACCACCCGGCCGATCCTTCGCGGAGCGCTCATCCGTCAACGAGTGCTCTGCGACGAACTCGAGCTTCCGGAGAACATGGACGACGTCAACCTTGGCGGGGAAGTGGGTCAGTCGACGCGAGAGCAGGTCGAGGCGCTGACCGAGAGCCCCGGCACGGTGTGCGCAGGTTGCCACGCTCTCCTCAATCCGCTCGGGTTTGCCTTCGAGGAGTACGACGCCCTCGGGCGCTTCCGCCAGTCCGAGCAAGTGTTCGACGAAGCCGGCGAACTCGTGGCGGAGTACCCCGTGAACTCGGAGACTCAGGTCACCATTTCGTTCGGCGAAGAGGGCTTCGTCCGAAACGGAGCGGAGCTCAGCGCCCTCATTGCAGAGAGTGCAAAGACCGAAGCCTGCTTTGCCCGCCAGTACTTTCGCTTCGCGTTTGGCCGGCATGAGCACCTCGACCGGGACAGCTGCACCCTCGAAGCCATGCGGACGGTCCTCGCGGAGGGCGGTTCCATCCAGGACCTGTTCCGGCAGGTGGCGGAGCAACCCGAGTTCCGACTCGTGCGAAAGGAGGCCGCGCAATGAGCAAGGTGCTAAAGGTCTCCCGTCGCCACTTCCTCGCCGGAGCGTCCGGTTTCACCTTGGCGATCCCTTTTCTTTCATCCCTCGCGCCGGGCAAGGCCCAGCCCGCAGTGCAGAAGCGAATGGTGATGATCGGAAGCGACCACGGTGGAGTCTGGCCCGAGCACTTCTACCCGTCGATGCCCGCGGACGGCCAGGAGCGGGAGCTCTACGGCGCGTTTCCCGAGGCGCCTCAACACCGAGTTCGAGCCGGGGCGCTTCGTCCCATCCAAGACGGGGGCGATACCGTGCTCTCCGACACCCTGCGCGCATCGTCCTCGGTCCTCACCGATTCGCTCGTCGCGAAGATGAACGTCCTCGCGGGATTTTCGATCACGACCTACCTCGGCCACAGCCGCGGCATGATCTTCGGGAACTACGGCTCGAACGATCAGAACCAGACGCTCCACGATCGGCAGATGGCGACGATCGATCAGATCATTGCCAAGCATCCGTCCTTCAACCTGGCTCCAGTGCGCCAGCGCTCGATCAACTTTGCCGTGCGGTACGGATCCTCGTCGGGGATTCGGCACGCTGCCTCCGCCGATGTGGAAGCGGGCGTGGCGACGGCGGTTCAGGCCGACACCAATCCCCGAGTGATCTGGGAGAAACTCTTCGAAGGAGGCGGCGGTGACGCGCAAAGCGTCGAGCGACCGGAACTCGTGGTCGACCGGGTCTACGAGCACTATCAAGGCCTGACCAGCGGGGCGTTCGGCGACGCATCGCGGATCAGCGTGGAGGATCGACGCCGGCTCGATAACCACATGGAGCGACTCCTCGAACTCGAGCGACGCCTTTCGGTTCGGGTGGACTGCGGTGCGGTCCCGCAGCCGGGCGATGCCGACGACCCCGAGCGGGTGTCGCAGACGGTCGACCTCATCGTGGCGGCGTTCGCATGCGGGGCGACGAACATGGCGGCGATCAGTATCGCCGGCTCTCGAATGAGCACCGACCAGGGCTGGACCAACTGGCACGAGCAGATCGCCCACAACGGAGGCGGAGGTCGGGACAAGCCCGAGTTCAATATCGAGTTTCAGCGCATCAACTATCGGGCGCAGCGCGAGGTGTTTCGCAAAGCGTTCCTCGAAGTCGCATCGAAGCTGGATGTTGAAGAAGAGGGAGGCGAGACCTTCCTCGATCGCTCCCTCGTGTGGTGGGGAATGGAATCGGGCGCGACCACTCATAGCAATAAGTCGATGCCGATCGTGACCGCGGGCGGGGCCGGCGGCGCCGTGACCATGGGTCAGTTCATCGATCTCAGGAACTGGGAAAACGATATCTTCGCGAAAGATGCATCGCCTTCGACTTTCCCCGGGGTTCTCTACAACCAGTGGCTGAGCAACGCGATGCAGGCGATGGGGCTGACCCCCGAGGATTGGGCCGAAGAACTCCGGCGCGTGCAGCCTGACGAATATGCGGCGGGTTCGCGGGGCTACGGCTACCGCCAGTATCACGAGAGCAATCTCTGGGCTCGAGGAAACCTTCGCGAAAATGTCTGGCCGGAGCAGTACTACCGCGATGCGGACGAACCGCTGCCGTTCTTCCTGAACCGATAGAGCGCAAACCCCGATGTCCGAGGAGTCGCGTCGCTGGACGCGGCGGCCGACCAACCCCAGGACCGAGGCATGGGAGAGCGAAAGGCCACGGTTCGCTTTGGTGATGAAGTGTTCGACGTCGAAGTCGGCGAGCGACTACGAGATGCGCTGCTCCGTCGGGGCCACTCTCCGCACAACGGGCAGGCGCGATGGCTCAACTGCAAAGGGTTCGGCTCCTGCGGAACTTGCGCGGTGCGGCTCTCGGGGGCGGTCACCCCGGTCTCGCTCGGGGCGATGGAGCATTGGCGCCTGTCGTTTCCGCCGCACGAACCAGCGCGAGGCCTCCGCCTCGCGTGCCAGGTCCGGGTCGACGGCGATCTGGAGGTCGAAAAGCTCTCGGGCTTCTGGGGTCAGGGACCGGCCGAACCGGCGTCTCACGGCGAGTGACGACCACCGAGCCGACCGTAGGATCTTCCGCTAGCTAACTCGGGGAGAGGTCAAAGGGATAGTTGACGACGACGATCCCTCCGCCTTCCGGTTCCGGAAAGTGCCAGCGCCGAATCCGCCCGGCGATGCACCTCTCCAAGGTTGGATTATCCACCGTCGAAGCGGCGACGGTTGACGACGCGACCTGCCCGGTCGTGGCGATGATAAATGACACCATCACTCGGCCCTCGAGGCGCGGGTGGTTTCGGAGGGCTTGCTCGTAACAGAACTGCACATCCGCGATGTTGCGGCGGACCACCGACCGGATTTGCGCCTTGCTGAGGGAACCTCGCACGTCGGCCCGTGCGTCACGAATCCGGCCGCTCCCTTCGAGCCCGGCGACGATTGTGGACGGGGGCACGGGTTCGGGCTCCGGATCTTCGATCGCCGGACGCGGTTTGGCGCTCACGATTGGTCGGTAGCCGGCACGCCGAAGGTCGGTCACCACCGTGACAAGCGCGGGGGCCGATGTGTCAGGCGAGAGCTCGAGCCAGACCTCCTTCGCCTCGTCGTCGCGCGCGGCACGGGCGGCAGCGATCTCGTTGGACCAGAACGGCTCGTTGCCCGGCTCCTCGACGCGCACCCGAAGCTCGGACCCAACGGAGGCCGTGGGAAGCGCCTCATACCCTCGCGGGTCTGGGTCCGGAAGGTAGGTCGTCACCTCCACTCGATCGCTGATCAGTGATGCCAAGAGCGCGGACCGTTGGACGAGTCGGTCAAAGTTCGCCTGCTGCATTTCCAATCGTCCCGTCCAGACGATCGCGTCGATGTTGGTTGCTTCTGCGGTTCGAACCACGCCGACGAGAAGTGCGCTCGGGGTGGATTGGTCTGCGGCAACCGCGAGGGTTTGCGGACGATTCGGAAGGAGCATGCCGCTCGCGCCGGGTCTTTCCCAATGCGGCGCGCGACCCTCCACCAGTTCGCGCAGGACTTGGCCGGCGGCGTCGGAGGGAGGATCCTCTTGAAGCGTCGCCGCCTCGAGGGTGCGCCCATCGAAGCGCTTGGCGCCGATCGGAGCGAGCACGAGGTGTGGGGGATTGGCGGCCGTGCCACTCGAAAAGACGAGCGGTTGAAAGTCGGCAAACGCGGCCTCCCAGGTTGCTTCTGGCGTTGCCACCGATGCGCGCTGCACCACCACGTCGAGCGCAAACACCGCCCCGATGCCCACGAAGAGGAGCACCCCGCCTATCACCCGGCCGACCGACGGCCGACTTCGAAGGGCGGCCCATCCGATCACCCCGATGCTCGAAAGAGCCATCAGCCCCGCGCCGTCGCGCGCGACGACGGCGAGCGGCTCGAGTTCGGCGAGCGCTCCCACGAGCATCGAGGTGCGCGACTCGGCTTCAACGAATGCTAGGGCTCCAAAGACCTGGATGGTCTCACCTGCCTCGACGGCGAGGCCAGCCACTCCGAACGCGGCGGAGGCTAAGAGGGTTCCCGCCGCGGCGTTCGCCCCACTTCGGCCCTTTGAGTCCGTCCCACTCGCGCTTCCTCCGATCGCCGCGACAAGGAGTGTCAATGCGGCGACGAGAAAGAGGAGAGTTCCTGGCAACCCAGCCGCAGGGGCGGCGAGGGCCGCAGCAGCAAACAGCATGACCGTGGGTCCGGCGGCGACCAATGCGCCCACTGGGCTTCGGCCGGGAGCGTTTTGGGCGAGGGCCGCGACCGCGAGGCCGAGCGCAGTTCCGCATGCGAGCGCGACCGTAAATACGGTCCCGAGCGAACGGGAAACCAGCGCTTCACTGATGCCCATCGAAATGACCGCGGCTCGGTCCACGGAGTCGGCGAACGCGATCGCTTCCTCGACCTGATAGACGCCATAGCGCGTGCCCGCGATTCCAACGAGCCACGGAAGAAGCGATGTGCCAGCCGCAAAGATCGATGGGACTCGCCAGCCGAGTCCGGTCAGATACACGAGCACGGGAACAACGGTTCCCGCGGCCATCGTGATTGCGATGATGGCAAACGACCATCCGTTCGCGAAGTGGTGAGCGTTGGCGAACTCGAACGATCCGGCCGAGAGCGGCAGTGCGACAACGCAGCCCACGGGGAGCGCAAGAACGGGAAGGCTCGCTGCGAGTCCGGCCAGCGCTTTGCTCGGTGAAGGAACCTCTTCGAGAGGCTCCCGTGGCGAGGGGGGTCGTTCGAACACGCCGCACCTTACGGGTCGTGCGACAGAAGAGACAAGCGCGGAGAGTTCACGCCTTCGTAGCTCCCTAGCCCGGCGATGACCGACCACAGCGGCGAACAAGCGCGAGTGGGTGCGGTGGTTGTTTCCAAGGGTCCCGTGCTCGATGGGGAAACGACTCGATCGGCCCGGGAGCCGGGTGCGACGGTTGGCTCCAAAAATCGCTAGCGGTGATGCTGAAGCGTGGTGGGATGGGCCGGTTGGGGTGTCGGTCACCGGACCAGGGGGCGATCGGCCCTACGAACGCTCACTTGCTCGGGGGACGAACGTACCGTCGAATCGCGCCGAGACATGGTCGACGAAGGCTCGAACCGTCGGGAGCATGTGCCGGCGGCTCGGGTACACCAACCAGACTGCGCCGGTCGGGCCGCAGCTTCCCTCGAGCACTTCCACCAGCGAGCCCCGGCTAAGGTCGGCCGCACAGTGGCTCGCGAGAAGAATGGCGACGCCGAGTCCAGAGACTGCGGCATCGCGTACCGTTCCAAGGTCGTTGGTCATCAGTCTTCCGCTCACGCGAACCTGGATCGCACGCTTCTTCTGATACAGGGTCCACATCCCGGTGTGGGTCCAAGGCTCGAAGAGCACGCAGTCGTGGCTGGTGAGCTCTTTGGGATGAGTGGGGGTCCCTCGAGCACGGAGGTATTCAGGGCTCGCCACAAGCTTTCGTGAGGTGTCGATCAGCTTTCGGACAATGTAGGTCGCGCTCTCCGGCTTCGGGCCTCCGCGAATCGCGACGTCAAATCCCTCCTGGATCAGGTCTACCGCGCGCTCGGTGTGAAACAGCTCGAGATTGACTTCGGGAAACGCCGCAAGGAACTCATCAAACAAGTCGAACCACTGGGCCGACAGGTCTGACGGAAGGGTCACCCGGAGTTTGCCTCGCGGGACCAGCTGACGTGCCCGGACCGCCTGCTCGGCGTCCTCGAGATCCCGCACCGCGTTGCGCGCACGGTCGTAATAGAGCTCGCCCACTTCGGTCAGGTGAAGTTTGCGGGTGGTGCGCTGAAGGAGCCGAAGCCCCAAGTTCTCCTCGAGTCGGGCCACGCGCCGGCTGACCGTCGATGTCGGTAGGTTGAGATTGCGGGCCGCCGCGCTGAACGAACCCGCATCCACCACGCGGGTGAACGCCATGACATCGTTGAGATCGGGTTCGGCCACGAACCTCAGTACAGCTCGATTAGTGCGTGAGCGCAATAATAGATTGCAATGCATGAGACTAGTGCGCTGAAGCAATGCGGTCTATGAAGGAATCAGGAGACGGAAACATGAGTATGATTCACAAGTTCGGACCGATCGTTGCCCGCGTTCTCTTGGGCCTCCCCTTTGTCGTTTTTGGCCTCAACGGGTTCCTGCAGTTCATTCCCCTGCCGCCCTATGAAGGTGCTGCGGGGACGTTTATGGGGGGCCTGGCCGCCGCCGGTTATTTCTTTCCGCTGCTCAAGGCCACGGAGATCGTGGTGGGAGTATCGCTTTTGTCCGGTCGATTCGTGCCCCTCGCGCTGACCGTGCTCGCTCCCATCACCCTCAATATCTTCGCCTTTCACGCGGTCACCGCGGGAGCTGGAATCGGACTTCCGATCTTTCTCCTCGCCCTCCAGTTCTATCTCGCGTGGGCGTATCGGGATTCGTTCCGTGCCCTTCTGAACGTAAACGCGAAGCCCACGCACCCAGCGGCGAAGGCTGCGGCGATCGAAGCCAAGGCTCAGGCCTCATCGGTCTAACCTCGTCATCGCCCACCGTGATTCGGCCCGACCGACGTCGGGCCGTTTTGCTTCCGTCGACGTGGTGGCGGGCTATGCTGCGCTTATGCGGCCAGGCCGGTTTGCTGCTGCGCTGAGCGACATGGTTCGCGGGTTCCGATGCGTCGTCGATCACGAGCGGGCGCTTCGCCGGTCTCGAGTGAGCGAAGACCTACCGGCGTCGGTTCGAGCGCATGGGGCACAGTGGCTCGGCACGATGAGCGCGGGGTGCACCGCGACCCACGGCATTCATGAGCGATGTGATTTTGCGTGCACCGCGTGTTACCTCGCGACGACCGGGAATCGCACCCCGCCGCTACCGTTTCCAGAAGTCAAGGCGCAGCTCGAGAGGATTCGCGCGCATGTCGGTCCCGCCGGCAACGTGCAGATCACCGCGGGCGAAGTCACGCTTCTTCCAGTCGAGGATCTAGTCCGGATCGTTCGCTACGCCCGGACCATCGGACTGGATCCAATGGTGATGACCCACGGACAGACGTTTCTCGAACAGCCAGCCTACCTTCACCGATTGATGGTGGAGAGCGAGCTATCGAAGATTGCGGTTCACGTCGATAGCACGCAACGAGGTCGGCGCGGCGTCGATAGTCGCCCCAGCGAGGCGGAGCTCATGACGGTGCGGGACCAGGTTGCCGATCTTGTGCGGCACGCCCGACGCACGACCGGACGGCCGCTCTACGCGGCCCACACCGTGACCGTTACCGACGACAATATCGGAGAGGTTTCGCGAATCGTACGCTGGTTTCTGGCAAACGCCGACGCGATCCGCATGCTCAGCTTCCAGCCCACTGCCGATGTGGGAAGGACCCGGGCATCGGCCCTGGGGGGACGTCGGGTGTTCGATGCGCTTCGACAGAGCGTCGGGTATCCGCTGCATTCGCATACTTTTGTGATGGGTCATCCCGACTGCAATTTCGTAGCCCTCGGCCTGGTGGTACGGTTCGGGGATCGACGAGAGTTCGTAGAGCTGAAGCGTCGCGATCCCAGAGAGGAAGCGCTCTTCGACGATCTTCTCGCGGGTCCGCTCCAGGGATTCTACATCGACGATGCGCGGTCTTCGTGGGAGCTCCTAGGGCGGAGTGCTCCGGTGCTGCTTCGGGCACCAACTCTTCCCGCTCGCCTGCTCGCGGCAGTGCTGCGGCGAACCCGAGCGCGGGAACGCCGTTGGCTTCCGGCGTTCCTTCGAGCGGTAGCTCGGGGCGAGCCGTGGTCGGTCCATTCCGCGATGTTTGTGGTTCACAACTTCATGGGTCGGGACGAACTCGCAACGCCGCGCGGCGAAGAGCGGATCCGTGGCTGTGCCTTCCGAGTCCCCGTCGGTGACCGTATGGTGAGCATGTGCGAGCTCAACGGCACCGAGCTTCGCCGCTCCCTCAATGTGGATCAGACGAGCCGTCTGATCCCTGCGTCGAGACTCGTGGGCTGACTTCGATGCTGGTCTTATCGTCGACTTCCACTCCGAGCGCCTTGGCGGCGGCGGGCGAAGGGATCGGGTAGGGCGCTTCCCGAGGAACGACGAGTTCAGGGGTGCTTCGTCGTGAACGCTCCACGACAACGTAGTCGCTGATGTCCTCGATCCAGCGCGTCCCTTCGTCGACAAAGCGAGCCAGAGTGTCGCCGCGAAGTCCGAGTTGGATGGCGCGTCGTTCCACCTTCGCACCGCTCGGCCCATGATCTGGATCCCACTGGAGCCGAACCTCGGAGCGTTTGAGAGCTCGTTGCCATGCCGGCTGGTCCGGATATCTCGCGCGATCCCAGCTCGACGCTACCGCGGCTTCCAAGAGCTGGTCGAAGAACGCGCGGTCGAGACCGATCGCAAGGACCCGCCCCTGCTCGTCATCCTTTTGCAGCCATCCGCAGCGAAACATCATCCAAAGGAAGTTCGGCTTGATCCAGCTCATCCGCGAACGGGAATAGCGCGGGCCACCAAACTGCTGGTGTTCGACCGCGAAGGCTGCGGTCGCCGGGTGGAAGGCCTGGTACACCACGACTTCATGCGCGTCGTAATGCGCGAGGATCACTCTCCCCGTGCGAGGCCAGCGCTCTCGCTGCGTCGTATAGCGTTCAAGCCGGAGGCGGGTGGGTCGGCTGGCTGGGGTCATGCGCGTCCTCGACGAAGGTTAGGGTTCCCGTGTCGAAGGAAAACTGTTCCCGAAAGTGATCGGGGTGAATGGCGCAGGCCGCGATCTCGGCGCTCTCCACGAGCCGTGGACCGGGTCGATTGAAGAACGCATTGCCGTCGGCCACCGCGACCCGTGGCGAGTGCTTCCGAAGCCCCGGTCGTTCGAGGAGCGACGGGATTTCTCGCATCGACTGTTCGACGGGAAACCCGCAGGGAATGGCGAGAATGACCTCGGGCTCGGCCGCGACGATCTCTTCCCACGCGACGGGCCCGGTCGGTTTGCCATGGTGGCCGAGGATGGGCTCGCCCCCGGCGATCTCGATAAGCTCGGGGGTCCAGTGGCCGGCGACCATCGGAGGGTCCAGCCATTCGAGCGCGACAACCCGCGGTCGAGAAAGGGACGCTGTCTCCTGCCGAAGAGTCGCTAGCCGAGCGCGGAGCGCGTGGACTGCTTTTTCAGCGCGGGCAAGCGTTCCCGTGGCGCGACCGACGCGAAGAATGTCGCCGAGCACATCGTCGAGGGTGAGCGGAGAAAGCGAAAGGACCTCCACCTCTGCGCCGAGCAGCCGACAGGCCGCGTCCTGCACCTCGGTGAACGACACGGCGCACACCTCGCACGCATCCTGGGTGACGATCAGCTCCGGTTTCAGCCTTCGGAGCTCGGTCTCGTCGATGTCGTAGACGCTGAGTCCCGAAGCCACCAGGTCCCGAACTTGCCGGTCGATCTCGGCCGACGATGCGTGTGGGTTGACCTTCGGCGAAGTGAGGATCGGCCGACCGCGCATCCCCTCCGGATAGTCGCACTCGTGGGACACCCCCACGATGTCTCGTTCGAGCCCGAGGAGGCTGCAGATCTCCGTCGAGCTCGGCAGAAGCGAAGCAATTCGGGGCACGTTCGTTGGTCCAGAGCCTTTAGGTTGCCATCAGAGGAACGAGCGGCCCCCGATACTCCGGCCGGTCGCCGAGGTCACGGTCGCCGAAGTAGTCGACATCGGTGAGGCCCATCGCCTGCGCGATGCTCGTTAGCAGTCGATTGTGCCGGACGCGGTCGCTGCTATTGATGTCCCGAAGGCGAAGGTAGCGACCGAGCCGGAGAGTCCGTCCCCCGCCGCCTGCGATCACGGCGGGATGCCGCGTGTCCTGTCGGTCGTGGCCGTCGTGCCCGAACTCGTTGTGCCAGAAGATCACGGTGTTATCGAGGATGGAGCCTCCGGTTGGGTCCATTGGATCGATGACCGCGTCGAGCTCCTCCAGTACCGCCGCGAAGTGGGAAGCGCTCCAGCGAAGTCCGGCAAGGTAGCCGACACGAAGGTTCGCCTGGTCCTGCCCCGACGCACTCCAGTAGTCGTGCACGAGGTTTTCGTGAAAGCGGAAGCTGTCTCCGTAACGACCGATGATCGCTCCGGTTCGCACCTCGGGAAGGTCCGAGAACCAGTTCGGAAAGTCGTTGAGGATCTGGAGCGTCGCGCAGGTCGAGAGGTTGCACGCAAACGCCTGAGCGATGACTTGCGCGTGCCCGCGGGTAACTCGCTCGATGTCCGTGTAGGTGTCGAGGCGTCCATCCGCCCCTGGAAGCGAGGCGTCGCTCGGCATGCAACTGCCGACCATCGGAGAGCTCCCGCCGCCGGTGATCAGGCCCATCGCGGCCATGTGATCTTCGAGCTTCTGGCGTTCGCTGCCGGTAAGCCGGTCCCGAAGGCGCATCAGATCCGCCTCGTTGTAGGCGGCAAGTCGCGCCTCGCCCGGACCGTAGTCGACCATCGGCATGGTGTTGGGGTCCGGGGGCTCGAAGCCCTGGAAGACCTCGTCGTAGACGCTTTGCGGACGACTTTCTGGGCTCCGAGGGCGACCGTTGTCGTCGTAGCTCATGCACTTCCAGCTTCCCGTTCCCGCGACGGAGGCGGTGATGAGGCGCCGGTCCGGCGAGAGCCGGCCGTGCATATAAAAGTCGAGGGAGGGATGGCCCGCTCCGAAGTTCCCCTCTCGGTCGGAGGGCGGCTGGGCGCCATTGAGGAGCGTGCCTTGCTCGTTGTGGCCGTGCGACGTTCGGGTTCCGCCGCGCGTCCCTTCCTTGGTCACCTGGGTATCGAGACCGTCGAGGATCGTGATCTGATCCCGCCATCCCATGAGTGGCGTAAGCACCGCGTTCTCGTATTCGAAGGTCAGATCCGAGAGAGCCATGTCCTCGCCCTGTGGGTCGGCGCCATTGCTCTGCTTCGGAATCCACCAGTCCCGGTCGACGCCGTGGGGAGTTCGAACGCCGAGGAATCGCACTGGACCGGCAGGCGGCTGGGCCTTCGCCTTGTTCCGAAGCCCTCGCAGGGTGGGGCCGCGAAGCGCGGGAGCACCCAGGATCGCGCCACCGCCGAGGAGCGTGCCTCCGAGAATCGTACCGAGCTTTCGTCGTGAAATTGTCATGCTGCTTACCTCTGGCGTTCGATGAACGCCGGCTGGCGCACGATGGATAGGAGAAGGGCTTCGAAGGATGTGTCTGCGGCAACAAAGTCGGCGTGGACATTGCCGAGCCAGGCGACGTTGCTCGGAGTACCCACGTCGAGGCCGATCGCGAAGTGGGCGAAGCGGCGAACCAGGCACTGCTGAAATCGGTCGTCGTCGACCAGGGCGGCGGAGAACTCGTTCGCTCGATCAAACGAGCCGAGGTCATCCACCGTGATGTCGGTTTCGACGGGGTTGCCATCGGCCTCGTAGATGGTCTGCCATGCGCCGGTGCTCGCGTACGACTCGAAGACCAGCCCGATGGGGTCTGCGATGCGATGGCAGCTTCCGCAGGTGCCGTCCTGACCGCGCGCGGTCACGATTTCTTTCACCGTGGCGTCGGGTCCCACAATCCGGTCGAGTTCGGCCTCGAGGTCGAGCCCTTCCGGCGGGGCGAGGTTGTCGTTGCACATCGCGTCCTTGAAGATCGCGAAGCCACGGCGGACCACGTTCGCACGACCTCGCTTGCCGTGGGCGACGAGCCACGCGGCCTGGGTGAGAATCCCGCCTCGCTCCGTCGGGTCGAGCTGACTCTCTGCGAGGCCGTTGCCCG
>JBCCZL010000099.1:0-20656 GCA_039187775.1 Myxococcota bacterium
ACGATTTCGACCTCGAGCGATTCCGCGTGTCCTTCGGTTTTGGTTTCCGGACGATCGGCGAACGGGGCAACTCGCTCGACGTGATGATCGGTTTCGGCACCGAGCCATTGGAAGACGGCGGTTCGGTCGAATCCTTCCGGTTGGTGTTTGGTACGAGTCCTTCTTTCTGAGGTGCGAGATGAATCTACGAATCACCTTTCTCTTCATCGCGTCTCTTTCGGTCGGCTGCGCTCCCACGCTCCACCAGTTTCCCCTCGAAGAGGCCCTGTGGCAGGACCCCGACCAGCAGCCGTTCGCGCCGGCGCCGGAGGAGTACTATTCGCCGTTCTTTTGGGATGCGGCAAACCAGATGGTGTTCCGACCGATGTCCCGCGTGTTTGCTGTCGACCCCGCGGGAGAGGCCGAAAACGTCAACGCGTTCGACGAAGTCGCAAACTCCAGCTGGTTTACCAACCGCATCGGCCTTCGCGACATGAGCGTCGAAGAGGTGATCCACGCAGCCTGTGGCGGGGACGGGGGCGCTCCCAACGACGGCGGGCCCTGGACGATCATCAGCGCGAAGCCGAACGGCGCAAACCCCGGCTTCAATATCGAAGATGCGACCGGGCGGAAGTTCCTTTTGAAGTTCGATAGTCCGGACCAGGCCCCACGAGGCACCGCGGCCGACGTGTCAGGATCGATCTACTACTACGCGGCTGGGTTCCATGCGCCCTGCAACCGAGTGATCTTCTTCGATCCGGACATCCTCACGATCCCCGAGGGTGCGACCTATGAGAACCCCTCGGGCGACGAGGTTCCCCTCACGATGGACATCGTGACCGACGCGCTGTCGTTTGCCACACCGGTGGGCAACGGGATCATTCGTGGCAGCTCGAGCCTCTTTATCGATGGGCGGCCCATCGGCCCTTGGACCTACGAGGGCACGCGCTCCGACGACCCGAACGATGTCATCAACCACGAAGATCGGCGCGAGCTTCGCGGCGGGCGGCTTCTGGCCGCGTGGTTCAATCACACCGATGCGCGCGAGCAGAATACCCTCAGTGGTTGGGTCAGCACCGACGAAGAAAGTGGCGCCGGCTACGTTCGGCACTACTACATCGATTTTGGCGACTGTTACGGAAGCCTCTGGCCGTTCGACGGGATCACTCGTCGGCTCGGCCACTCGGGCTACTTCAATGTCGGAGACATCGCCGCGGACTTTGTCTCGCTGGGCATCATTCCGCGCGCGTACCGGACCAATCGGATGGGTCCCGCGGGTCAGGTCTTCGCATACTTCGATGTCGACAGCTTCGACCCAGACGGGTGGGACCCGGCTTACGGCAATCCGGCATTCAGTCGAGCGAGCGAACGCGACAACGCCTGGATGGCGCGGATCATCTCTCAGTTCGCACCCGAGCACATCGAAGCGATCGCGGACTTTGCCGCGTTCCAGCGCCCCCTCTTGCGCAACGAGATCAGTCGCATTCTGAAGGGTCGGCAGCAGAAGATCCTGCGGCGTTACTTCCGGCAGCTTTCTCCGCTCACGCTTCCTTCGGTGGAGCCCGGCCCGGACGGGGCGTCCCTTTGCGTCCGCGATTTTGCCGTCGAGGCCGAGGTCGCCGATCGTTTCGGCACGAGCTATCAGGCGCGGGCGTGGAGCTACGACGGAGACATCAACCCCCTCGAGCCGCCTGCGATGCGGTACGGCGAGGGGCCGAGCTCGGTGTGCGCAGCCCTTCCCACGCTCCCCGGCGCGACGCGGGACGATCCGGGCTATCTCGTGGTCGACGTTCTCGCCGCACGAGGCGAAACCGACGACCGTTCTGCGCCGCTCCGCGTTCACCTCTATCACTTGGGGGGCGCGGAATACGTGGTGGCCGGACTCGAACGGCCGTACGACCGCGACGGCCTCTGACCGCGATCCTTGGACCAGGCCTTCACCCGGTGCCAGCCGAGCGCCACGGCCACCGTCACCGCCATCAGGATCGCGGACACGAGCGCAGCTGCCGATACCGAGAGGGTCGGACCGATCACGAAGCGAAGGCCGATGCCTCCGGCGTAGATCACCATCAGGTGAAAGACATAAAGCATCAGACTCTCGCCAGATAGCACCGCGAGCGGTCGGGGAAGGCGACGCACCAGCTGAGATAGGAGCGCGAACATCGCGGCCACCGTCGTGACCGCCGCGAGCTTCAGCAGCAGGTGATGGGTCGATGGGGCGAGGTTGGGCACGAAGGCGATCGATGCCATCGCGACGCCAATTCCGGCAAGGCGAGCCGCGAGGACCCAGGGTACGCGCCGGCCCTGAAGCACCAGTTCCCCGAGGCCCGCGCCGAGAAACACCATGCCCGCCCAGGGAAAGAGCGGAAAGATCGAGCCGCCGCTCGCCGTCAGGTAATTCAAAGATGGTCGCCCGACCCCACTCGGATCGATGGTGGAAAGGGTCGGCGCCGCCCCAATGAAAACCACACCCAGGCCGATGGCGGTGAGCCCAACCGCCCGGCGCGAGGGAAGCGTCCACACGAGAAGCTGGAGCAGCAGGATCGAAACGCCGATGCACTGAAGTACATCGACAATCGCAAACTCGCGAAGCGCCGCACCGGGATCGGCGCCGAAGAGCACGGGGAGCGGCGCATGAAGAAGGTAGCCGAGGAGAACGAGCCAGCCGATGCGCCGAAGCCGTCGAACTTGGGTGCCGCGATCGTGACGGTGCTTGTCAAAGCGGTCGAGGGTCGAGAGCGAAAAAGACAAGCCCGCGGCGAAGAGAAACGCGACCGAGGTGAGACCCCGAACCCACGTCCAGCCGACGAACGCCGGACCGCTGCGAAGCTCTTCGGCGAGCAGCGCATCGAAGGTGTGGCCGTGGATCATCTGGAACGAAGCGAGAAGCCGCAGCATGTCGATGAAGAGCACCCGCCGCGACGTCGGAACCGGCAGGGCACGCTGTTCTTCTCCCGAAGGCATCGACGGGCGGAGGAGTAGCCCAGCCGGTGCGTGCTCGCAATACCCGTCCAGAAGGGGCGATGAACCCTACGCAGGGTCGGCGTCGGCGCGTCTGGAAGCCACCGTCGAACCGGCGGCCACGCTATCGAGAACGGGTCAAGCCGCGCGGGACGTCTCGGCCGAAACATCCCGACCGATCCGGAACTCTCCCACAAGGTCGTGAAGCGCTCGGGATTGGCCACTGAGATGGTTGGCGGCAGACGCGGAATCTTCGGAGTGTGCGGTCATCTGGCGTGTGAGGTCGTTGATCTCCCGCATCCCATTCGACACCCGTACCACCGCCGTGCTCTGGTCCGCGGATCGTTCCGCAATCGTCTCCACAACTTCCGCACACTTCGCAACGCGACTCACGATGTCTTCAAGGCGCTGGATCGTCTCCTGGTTCATGGCCACGCCCTCATCCACCGAAGTCATCGCGTCCTTGATTCGGTCCGCGGTGGTGCGAGCGGCTTCGGCGCTACGCTGGGCCAGAACTCGCACTTCCTCCGCGACGACCGCAAACCCCTTGCCGGCATCACCCGCCCTGGCCGCTTCCACCGCGGCGTTGAGTGCAAGCAGATTGGTCTGAAATGCGATTTCGTCGATCGTGGAGACAATGGACGCCGTCTCATCGGCCGACTGTTTGATGCGCTCCATTGCGGTGGAGAGTCTGGACATCGAGTCGCTACCGGACCGGGCGCTCTCTCGAGCACTTCGCGCAAGTTCACTCGCCTCCGATGCCTCCCCGGCGTTGGACCGCGTAATATCACTCACCTCTTCGAGAGACCGCGAAATCCCTTCTAGGCTCTTCGCCTGCTCGGCGGCGTGCGACGCGAGAGACTCGCTGCCGGTTCGAATTTCCTCCGCGGTACGAAGCACATTCGCGGCTGAGCCGGATACGTTCGCAAGACTCGACTCAAGAAGCTCCGCGGCTGTGTTGAACGATTCCTGCATCGCCGCGTACTCACCGTCGTAGGCACCGTCGATGCGAACCCGGAGGTCTCGTCCTGCGAGGGCGGTCAAATTTGTCGCCGCCGCGCGCAGCGGCGAAACGCTTGCGTCCATCATTCGGTTCAGCGAGTTGGCTAGGTCCGCGTATCGCCCTTCGAACCCCAGGGCGTTGGCCCGGCGCTCGAGATCACCGACCGCGGCGGCGTCGATGAGCGCCTGGACCTCTGCGACCAAACCAGAGAGCGTCGTATCGAGCCGCACGATCGCCTGACTCACCACATCATCCTCACTCCGGGGTGTGACGTTCGCCTCCGCACCGCGGCTGACCCGCTCTACCGCTTCGGCGACGGCTCGGGAGCTGGTGGTCAGCTCTCTGAACGCCTGGGCGAGCTCGCCGATCTCATCCCTGCCGGTGTGCGTGATCTGCTGGTTCACATCGCCTCTCGCGATCGCCTTGGCGTTGTCGCGGAGAAGCGCGAGCGGCCGCGTCACGCTTCGCGTGATCAGGTAGGCCAGCACCATCGTCAGCAACATCACCGTCACAAGAAGGACGACCCAGCCCATGAGTGCAGAGTTTGCATCGTCCGCGACTTCCATCGCGGTCCGCTGCAGGTCTTGAGCGATCGAGAGCTCGAGCTCTCGCAGCTGGTTGATCTTGTCAGTCTGTCGACCGAACCAGTCTTCCGGCTGAATATCAAACGGCCCCACAGGTTCGCTCGAGACCGCGACATCGCGCATTCGATGTGCATCGCGGACGGATCCGCTGTTCATCGCAGCGTCGAACATCGCTACCTGTTCGGGCTGGGCCCATGTTCCGAAGGACTGGAGGAACGCGTCCTGCTCCGCCACCAGGCGGATAAACTTGTCGCGCATCCCGGGGCCAAAGGAATCACGGGCGAACGTGTTGCTCAAGACCGCGCGTTCGATTCCCGCACGCTCCTTGGCGTATCCGAATGACGCCAAGGTCGCCGTTCGGCGCATCAACGAGGTGTGGGTCGACCGTGTCGCCACCGCATCGACCACCGCCAACCCAGACGCATTCAGGCCAGTGTAGTACCCGATCGTCTCCCGTACTTCCGACCGGAGAGCGCGGGCCTCATCGCGCGTGGCCGTGAGGTCCTGAAGCCCTTGCATCAAGGCACGAAGCGCCGTGCCGGTCTCCCCATCCGGCTCACTCGCCAGATCCAAGTATTGCTCGAGTTCTTGGTACTTCTGGTCGGTTTCCACCTGCTGGGCTTCGAGCTCTGGCCCAAACCGCTCACCTCGTGAACCGAGGTAGAGCGCCGTCGCGCCTCGCTCTTTCTGAAGCTCGTGAACCAGCGCCGTCACATGAACGACCAGATCGACCGAAGCCGCCATCGAGCCGGCGTGCCCCCGTTCCTCCACAATCCCGTGGATCGAATAGGTGCCCACGACCGCCAACGCGGCGAGGGGGCAAACGGAGAGCAGAATCAGCTTGTGGCGAAGTCCAAACAACGGCGTTAACGCTCCCGAACGGCAGGATTTTCCTAAGCTTTAGAAGGGGCTCGGGACGGCCGCACCGCAACCAGAAACGAGCGCGGCGCTAGAGGGCCGCGGATTCGACCTCACAAGCGCTCCTCGAAGGCAGGGCTCCTCGGAAGGCAGGGCTCCTCGGAAGGCAGGGCTCCGGGGGCATTGCTCCTCTGGCGGCGTTACCCTGTCGCAAGATGAGACCTTCACACCAGCTGGCCGAGGGCGGTCCCACCGGGGAGCTTCTTCCGAGACCGAAAACCCATCGACGGGTAGTCCGTTCGTCGCCCTGAGAGCGTCAGCCCAATCCGAGCTGCGCGCGGAGCTGGCTGAAGTCTCCCTTGGGACAGACTTCGTCTGCCCCCGCACGAACGAGCGCCGCGTTTCCTTCCGGTCGCCCAGAAATCGCGATCACCCGTACCGAGGTACCGCGCGCTCGGAGCCAGTGGAGAACCTCATCGCCTTTGCCGTCGTCGAGGTCATAGTCGAGAAGAACGCAGTCGAAAGAGCAGTGCCGTAGGGAGCGCTTCGCGTCCGCGAGCGTCGAGACCTGCTCCACGATAAGGTCGTAGAGGAACCGGTCTGCCACGATCTCGGCGAAGACCCGGTGGTTCTCGACGAACAAGATTCGCATCACGGAAGCGACCAAAGCACTTCTGGCGTGTGTTGGGACGAAAAACGACGCAGCGTTCGGTCGGCATCAAAGACAAGGGCGCGACCACGAGAATCCGGTCCAACGGCGGGGTCATCGGCGGCGCTCACGGTCCCCAGTCGGACGGCGTTCACCCCACGGAGTCGGAACAGCTCATCGCCGACGAGACCGACGGTGTGCCGCGCCGAGGAAGCGGTTCGGACGTTGCACGGTCCCGACACGGAAGCCAACGCGGCTCCGGATTCACTCGACCGAAGAACGCACTGCGCAGCGTCCGTGAGATCGACACGGTAGGTCACGCCTCGGCGGCCGATCGCCATCGCCATCCCGATCTTGGTGTCGGGCACCGGCCAGGTTCGGACCTGGCCGCCCCAAGTCACGCGATGATGGTCGACGAATTCCAGCCGATCGCTGGACCCACAGGTGTTGAAGTCAGGAACGAGCAGCTCCACCCCCCGGGGTCCGACCGACGCCGAAGCGGCGTAGAACCCATACCCGGACGAGCTGTAGCCCACCGGGTTCCGAAAACTCCGGCCGCCATCTCGCGACATTCGGGCCCCGGTTGCGTCAAGGAACATCAGTCGTTGGCCGAAGGAAAGCAGCTGAAGATCCGATCCGCCGTTCGAGCCGGCAACCGTATGTGCCGTACGTTGCTCGCCGAGAATCCGATGCACCGTCACCGGCTCGGCCCGATCCGCCACATCGGCAAGGATGAGCGTCCCGTCGTCCAGCACGTGGAGCGCGAGCACCCAGCGCGTGCCCGTGGGAATCTGGACAAAGTTCTGGCCGTCGGGCGCATGATAGACCGCCCAACCCCACCGATTTTCCGGTTCATGAACCCGGTAGGCGAATGCGATTCCGTCCCCTTGGGCGGCCGCCGCGACCCACCGATCGGCGGAAGCCGGAGCGCTACCTCCGGTTAGCGCGGAGAACACGAAGACAACGACGATCGCTCGCACGGTTGAGGGTGAACGCGAACAGATGGTCCAGATATTCCCATCGACCCCATTCCCATGCCTTTGCTGAATCGATGTTCGATGCATCTCACGCGGCGCCCTATTCAGCTCCCGCGCTTGCCATCGCACTTTGTGGGCGAAAGCAGCCTATCGCATGATCGGATGGGGATTCTCTGTTCCGGTTTGTGGGTGCGGGAACCTCGTAACCCCACGAATACGCCGACAAACCGTTGCTCATTAGCCTACCGGACGCGCCACGCGGTAAGACCGACGTGCACCGAAGACCCAAGCAGCGCCCACATCAACAAGCTCGGCCGCCTCTCGCCAGAGTGCCCATCAAACTGCTGCCTGCCAGACCCCAAACCGACCGTCGTGGACTCGCGGATTGTCTCGGCGAAGAAGTTCTGGCAACGTCGGGCTACCGTTTGGGAGGGTCGGCAGGCTGTGACGCCCCAAGGGTTGACCTCGGCCGAAGCAAACACGGGGTCAGAAACTCTTTGATGGAGACTCGACCGTGCGACTGTGTTTGTTTTCCTTTGCCTGCTGCCTCGCTTTCGGCTGTATGCCCAAAGCCACCGGAGCGTTCCGGGCCGATGGCTTTTATCATTCGGAGTACGCATATCGAGTTCCCTATGCGCCAGGGAACGGGCAGGCTCTGATTTCGTCCGACTGGCAGCTCGACAACTTCGACACTCCGATCTATCGCCCCGACCCCAGCCCGAAACGAAGCGACGACTACTTCCACACCCTTGCCATCGATGACGACGGTGACGGGGTGGCGGACGTTCAGAGGCGGGTTCCGCTCTATGACCTGCGTTGGATTCACCGACGCCACGACGCGACGATGTGGGTTCGAACCTTTCCACTGTCGCGTGTCCATGCCGATCGCGAACTCCGAACGTTGGTCCAAGCATACGTCGATCAAGTTGCCGGTGCGGGATATGTTCGAGTAGAGCTTGGGCCAAACCTCACAGCAGTGCTCGAAGATCGACGCTATGCGACTCGCATCGTGGATATGGTTCACCTTCCAGTCGCCGACCGAGATGCGTTCGGTGTGACCTTCGACGTGGCGAGAGTCGAGCAGCTTCAGATGCAGCAATCGGCCCGATCCGAACGTGTCCGCATCGTGCTCCTTCGAACTGGAGAGACGTGGTCTTCCGGGAACCAGGAACACCCCGTTCTGATGCTCCTCGGATACGCGAATCTGCCGCAAGACTTCGACCAGGATCTCCCAGGATTCGTCCAACTCCTGAATCAGGTGGACTTCAGCGAGCCACCGACGCCCTATGCACGAGCCCGAGTCGCCGTACCCACGCTCGTACATGCCGACGGCTCTCCGGTCGCACCACAGGCTCCCGCGCCGCAGCCGGTTCCGGCGCCTCCGGTCCAGCCCGCCCCCGCCTCACGAACCGAGGAACCGGTGGTGCCGCCTTCTCCGCCTACCCCTTAGCGTACGGCGTCGCCGTGATGGGGAACGCCGAGGTAGGTGGGGCTGTGGTGGAGTCCCGCTTGTGGCAGATGTCGTTGGCTCCCGCGCGAAGGAGCGCTTCGGTTCCGATTGTCCGTGCGGAGACTGCGACAACGCGGGTGTCACGGTCGCGCTCTCGGAGCCAGAGGAGGACTTCGTCTGTCGAACCGTGTTCCGCCGATCGAAACGTGTTCCGCTGTGTCTCAGGCAGCGCGGTCTCAAGCAGCGCGCTTGTTCAGTTTCCACGCCTGCCACAGCGCGATGCCGATGATCAGGAGGCTTATCAAACCTGAACCTGGATCGAAGATCGGAGCCATCACCGGCAACGCAAGGCTAAAGGGTACCGCGATCACATACGCGATCACGGGGGGTAGGCCATCCTCGACGATGATCGGATCCGCTTGAACTACGTCTTCCCGCTCCTGGAGTTCCGCCGAAGAAAACCCTTCGGCCGGCATGGACTCCGAAGCCTCCGGCGTCTCGGACTCCATCACGACGTCCATCGTGACTGGCGCCATCATCTCAGCCGCAATGTCGGGAATGTAAGTCAAGCAGATCGCGACATACGTCACGACAACGGCGAGCCCCTGATAGAATCTGCCCCCCATTCCGTAGGCGCCGGTCCGGACGGCGTACCCGACCATGAAACCGACGAGAAGCGCGAGAAGACCAAGTTCGTAACCGCTCACCGCGCGGACGGCGTACCAAATGCCGGCGCCAACAAGTCCTTCACCCGCGTGAGCTTGGTCGATGATCGGGGTGGAGGCGCCGCCGGCCGTCGGGCCGCGCCGACGCGGAATACCCGAGGTATTTCGTGGAGGCAGCGAAGCGGTCGGGGCGGCGGACGGGGGTGGATCCGTCCCGAGGGCGAGCAATGTCACGCGCGTGAAGGACTAGCCCAGCACCGACCCCGAATCCGGTCGCCCGAAGAGCGCGTGCCCCGGGTGTGCTGGATTGCGCAGGAAGCGGACGTTCGAAACGCGAGTCTCCGAGGAGGTTCGAGCTGGCCCAGGCCGGAGGACCCTCGTCGAGGGCTTCGACACCGGGCCTTCGCTCGTCAGATGACGAAGCCTCCGGGCTGGCCATATCCTCTTCGAGTCCGTCCTTGTCGAGTCCGCCTTCTTCGAGTCCGTCGAACTGTGGGCGTCTTGGTTCGCTCACGCTTCCCCCCTTCCTTCGCCACGCTAACGAAATCCTCGGCGGTTTTCCAGGCAGAAAAGGAGCTGGACCTGAGCGGAAGCTAGCGATCCACGCAGCAGTTCATCGCATGAAGCGATAACACCAGATCGCCGAGCGCAGCGCCCGCGACGGCAAAGAGCAGTGTCAGCTCGAAGGCAAGCCAGACCAGTGTACACTCTCGTGAACACGCCCGCCATTGCGTGAACCGTCCCGTCCTCCAAGCCGACCGCGGCGCCACTTCGATAAACGGACCGATACGAAACGCGCCCACCACCATCCAAGGAACCACCCAGGGCAGCTGGTGGAGGACCGTCAGCACAAGCAGGTGGGAGGCCACCGGCGCACCCAATCGACACTCGGCTTGTCGAACGACCACCGCCACAAACCAGGTCGTCAGTGCGCCGGCGAATGCGCCCAAGAGCTGGATCGCGAGGACGTTTCGGCGCGCGGTTGGTGGCCCGTCACCCATCTCAGCTCGAAGTTGCGCCATGAAGAGTCGCTTCCAACGCTCGTCGCGTTTGGAGGTCCACTCCTGCTCGAGACCCGCTCTTTGCATCGTCTCACCACGACAACATCCGTATGAGCATTCTCTATTCCGGTTCGAGGAGCGTCGGAGGCTTCTGTCTTGGGCCGCGGCGTGAAATCCTCAAGCGATGAGCGCTTCCTCGGTTCATGTGGCCATCGTGCAGACCCATCCCGCGCATCTCGACCTCGACGGCAGCATCGCTCGAGTGATCGACGGAGCAAGCCGGGCACGGAAGGAAGGCGCAACGCTGGTCGTGTTCGGTGAGTCCTTTCTCTCGGGCTACCCCAAGTGGCTCGATGTCGCTCGGGGCGCGGCCCTCTGGGACCACGAGCCCACGCGGGCCGCCTTTGCCCGGCTTCGCAGCAACGCCCTACGGATCGAAAGCCCAGAATCGAGCCGACTCGCAAAACTCGCCGCCGAGCTGGGCATCTTCCTCATCCTTGGCGCGCACGAGCGGGTCGATAGTGGTCCCGGCAATGGAACGCTTTACAACGCGCTCCTCGGATGGAACCCCGAGGGATCGCTCGTGCTTCACCACCGAAAGCTTGTCCCCACCTACACCGAGAAGCTCGTCTGGGGACCCGGCGATGCCCACGGTCTTCGCGCTGCCCCGACGAGCGTGGGTCGGGTGGGGGGCCTGATCTGCTGGGAACACTGGATGCCTCTCGCCCGACAGGCGCTCCACGAAAGCGGCGAGGACATTCACGTCGCGCTCTGGCCCACCGTGGCCGGCCCGCACCAAACCGCGAGCAAGGCCTACGCGTTCGAGGGGCGCTGCTTCGTCCTCGCGGCGGGCACCCTGACTCGTGCGGGCGACCTCCCGGAAGAGTTCCGTGCCGACATCGAAGAAGACGACGATACGCTCCTGATTCGCGGAGGAAGCGCAATCGTCGGGCCCGACGGAGAGTTTCTCGTCGAGCCGGTCATGGATCGGGACACGATCGTGCACGCAGAGCTCGACCTTCGGCGGATCGATAAAGAACGCCTCACCCTCGACGTCACCGGCCACTACGCCCGCCCAGACATCTTCCAGTTCGCCGTCAACCGAAGCCCCCGCGGGCGCGATTCGTAGCCTTCAAGGCTCGAACGCCGGAGCCCGAGGTTGTCCAAACGGCTCTTGCATTGAGGTGTTGGACCGGTCACCGCAAGACAGGTTCGGCAGTTCGGACCCGCCGCCGGCGGTATCTTCCGCGGTCGCGGCATATCGTTCGACCGGTCTTGGATGGCCATCGTGTGAACCCCGGGCGCGGCACGCGCCGAGCCGCGGCTCTCTGGGGGTCGACGACTCAACCGCTCGCTCGCGGCAAGAGTGTCTCCAAGGTCGTTCCCACCGACGAAGGAGCGATGCGGATCTCGCCGTCGTGGAGTTCACAAATCGCCTTCACGAGGCTGAGCCCAAGGCCATTGCCAGGTGTCTCTCGACTCGCGTCTAGCCGGAAGAATCGCTCGAAGATCAGTCCACGCAGTTCCACGGGCACGCCCACTCCGTCATCCCGGACCGTCAGACGCGCCGAGCGATCATCGGCGCTTAGCGTGACCCACGCTCGTTCGCTGCCCCTCGCATGCTCCACGACATTGTCTAGAAGGTTGGTGAGCAGCTGGGTGAGTAGCTCGCCGTCTCCGCGAAGCCGAACTCCGTCTGCAATATGTGCGATGAGTTCGATCCCGGCGTCAGCGAGCACCGGCTCAAACGTCTCGCATACATCGAGAACAAGTTCTGAGAGATCCACTCTCCGAAACGCTGCCCGACGGCGACCCGCTTCTACCTCTCCAAGCCGGAGGAGCGCATCGAAAGTCCGGAGGATCGTCGCCACATTCTCGTTTGCGATCGTGACATGCTTCCGTACCAGCGCAGCCTCCTCGGCATCGTGTTCGAGCAGCTGAAGCCTTCCCCCAAGAGTGGATACCGGCGTTCGAAGATCGTGGGCAATGCCTACGGAGACATCTTTGATGCTTCGATGGAGTGCCTCGAGCCGATCGAGCATTCGATTCATGGCCATCGAGAGGCGGTCGAACTCGTCTCGCCGCTTCGAAAGCGGGACCCGTTGACCCACCTCCCCCTGGGCCACGGTCTCTGCAGTTTCGGAGATCGAGCTCAGACGCACAAACACCCCTCGGCTTAGGACATATCCGGTGACCAACGAGAGCGGAAGCACGATGAGAAAAAGAAACGCCGAGCCCACCCATCGGAGTTCACGAAGGACAAACTCTTCGTCGACGCGAAAGCGAGCGATGACGATGTCATGAGTCTGGTCGAGCGCGCTCCGGTGCGCGAGAAGCGGCCGGTTGATCTCATGCTCGAGGAAGACGTATGACCACCCGCGATTTGCCGAGAGCCCCCCGAACCCTGCACGAAGTTCCCCTCGTCGATCCACGACCGCGTGGACGAACTCTCCTTCATCAAGGAGACCGTACACCCAGTCCGACTCCCACACCGCCTGACCATCGACCGTGAGATCCGATTCGACGGCCGCCATCCCTCCGGACGCGAGGAGCGACTTCTGCCACGCAAGCTCGTTTTCGATCGCCGACCGGGCCTCCCGATCGAGCAAGAAAAGACCAAGCGATGTCGACGCCCACAGAATCCCTAGAGCGACCACAAGGAACCCCGCCGATGCCGCGATCGCTCGACGGAACACGGTGGACCGAACAAGGCTAGCGGAACGCCGAGATAACATATCCGGAACCTCGGACCGTCATGATCAGCTCGGAGTCGAACGGTCGATCGACCTTCGCACTAAGCCGGCTGACGTGGGTCTGCACCAGGCTCGTTTTCGGGTCGAAGCTGTACCCCCAAATCTTCTCGAGGAGCATCGTTCGCGTGACCACCCGCCCCTGGTTCTGCATGAGGTACTCGAGGATGCGGTACTCCCGCGGAAGAAGATCGAGAGCCTTCCCGGCGCGCGTGACCGTTTGCGTCGTTCGCTCGAGGACTAGATCTCCCACCGTCAACGTGACGCTCCGCTCCTGGAGGGGTTGACGTCGTGCAAGCGCCTGGAGTCGAGCATAGAGCTCAGAGAACGCAAAGGGCTTCGCGAGATAGTCATCGGCCCCGGCGTTGAGGCCTCGGACTCGGTCGTCGATTTCGGACAGTGCGGTCAGCATCAGCACGGGGGTCTTGTCACCCGACTGACGGAGAATCCGTACGCCGTCCAGTCCATCCATATCTGGGAGAAGCCGGTCAAACACGATCACGTCGAAGGAGTGCTGACTGGCCTCAGCGAGCCCATCGCGAACCGTTCCGCAACGGGTCCCTCTGTCTCCGGCCTCACGCAGTCCGCGCAGAATGAACTGAGCCGTTTCGTCCACATCCTCGATCAGGAGTACGTTGATCATCGTCGGCGCGGGAAAGAGCGAACCCACCCATTAAATGCCACACGCCCGGTGCCCGCTGCGCAACCTTACAATTTTGTATGGATCTCTAGGGACGGTTGTATGGTTCGGGCCCTTTGAAGCGCAACCGTCACACGTTAGGAAGATCACTACTGCGAACGGATGGTCGACGTGAGAAATCGTAAGCTGGTGGCTGCCTTCATTGTTGTCTTGATCGCTGCGGGATGCAGTGACGATTCCGATGCGGGGTCCAGGGATAGTGCCGCCGATGAGGACAGTTCGGTGGCGCCGGACGGCTCTCCGGACGCGGACGGCTCCACGGACGCTGAGGACACGGCAGTTCGGCTGCGTGATGTGGTGTTCGGCGAAGTCGATGAGCAGGCGGGCGTCGTGTTCGGCGAAGGCGTCCGAAGCTCCGGCGTCAACCAGAGCCTCGCAATGGATGTGTTTCGACCACGGGACGACCCATCCACCGACCGACCGGTCCTGATTCTGGCGTTCGCTGGCGGCTTCATCGAAGGGTCGCGCTCCGACCCGGAGCTTCGGGCCATCGCGATGAACTTCGCCCAGCGCGGCTATGTCACCGCTTCGATCGACTATCGCCTCTTCGAAAACCGACCCGCGGATGAAGACGAGGCGTTCGTTGGCGTCCTGCAGTCCGTGCACGACATGCGGGCAGCGATTCGATTCTTTCGTGAAGACGGGATGGGAGCCAACGAGTTCGGCGTCGATCCAGACCGGATCCTCGTCGGCGGCGTCTCGGCGGGCGCGGTGATGGCCGCGATCACCGGCGCGTTGGATGAAGGAGATGCCGTGACGCCAGCAGTCCAGGCATTTCTTGATGCGAACGGCGGAATCCCGGGAAACAGCCGCGGGAACGTCACCGTTTCCTCAGCCGCTCAAGGTGTGCTCAGCATCTCGGGAGCCGTGCTCGACGTGTCTTGGATCGAAGCCGACACCGCCCCGATTTACGCGGCGCACGAAGAGTTCGATTCCGTCGTACCGTGCTCGACTGGCAGCACGACCGAGCTCGGTCCGTCAGTGACCATCTCCGGGGCGTGCGCGATGATCCCAGCCGCGGAGGCTGCAGGAGTGGCCAATCAGTTCTTCTTTGTGGAGGGAGCAACCACCCACGTCGAGTTCTCGGAGGATGACCTCTTCCGGATCGTCGATGAGGCAGCTGCCTTCTTCTTCGGCGAAGTCTTGCAAGTACGCTAGACTGCGACCGCGCTCGCGACACTTCGCATTGCGCCAGCGAAGTGCCATCGCGGTGGGCTGACGGCGACTCTACGTCTGCGGAACACACCTCTGGCCGCTGGATGCGGGTCGGGCTTGCAGGACGGTGAGGCTTCGGCCTGGTTCGCCGCAGACTGCGGCTGAATCCATCGGGGTTGACGATGGATCCGATGTCTCGAATGGTCGGGCTGCATGGTTTCGCCTCCCGAAGAGTTCACGCACCTGTTTGGCCAGCTCTACATGCACCTCCATCCGCGGCAGGAAAAAGGCGCATTCCGTCCGAGCCGGGAGTCGATGGGGGTCCTCCGCCACCTGGCGATGTCGGGACCGCTCACCGTCAAGGAGGCGTCGCTGCATTTCCATCGATCCCAATCCGCGATGAGTGAAATGGTCGAACGCCTGATGGCGCGCGGGCTCCTCGCACGAAAGGTGGACCCCGAGGATCGTCGCCGGCATCTCGTGTGGCTCACGGAAGAGGGGCGCCGAACCGTCGTCCAACACAGTCAGCCGCTTAGCGAAGCGCTGGTCCAGCGGGCTTTTGAACAGCTTTCGACGGAGGAGAGGGAAGAGCTCCTTCGGACGATGCGACGACTGCACGAAGTCGTCGCCGATATCGCTAGGAACGAAAGGAAGAAACCGTGACCCGATCGAGAGCCTGTGAGAGCTGCACCATGCCCATCGAGAGCGGGCAGTACTGCCAGTACTGCGCCGATGAGCACGGTCGACTCAAGCCCTTTGATGAGCGCTTCGAGAACATGATCGCTTGGGCGATGCGCGAAGGCGAGGGTACTACCCGAGAGGACGCCGAGAAGAAAACGCTCGCCTTCATGGGCACACTCCCCGCCTGGAGAGAGCACCCCGACTACCTCGCCAAAGTCGGCCGCTAAACCCAAGCAGCCAGGTTCCGGGTACGCTGTGCGGGTGTCGAATTTCGAAGCCTCATGGAAGAAAGCGTTCGATCAGCTGCCACCCTTCGGGTGGGCACTTCGGAAAGCATTTCCAAAACGCTGGATTCGCATCCACTCTCTTCCTGGTTCGAAGCGCTTACCCACCAACGATAGCGATGAGCAGGAACTGCTTCGTCGACATCAGGAGGTCGCGAGAGTTGTCCTCGGCGCGTCCGAGACCCCGTGGTGCGTAGCAGTGTGCCCTCAAACGCAGCGGGCCGATCCCCAGAAAGAGTCCATGTTGGCGCGAATGGCTGCAGGATGGCCTCGCTCCGAACCATCGCTCCGAGAACTCGCTGGCGGCACATGGTCCGATCCCGTCTCTATCGTCGTCGGGCGAAATTCCCCCAGCGACTCCGCTCTTCTCGCGATCGCGCACGACCGCCTACGCGCACTTTGGATGCATCCGGAGACGAAAGAGGTGATGGCCCCGTACGATGGTGGGGTCGACCTAATCCTCATCGACGGTTCACGCACGGCGACGCTGAGGCAGCGATTCGCCAAGTGGCTCTCAAACCGGGACGACGGCCTCTGAGCGCAGTGGTGCCGGCCCGGAAGATTGCCGGCCCAGCACGCGGCTGGGATTTGTGAGCCGTGAGCGGGCGCCGGAGCTACTCTGACTGGATGGGTGGACGGTTTTTGGCAGGGTGGCTGCTAGTTGTGGCGGCGTGTGGCGACGACAGCAGCGACGTCGCGGACAGCATGGTGGACAGTCGGGTTGATTCGTCCCGAGATGCGGCGGTGGATGGAGCGCCAGGGGATGGAGCGCCGAGGGATGCACCCGCGGACTCGAGCATCGATGGTCCGTCGATGGATGCCGATGGCTGCCGCCCGGTGGGCGACATCGTCGGTTCAGGTATGACGTGCGATGTCATCGCCGGCTATCAGCCTTCGGACATCGGGAGCCGGGCCGGCACCCGGTGGTTAGCGGCTGGCGATCGGATCGTCCGAGTCGACGCACGGTTTAGCAATCCTACGGTAGAGCACATCGTGGACGGCGAGGTGCTCGAACTTCTTGTCACCGACGACCACGCACTTGCGGTCCTTGAATCGGCAACGGACGGGAGCCGTAGCGTCGTCATCCGCGACCCCACGGGAACGTGGTCACCATCCGCGCTCCCCGGCTCGCCGCCCCTCATGCGTTTTCGGGCGGTCGGGACAAGCGATGCGTTCTTGGTGGATGATGTCCTCAACCAAGTGTATCGATACGATGGATCATGGTCGGCGATCGCGCCGCCGACCGCCGACGTCGACATCACCGGCGCAGAGGCCTGGGAGGGCGAGCTGTTTGCTCCCTTCGAAGATGCTCTTCATGTGCACGACGGTACGTCTTGGACCCGCTTCCCCGCCGACGCGCTCCTTGCGATGCCCCCGGGCGGGCCTCCCATTGAGATGCCAAACCGTGTCCTTTTGGCAGACATCGCGATCGCATCGGCGACCGACATCGCGGTCGTGTACATCCTCTTTCGCGGCAATCGCGAGCTTCGTACGAGCGTGGCTAAGTTCGATGGCCTCGCCTTTTCGACATGGGCCGCGCCAGCCCCTCCTGGGCCGAGTCTGGATCGGGCCGGCGCCCGGTGGGTGTTCGGCCGCGGCACTCACGTCCTGAATGCGATGGAGGACGAGTGGGTCGAGGTCGCCATCCCTCTGTCGTTCGGACGATTGACGTCTCACCTTCGGCCGGGTCGCCGCGACGCATTTCGGATCCTCGATGGCGCGGGCCTCTGGGCGTCATCGGACCGAAACGGGATCTATCGGCTCGACGCCACCACCTGGACCCGAGTGGTCACCCCGACCATGCCCGAGCGTCTGCTCGGCGATCCTCCGGATACCCGCGTGGCTCCGGCCGAAGCCTACGGCTCGGTCTTTGACTACGACGACCGGGAAAGCCAACTCGTGCGATGGACCGACGCCGGATTTGAGCCCACTCCCCTTCGGGGTCCTCCTTCTCCTCAAGCCACCTGGGTGGGGCCAGTGGCCTACTATCTCCTGTGGGTCGATGACACGGCCGCCAACGCATACCGCTGGGAGGCCGGCGTGAGTGCGAGGTTGCCTCCCGCGCCAACCCAGCCCAGCTGGCCCGTCGAGCAGTTCGTGGGACGCGACCAAATTCACGCACACGCAGACGGTGTGTTTGCGGAATCTCGGATCGGAACCCGAACGTGGCGCGTCTTCCGCCTCGACGGAACGGCGTGGACCTCCGCAGCGCCCATTCTCGAGTGCCTCGGTACCAGCAGCCGGCTCGTAACCGCGGGGGCCGGCGGCCTCGTTCGCGTGCAGTGCGAAACAGATATCGACCCACGCAGCGCGTACGTACTCGACGGCGGCTGGACTCGACTGATGGATCTCCACCACCTCGGTCACTTCGGGGGGCTCAACGGAATAGCGGTATTCGGAGCTCCGGATGGGACCTTTCCCACCTACGACGGCGTCGCGTGGGATCGAATCGATCCCACCATGTTGTCGAGCGACCCGAGCTGGTCGCGGGGCCGAGTGTTTCCACCTTTATCTCTACCGGTCACGGTGAGATCACTTGGCTGTCCGGCGGGGCGACGGCGAGCGCGCGTGACCCACGCTTTACGAACCCGGTAAATGCCGTCGTCGACAGCAGCCGCGTGCTCCTTCGGACCAACCACTCCGGCAGTCGCTACACCATCGCCTGCGCGAGGCCCTAGCCAATTGCCGTTCAGCGGGGCGGGTAAGAGTCGGCTCTTGCAGTGTTTCCACCGCGAGGGCCGTGCCCTCTTTTCCCAACCCCTTGTCCCCAGCCTCGTGGCGCGGTCGACGATGGTTCGACCTTTGCGCTGGCCAAGGCGGTTGCTTCGGCGAGGATCTAGGCAGTATTGACCCCACTGACGGGGCGGCCCCCTTCAGCCGTGGAGCCGCATCGCGGTTCCACTGCGCAGCCACGTAGATCCGTCGCGTCTGCAGGTATGAAGGGACGGGGAGGCCGTCCTACGCGTCCGGCCTCCTCGTTCCTCGTTGTGGCCAGGCCACACGCGGAAGGGAGTTCCCTCCCCCGCTCGGCTTCCATAGGAAGCTCTCTTCTATCAACACCTCCTCCAGGCTGTACCCCTCGTCACGACTCTCACACTGACAGAGAAATATGATGCTCACCATCGTATGATTTTACCCGGCCCTTTTTGACGATATGTTCCAATTTACAATATATATGTCAAACACTTACAATATTCGGTGTCCTCAAATTAAGGTGTCTTCGGAGGTGATGTGGATTTCTGTAAGCGGAAGTAGGTGGACACCGGCCGGCGTCAAAGGAACGCCGAGGCCCGAAACCGGCTTGGTTTCCGACGCTTGCCATCCCGTTCCTTGACGCCGGCACCGTGCCCAGGGGACTCTGACCAAGCATGGGGATGGGAAGCTTGAAGGTCCTCGTCGTCGACGACGACCCCACCACACTTCAGCTCGTGGAGGCCCGCCTCAAGGTCGCGGGCTATCAGGTGCTCACCCGTCAGGAAGCGCTCGGAACCACCGCGATCGTGCGCCAGGAGAAGCCCGACGTGGTCATCGTCGATGTGCGCATGCCGGCCCTAACCGGTGACCGGTTGACCACCCTTATCCAGGAGCACAAACCAACGCCCGCGCTGATTCTCCATTCAAGCCTCAACGCGACCCAGCTTTTCGAGTTGACCGCAAAATGCGGAGCGCTCGGCTTTATCGAGAAGTCGCCCGGAGCGGCGAACTTTGTCAACGAGATGGAGCGGCTCCTTCGCCGGGGTGGCGTACTTCCGGAGCCGTGAGCCAAGGACGCCCCGGGAACGACCGATTCGCCGGGGACTCCACCCCCCGAGCCGCGATTCCCCTTATCACGACGCGCACCTCTTCACAGAACGGCCCCTCCTCCGATGGGAGGCCCTAGAGCGTGCGCGCGTATCAAGTGGTCATCGTCCTTTGCACTGTGGTGGTGTTCGGCGCGCTGGCCGCGTTTGAAAGCACGTACTTTCCCTCCGAGCACGAAGCGACGCTCGAGGAGAATCTTCGGCACAAGACCGACCAGGTCGGGGCGCTGATCGCCTACACGCTCGCTCCAGCAATCGATTTCGACGAGGAGATGCTAGCCGAGGAAGCGCTCGCCGGGGCCGACCGCATGGACGAGCTCGTAGTGATCGCGGTGTACCTCGAGGACGGTTCGCTCTTCCGGCATTTTCCCGAGGACCGGCCGATGCCTGCTGCCCACGCCAACGCAGTGGCCGAACTCTCGGCACCGGACCGGATCGTGGCGGAGCTCCCGGTGCAACATCGACCGGAAAGTCGCCGGGGGACGCTCGTCCTTGCCGTCTCGACTCACGACGTGGACGCTGCCGCGGCAACCTATCGACGGACCGCTCGACTGATCGGCGCACTGCTCGTGGTCCTCGGCCTCGGCCTCGGCGTCGGCTTTGCCTGGGCGATCGGCCGCTTCACCGAAAGCCGTGCGCGGCAGGAGCTCGCCGAGGCTCGAAGCGAAGCAAAGAGCGAATTCCTCGCGCAGGTCAGCCACGAAATCCGGAACCCGATGAACGGCATCGTCGGGATGAGCGATCTTCTTCTGACCACTCCCCTCGACCATCAACAAGAAGAGTTCGCCGGGACGATCCAACGCTCCGCGCGGAGCCTCCTTGGAATGATCAACGACCTTCTCGACTTTTCAAAGATCGAAGCCAAGGAGATCACGCTCGAGGAAACGGCCATCGATCTCCTTCGCCTCATCGATGACGTGCTAGCCCTCGCGTCGGGAAGCACTCGGGAGCGAGACGTGATTCTTCGGTCCTTCGTGGCCCAGGATGTGCCCGCAGAGCTCCGCGGAGACGGGCTACGACTCCAGCAGATCTTGGCGAATCTCGTCGGGAATGCGGTCAAGTTCACCGATGAAGGCATGGTCGAGCTCCGGGTGCTTCTCGAGGAGAACCACGGCGACGACGTGATGCTTCGGTTCGAGGTGGAAGACACGGGCATCGG
>JBCCZL010000100.1:0-20528 GCA_039187775.1 Myxococcota bacterium
CATCGAGGGCCGCACCCTCCGGGAGCTGCAGATTCACGAGGAGCTCGCTCCGGCCCGCGGCCGGGAAGAAGTTCTCTTCCACCCGCGAGCCCGCCAGGACGGTAAGGGCGACGAGCCCGATGGCGAAGGTCAATACGAACCGGCGCCGTCGCACCGCAAAGTCCCCGAGTCGTCGCGCGACGGCATCGAAGCCGTGCGATCCCGACTCGTTCCGCGGCCGAAGAAGCCGCGCCGCCAGCGTGGGCGTGAGGGTGAGCGCAAAGAGATAACTGACGGTAAGCGTGAGCATCACGATGACCGGAATCGCGCGCGTAAAGTCGCCAACGTCACCGGTGGCGAGCAACATCGGAACGAACGCGGCGAGGGTGGTTCCCGTGGCCGTGGCCAGTGGAAAAGCAAGTTCTCGGATCGCGGCGATCGCGGCCTCCCGTCGCCCCGAACCCTGATCGATTTTTCGCTGGGTGAGCTCGGCCACCACGATTGCGTTGTCGACCAACATGCCGAGGGCGAGCACAAATGCGGCAACGGAGATCTGGTGAAGCACTCCCCCCGCGAAGAAGTAGATCGCGAGGGAGCCGAGCGTGACCACCGGAACGACCAGCGCCACGACAAACCCGAGCCGGGCGCCCATGGTGAGGATTAGGAGCACTCCGACGACGAGGATGCCGAGTAGCAGCGCGCCGCTCAGGTCTCCCAGCCGTTCCTCGACCTGGTCCGGCTGAAACGACATCTCGCGGAGGGTCAGCGGCGCGAGCTCGGGGCCGAGTTCTGCCGCCACAGTGCGCACCTCTTGCCCAAACTGCGTCAGGTGAAGGCCGTCCTTCGGAACGATGCCCACCGCGACCGCGGGCTCACCGTTCCAGCGCATGCGAACGGCTTCCGGTTCGCGAACCGTACGCCGAACCGTGGCGACCTCGCCGAGCTCGACCGCCTGTCCTCCGGGCAACAGGATCGGAAGGGTTCGAAGTTCCGATTCGGCGGCGTCGCCTTCGGCTTCGATGCCTTGCACGCGGAGAATCGCGGTGCGATCGCCCGCCTGGAGCGTCCCGGCGGAGAGCCCGTGGTTTCGATCGCGGAGCTGGGAGAGGAGGAGCTCGGGGGTGAGGGCGTAGCGGCGGGCCGCTCCGTCATCGAGGGTGACCGTGATCTGCTCTTTGGGGTCGGCGGTGATCACCACCCGACGAGCGTCCGGGATCTGGAGAAGCCGTTCCTCGACTCGGCGGGCGGCGAGGGCAAGAACGCGGGGATCGTTGTGACCGGTGACCGCGTAGACGATGCCTTCGGTCTCCGAGCCCTGGCGTTCGAAGGATAGAGGTCCGGCGCCGCGAGGGAACTCGGGCTCGGCCCGCCGAAGCGCATCCCGGATGTCATCCCAGGCTGCAGTAAAGTCCGCGTCCGGGACCATTTCGATTTGGACAAAGGCGCCATTGGCTCGAGCCGTGGCCGAGATGCGGCCCACATCGGCGACTTCGGTGAGTTCGCGTTCCAGGGGTTTCACGATGAGGCGTTCGACTCGGGTTGCCGACGCGCCCGGAAAGGGAACCCGGATGAATCCCCAGCGTTCCTGCATCGTAGGGTCTTCCTGGCGCGGCATCACCTGCCACGCGGTCGCGCCGAGGCCGGCGAGGAGGAGCGCTCCCACGAGGACCATGCGGCGACTGGCGATCAGCCGTTCGAGCACCTTCACGGGAGAATCTCGAGCACGTCGCCGTCGAGGAGAAAGGACTGGCCTTCGACGACCACCGAGTGATCTTCGGTCAGACTGCCACGGACGGTCACCCGATCATCGAGAAGCCGCTGGACCTCGACGGTGACCCGGCGTGCCCGAGGTGGAGCTCCGCCTTCGACGACAAACACGGAGGCTTGACGACCCGCCGGGCTTTGCACCGCAGCGAGTGGAACGACAAGCTCCGGCGTCGAGCGGAGCTGGAGGACGACTTCTGCGGTGGCGCCGACCAGTGCTCCGTTTGGCAAGTGGACGAACACCGGGTAGAGGGTCTGGTCGGGTCGCTCGCCGATGCGATCGAGCTGGCCTTCGAAGTGCTCGCGAAGGAACGGAAGGCGGACCTCGACCCGCTGGCCGGGCTGGAGGCTCGCGATCGCGTGTTCGGGGACTTCGACCTTCACCTCGGTGCCTTCGTTGCCGGTGAGGGCGAGTACCGGCATGCCCGGCGTCGCGAGCTCGCCAGCTTCGAGGTGAACGGCGCTCACGATGCCATCGAATGGCGCGTGAATCGCTTCATCTCGGCGCTGGGCATGGAAGCGACTGGTGTCTGCGCGACGAGCGCGGGCCCCGGCGGTCAGACTGGTTTCGCGGGCGCGCAGCGCGTCGAGGTCCGCTTCGGAGATCGCTTGGGCCGCAAACAGCCGCTCTCCTCGAAGTCGTTCCTGTTCCGCGAGGGAGCGCTGGGCTTCGAGCTCTTGGTCCATCGCCATGGCCGCGCGTACCGCAGCTCGGGTTGCCGCAGGGTCGACCTCGGCCAGGAGCTCTCCCGCCTGAACCCGATCGCCAACCTCGACGTGACGGGCGAGGATGCGGCCCCCTCGGGGAAACGCCAGGGTCGCACGCTGTCGAGCGCGAACTACCCCATGCAGGTGCAATGGGACGAGGCCCCGGCTCCTCTTCACCGGCGTCACGATCACCCTCCGGGGTCCCGGTTCGATCAGCGCCTCGTCGGTGGCCCGTCCTGCGCCCGGAATGCCAACGAGGAGGGCGCCGACCACGAGACACATCGCGCCACCCAGCCACGGCAGCACCCGTCGTCCATGCGTCATGGGGTAACCATGGACCCGCGCTCGGCGGCCGGCCGACGCCAGGGGACCAGCGGCGGCAGGCACCCGCCCGACGGCATCGGAGGCCGGCCCGGCGGAGCCCGCCGGTCCGCAAGGGGCGAGCTCCTCTCTGCCTCTGCCTCTGCCTCTGCCCCTGCCTCGACTGCGGCGTTTGCGGGTTGGTGGGGCCGCCGCGGGGCCGAACATGGGACTATCGGGCGTCAGGAGACAGCGGTAGTTTCCGAGCTCGCTCGTTCGTGCTCGCCCACGTGGCGTTCCCAAGAGATGATCAACTCGGCTGATCCTGGTGATGTTGTGGTCGACGCGAAACCGCGAAAGCGGTCGTGGCTCCTTCCGAGCGCGGTTGCGCTTGGCGGAATCACTGCTGCCGCCGCACTGTCGTTCACTCTGTTTTCGGCCCCTAGTCCGGGTGAGGCGAGAGAGCCGCTCGTCCGCGTTGACATTCATGTCCTCGAGATCGACCCAGAGCGGGTCGATCTCGACGTGTGCTCGCCACTCGTCGAGGCGTTGGCTGAGCAAGACCCTTCGTGGCCGGTGGTGAGTCTGGCGCGCTCGGGTCGGTGCATGCTGCAAGCTCCGGAGAGCGCGAGAGCGGCGGTCCGCGAAGCGCTTGATACGGTGTCGCTTCCGGAGGGCGCGTCGCCCTTGCTCTCGAACCCGGCGCCGGGGCACGACCTCTGGTTTGCGCTCACCTTCGACGCGGCACCGCAGTCGCGCCGAGCGTTGTTTGAGACGTCGGTGCGCGCGCCCTTGGTTCGGCTGGGGTACGAGCCGGTGGTGTGCGGAGATGTCTTGCCAGACGAGATCGAAGTGGTGATCGCGCCGAGTCGGCTTCGAGAAGTCGGAGTTTCGATATCCGAGCTGGTCGCTGCTCTTCGAACCGCATCGGACGTGGAGGCGGTCCGCAGAGTGCCGGTCGGACAGGCGACGCTCGATATGGTCGCGGAAATCTCGATTGGACCCGCGGAGGCCGATTGCCGCGCTCAGCGAGACGGCGTGCCTACGATCGTTGGTCGCGTCGGGCTACCGCATCCGGAGGATCGCTCTTCCATCGAGACCGCTCTCTCGAACTCTGATTTTCCGCCGGGTGCGCGCCTCGAACTCCTCGCGTCTCCGCCGCAGAGCGTGATGCTGACAGGCCCGGCGGCCGAGCAACCGTTGGACGGGCTGGAGTCGGCTCTGCGAGCGCAGTTCGACGCCAATATCGACTTCGTCGTACGGAGCGTGTCGCAGAGCCCCGATCCCCTCGCGAGCGACCTCCTCGATGAGCTCGAGACCGGAGCGATCGTGTCTCTCTTCGACGCAAACGGCTCGACGCTTCGAACGGTGATCGATTGGGCTGCGCGCACCCCTGGAATCATGCCCGCCGGGGGTCCTCCTTCGGTATACCGACGCTAT
Source organism: Myxococcota bacterium (assembly GCA_039187775.1). GTDB lineage: Bacteria > Myxococcota_A > Polyangia > Polyangiales > JBCCZL01 > JBCCZL01. Next base: position 4,192 of record JBCCZL010000100.1, read on the forward strand.
CTCGTCACTGGTCCATCCCGAGAAGCCGCGCTGGACGCTGCGACAGCGTCGGCCACCGAGCTCGAGTCACATCCCTTCGTCGAGCAGGCACGGGTGCATGACCAAGCAGGATCGAGCGAACTTTTGATCGATCTCAACGGCGACGCGGCGCGAGCTCTCGGGTTGTCGCACTCGGATGTCATGCAGGCTATCCGCGTTCAGAGCGACCGCGGAGTACACGTGAGTCGTTCCCCGTCGATTCGGCTTCGGGTGGCCCGTGGAGGGACTGGAGGGGCCGTGGACGAGTTCTTTGTGCAGACACGGGCAGGAGAGTACGTTCCTCTCTCGTCGATCGCCCAGTTCGCCGAACAGCGGGCCAGTCCACCTCGACTCCGCATTAATGCCGACCCCGCCGTTCTGATTTCAGTGACCCTTGCTCCCGGAGTGACCTCGCACGTCATGGACTCCGAAGTGCTTTCGAACCTCGACCCCGTCGACCGCTCGCGCATCCTCGGCGTGGATCCTCCGGAATGATCCGTTCGGTCATCGTGAACAAGCGCGCCGGGAATCGGGTAGGGCTCGCTGGACCGGGCAGGGCGAGCGGTCGAAGCCGATCGAGCCTCGCCTCGGTCTACCGAATCCGGATCGAGCCATCGAGGGTGCTCGGCAACCATGCCATGGCATCGAAGGTGTTCCTCGAAAGGAGTGAGAGCCTTCCGACGTGCATGGGGAAGCGAGGGGCCGACGAAATCCCTTTTGGAAGAAGTGAGAAAAGAGAGATTCCGGCTCGAGGGCGGAGGCCCACCTCACGATGTTGGTCCATGCCACATGCGTAACGCCGCCAGGCTGCGGACGCGATCCGTGAGAGCATATCGAACGGGTTAGGCGAGTAAGGTCCGAGCGCCTGCGCGGCGGTGAGGGCCGAGATCGGTTATTCTTTCGTCCGGTCATGAGCGAGAGCGTTCCACTGCCGTCCGAGGAGAAGCTGCAACCGTCGTTCGACGTCGACGAATACGAGGTCGAGAAGGAAACCGATGCGGCGGGTACGATCAAGGCTACGCGAACGAAGACTGCGCTTTCGAAAACCGAATGGATTCACATCGCGCTTGGGGTTGTGGGACTGATCCCTTGGGTACTGCAGGGGACCTCTGGCGCTCTCCTAGTCTTTGAAGAAGACATCGATCGTTGGATTCATCACGATGCGATTACGGTGTCTTCCGAGGGGCCGGCGCTCGACCTCGATGCGCAGCTGGACCGCCTCGAGCAGCAGCGTCCCGGAACCGTTCGCTACGTCTACGGCGTCCGACTCCCGGACGACGAACGGGAAGCCACACTTTTTCTCGCCAAACCAAACAAGGAAGTCGGCCCGCGTCGTGGCGTCCGCTACGCGGTGGATCCCTACACCGGGAACGTACGCCTCGAGCAACGTTACGGCGAAACGTTCACCGGCCGTATTTACAACTTCCATCGAACGTTCTGTCTGCCGCCTTGGGGGGCTTGGATCACCTCGACCTCGGCCATTCTGCTCGCTATCGCGAGCTTTGGCGGAATCGTTTTGGCGCTACGACGATTTCGTGCGCGGCGCCGACGCGCTCAAAGACCGAAATCCCGCTGGTTGCATCAACGGATCGGTGCGTTGGTGGCTCCGATCGTGATGATCATCGCCCTCAATGGCGTCATTGTGACCTACCGTGGCGTGGCCAATAAGGTGATCTTTGCGGTCACGCGGACCGACGAACCAGAGTCCATGCGGCAGCGGGACTTCCGCCTCGAGGTTCCGGAAGGCCAGGCAAGGATTCCGCTCGACGACCTGATCGCGATGGCCAAGGAACGCGAACCGGCCGCAATGCCGCGCGTCCTGCTGCAGCCGCGCGTCGATGGTCGCCCGGTCACCGTGATGCTGCAGAAACCAAACGAGACGCGCGACATCGGTGGAACCTTCTTGATCATGAACCCGTACAGCGGAGAAACGATGGAGCGGATCGACTTCACCGATGGGGCGTTGGGGCCGCGTGTCATCTACTGGACGCTCCATTTGCACAAGGGAACGTGGGGCGGCGTGCTCTTCGGTCGCTGGGGGGCGCTGGCCACGCGAGTCCTTTGGGTGGTGGCTGCGCTGTGCGTGCCCCTCCTCGCGTTGAGTGGATTTCGTTGGTGGTGGGTCCGCCGTCGTCAAATGTAACGCTGGTGACGAGCGACGACGGACTCGGCCTCGCCGAGTCCGTTGGTTCGCTATTCCGCGGCTCATCTCAACACTCTTTGAATCCGCGTTGAGAGCGACCGTGGGATTCTCGTGAGCCACTCCCCTTCCATTCGACTCCGGATGGGTCGCGGAGGCCGGAGCGCCGATGCGGTCGATGAGCTTTGTGCGGTCTCGGACGGGAGACTGGGTACCTCTCTCAACGGTTGCCCAGTTCACCCCAGCGGGCCGAGCCGCCTCGACTCCGCCTGAATTCCGATCCCGCGTTCCTGTTTTCCGTAGTTCTCGCTCCTGGAGCCACGGCGCACGCCGTGGATACACAGGTGCTTTCGAACCTCGACCCGATCGACGGTTCGCGGATCGTTGGCGTGGATCCGCCGGAGTGAAGCACCGCGCCATGGCGATGGGCGCCGAGCGGACTGCGCGAGTGCCATGATCCGCATCCGGGCTCCGCGCGCCCGCACCATCTCCGAGTGTCCTGGCGTACGGTCAGAGCCCGGTGCCGCGCGGGATAGTCTATCGTTCGATATAACTTTGTGTGAGACCTGGTGGAAGATCCGGTGTCCCTGCAGCTGAACGCCTCTTCGGCCCAACTGGCGAGTGGAGCTACCTTGGTGACGGCATTTCACAAGAACGGTCAGAACTCGTCTACCGAGTCTGACAATGTCCGAATTCTCTCCGAAATTCATGCACTCACCGGTTTGACGATGCCTCGCGACATCCTGCATACGTTCGTCTTGGGCCTGGTTCTTTGCCAGGGGTGCAACCTCGCTTCCCTCAGCGACTGCGAGACCGATAGCGACTGTCCTGACCAGCAGTGGTGCAACCCTCAGGGGAAGTTCTGTGAGCTAGACCAGCGTCCGGCAACGATTGGTCTCCTCATTCGAGATCCGCGCGATGCCGAGCAGCTGCAGGAGGCGGTGGATGCAACGACTCTGGCGGCAGAGATCATCAACGAGGCAGGCGGCGTCCTCGGTCGTCGATTGGAGGTCGTGCCTCGATTTCAAGAGGACATCCCCGGCGGGTTCACAGAGGTCGAAAAGCAGCTCCATCGCCAGGCGGTTCGCGAACTGAGCGCGGAAGGGGTCATCGGCATCGTCGGAACACAGGGCAGCAGCAGCACCCTCGAAGTCGCGGACGAAGCGTTTCCGCTCCAGACCGTGGTGGTGGCGCCCTCCGCCACGACGCCGGAGCTTTCGAGCTCTCAGCCGGCACGCGATCGTTACGCGTTTCGAACGGCGGTGCCGGTGGGGTTGGGGGAGGCCGCCGCCGCGGTCAGGTTTACGACCGACGTTTTGAGCTGTGGGCGAATCGTGTTTGTTCGAGAAGGCAATATGTCGGCGTTTGGAAATGGCTACGACGCGGAGTATACGCGGTTGCTCGCGGCCGCGGGGCAGTGCCTCGCGCTCCGGATCGTCGTCCCCGAAAACACGAAACCGTCGTACCCCGATACGATCCAACGCCTGATCGAGGAACAACCCGACTGCATCGTGATGCTGACGAGCAATCGGACCGGGACGCAGATCTTGTTCGACTATCGCGAACGGCAGGCCGAGTTCACCGGTCCGCCGGCGTTCGTCGGTGGGTCCGGGTTCAACGCGACATCGTTCGTCGAGGGGGGTCGCTACTCCGTTGGGGAGGCCACGCCCAATGCCGCCGAAGGGGTCTACATCACCCGCGGACGCGTCGACGAAACCCGGCAGTCTGCCCGCCTAGTACGGGATCTCTTCAATACTCGATTTGGACACGCGGTTGACCGTGATCTCCGGTTTCCCGGCTTTTATGACTCGGTGATGCTCCTTGCCCTGGGTGCGACTGCCGGCGGCAGCCTTACCGATCGCGTGGCGATTCGGGATGGCATCTGGTCGGTTACGCAGCGGACCGCGGATCACGCCCTCATCCAGGCCAGCGAGTACGAACGAGCTGCCCGGGGCCTCTCGACGGGGCAGTCGATCAAGTATCTGGGCGCTTCCGGAGATCTCGATTTCGATGACTTCGGAGACGCCGCCGGGGCCACCGCGATCTGGCAGCTCAAGCAAGGGGCGTTCGTTCTCACCCAGGCGTTTTCGATTCAGGACTCGCTGGACCTCAACGCCCGACCCCCCGGCTCGTGCCCAGAGCCGCCACGATTCGAAGCGCCCGTCGAGTAGGTGAGCGCACTGTGGCCGCTCTTGGGAACGATGACTTCGGAGACTTTACGAACGGCGACCCGAACAAAGCCCGAGCCGCAAACCAGCCCATCCTCTCCTCTGGGCCGGGGAGCGGGTTCGGTCCGCTGTTTCGCCGTCCCGTGCTGGAGGTGCGTGTGGAGTTTGCAGCAGCCTGCTAGTCGTAGATAAGGGTGTACGTCCAGGTGTCGGTGCGGGTCCAGCCGCGGTCCATCTCCTGTCGAAACCCCCAGTAGTTGATCTCGGGGTTGGTCTGGTCACGTGCGGTCGCGAGGTTGCGCTCGGCTGCAGGCAACCCGTAGGTCCAGTCGCCGAACGCGAGCGAGGCGGACCCCGTGGTGTGGGGCCGGTTTCCAACGAGGCCGAGCACACCCGAGACTGTCCATTCCGGCGGGCGTTGAAAGGACAGCGTCGGATCGCGAGCGATCCGCATGTCGGACACCAGCACCGTCGCCGATCCGAGCCCGATATCGGCGGGGGTGAGCGGAATCCACATCTCGTTGAACTCGATCTCCACCATCATCGGCGAGTACTGTGGCGTCCACGGTTCCGAGTAGATCTGAGGAGCGATCGCGATCAGCTGAGGCGCATAGAAGTGGATATGAGGCGTTCCGTTTCTCTCAAACTGGTAGTCCCGTGACGCTTGCCCGGCGGCATTGACGACCTGCGTAAAGTAGCGGCCGACGAGATACTCCGGGCCCTCGTCGGACCAATCGATGTCGTCGGCCACCCAGTCTTCAAGCGCCCTCGGATTCGACGGGAATCCCTGAGACCGCATGGGCAACGAGACTTCGATGGCGTTCGGCGACCAGCTCACGATCGGTACCGTCACCGGGTTGACGGATGTCACCGGGGCCCCCGCGACATCGACCCAAGGAAAGAGTCGCACTTCGCCTGGAGTCTCGCCAAATCCGTCGCCGCGAATCACCGTTCGCCGGAGGTAGTTCTGGGTGTCGATGTGCGCGACGACCTGGCACTCGTCGACGTCGGGGTCCAGCGCGAGCACCGGGACGGTAGGGGCAACTTCTCGGACAGGGGCGGGATCTTGAACATAAACCTGGCCTTCGTTGCCGCGGCCCCGAAGCGGAATCCGGATCTGAGGCACCTGCGCTTCGGAATAGTCGAACGGGTGGCCGCTCGGCTGGCTTGCCAGGGCTACCCGCAGCCGGTCGATGAACAACCCGGCGCGGCTCGGCTGACTCGCGAGAGAAGACGCCACGAACCGCACCACGGAGTTGTTCAGTTCCGAGTTCTGCACATATTCGTCGATGGTGGTACGCACGGTGGTCTCGAATGCCCCCGCCCGGCATGCCTCGGTGATCACATTCAGTCGATCGGTGTTCGCGTCCCCGATGTCTCGAATCAACTCCTCGGCGCTGTAGCTTAGGGGGGCCTCTTCGTGGTCTCCGAACACCCACCGCCCGAATCGGTTGCCGTGACCAACGAAGAAGATGTCGACCTGAGTTGACCGCTGTCCCTCGCGGAGCATTCGAAGGACCTCCGCCAGTCGTTCGACCCGCGCCTCGGGATCCGGCGCTTCCAATGGTGTGACCCGATGAATGGTGTAGCCGCGCTCTCCGAGGAACTCTTGGAGCCGAGCGATGGTCGCGTCCACAAACTGTCCCCCGCGATCGGGGCGGCTCTGGTCGATCCATCCGAAGCCTTGCACCAGTACCGCGTGCGCGGGACCGCAGGGTGCACCCCTCCGATCGCGAAGTGCGTTCGAGGTGATGCCGGTATCCGACGGCATCTCGTATTCGAAGGATCCCCATATCGCTTCCGTCGGGTGATAGATACGGCCGTCGACCACCGGAAACCACTCCTCGCGCTCCACCACCAGCCCGCCGGATTCCGGCATGTAGATGAAGCTGGTCTCATGGGAGAAGTAGATGAGCTCGGGCTCGAGGTCGGCCCAGAAGAACCAGGTCGGCTCGGTCACGGTAAACGGCTCGCCGACCTCACCGTCTCGGTCGAACGCGGGAGCCACCGTCTGGCCGGGCATGAGAAGCTGGCCGAAGACCAGAACCTCCCCCTCCTCCCAGCCCTGCACTTCGACGACCTCGGTGAGCAGTCGTTCCATCGGCATGCCTTCGGGAATCTGCGGATCCTCGCCCGAGCAGCCGAGCGCGATAAACATTAGAAGGACGATGATCCGCATGCTCGTTCTCCTCACACGCAGTGCGTATCGAAGCACTGCTGGCCGCAATCGAAATAATCGGTGCAGGTCGGTGCGGTGATGCACTCGCAGTTGCAGGCGGTGTACGCGGGCATGTCACGACAGTTGGCCGCGTTTGCGTAGAAGGCTTCGCAGTCGGGTTGAGTGATCATTGCACTGCACTCGTCGATCGATCGGGTGCAGAGTTCGACCGGGCCACAGCTCGGCATCATGACGTCCGGTGGCGTTGTGCTTGGGTCGTCGAGGCAGCGTTGGTCGCAGTTGACATCCAGGGCGTAGAGCCATCCGTGACGGTCGTCCGAGGTGGGCAACAGGCATGCGTCGGTGAGCCCGAAGTGTGGGCCCTGCTGGTGAAGGTCGAGCCAGAAGAAGAAGCTCCCGTCGGAGCTGATCTCGAAGCGGTCGGGCGCTCGCGAAATCCAATCGATCCGTCCACCTTCGCCTTCGATCCCCGCATTGCCGCGAACCCCCACGAAGCGCTGCGACGCGGTCCAGGTGCTCGCCAGTTCGAGGGGATTCGGCCCGGTAAACGCAAGGGGTGGAGTATCGCTCTTGACCGCTCCCTCGACCGCGATCCCTCCGGGCACGAGGAGGGGATGAACCGAGCCTGGTCCTTCCGAACGGTAGGCTGACCGGCACGCCTCCTGGTCGGTCGCGGAAGCCAGGGCGTAGACGCTGAAGTGATCCGTCTGGGCGTACACGCGCCCGTGGAGAACCGTGGAGCCTTCGACCGGTTTCCAGCTTTCCCGGAGTTCATCCAGTCGCACGATGGTGAGCGGCTGTCCCGCGGCGCCGGCAGGAACCGCGAACGAGAGGGTGACCGGAACGTCGAAGTGGGTGCCGGACGGACTCAGCTCGAAGGCGCTTCCAAGCAGCGTGGCTTCGGCGGGGACCTCGGAAATAACCGACACGGCGAGCGTGCGTTTCGCCGAAAGAGCTCCCGTGGGGACCACCACCGCCAACCCTGCTTCGGGACTGACGAGAACACCGCCGCTTTCATCGATGTTCGTCCGAGGGATCGCTTCGTCGACGGGTGTGTCGCGGCAGCCTAACCCGAGGCAGAGAACGAGCGCCAGGGAACGAGCGTCCATCGGGATACCCTATCGAACAGGGTTTTGGCGTTGCATCCCTCAAATGGGGGATAGACCGGCGACCGTCCACGGGTGCGTTCGAGTGATGGTTGTCCGAGCTACCGATTCCTCACGTTGCGCCGTGGTCGTTGGCTTCGCCGCTTGCTCGGACGACGACGCGAGCGTCGATAACCACGTCGGTGCCGACTGTCGATCGCATCGTTTTCCGCGCTCTGATTGGATCGAATCAGTCGACGAGCTGGACGAGATCGACGCGTTGCCGTACGTGGAGTCGGTCGAAGACGTTTCGCAGATGGTGGCGCACGGTCTCCGGTCCCACGCCGAGCTCCTGGGCCATCGCGTTTACACTGAACCCCCGGGCTGCTAGACGTGCAACCACTCGTTGCCGTGGCGACAAAAGCTCTTCCGCAGGGGTTCGCGGATCTGCAGTCCCCACGGGTCGCGGACGCTCTTCGAAGAACAGCACCGAGACGGTCCTTGCGCTTCCGTTTCGAGGCGGCAAGTAGGCGATTTCGAGCGAGAGTCCTCCCAAGATTGGCTGGCGCCGGGCGGACACGGAGGATCGGACGACCGCACGGTGGAGCGCGCGTTCGATCCGTGTCCAACCTTGGCCCGAGGTCGCACCAAGGCGCTGCTGAAACAAGCGTCGCGCCCGAGAATTCCAGCGGACGATGCCTTTGGGATAGCCGATCTCCACCGCAGCGAGGGCGGCGGGCTGAGCACTGCCGCGCTCGTCCAGCGCCAAGGCTTCAATGGCGGTTCGCGTTCGGAGCGCTCCCGCGAAGATCGGGTAGAGCTGGTGCAGTTTCTGTAGGTCATCCGGCGAGAACGCACCCGCGATTCGATCCCGGTAAAAAGCGATCGGCAGCGAGTCGCCGTTCGGACCCTCGAACCGGGTGACCGCGACGTCGACGAACTCTTCGCGGAGGAACGCCAGGTACACGTCGCTCGCGGTGTCCGCGCCGGTGGGGTTGAAAGTAGGGACGTACCAGGTGCCCGCCGGACAGGCGCGCAAGTAGTCCCAGGTCGGATCGAGGTGGGCGACTTCCGCGTGGGCGGTGGCCCATCGTTTGAGATCTCCGCCGATGAACGGTTGGCCTTCGAATGTGCAATCGGTGTTGCAGACCATCCCCACGAGGTCGAAGGCGTGAAGGAATAGCTCGGCCATTTCCCGACCGTCTTCCACGTCGACCACGCCTTGGGACAAAAGGCCGCGAAGCCGCTTCAGCGAGCTCTCGGGAGTCTGACTCACCGTCACTCGAGGACCTCACGAACCACACTCCGAGTCCGCTCCAGCGAGCCGTCTTCAGCACCCCCACTCGAAGGCCGTACGCTGCAGCAACCGCCGTCCGTCAGAGCACCCACCGGTGCATAGTAGCATCAAGAGCGGATGATTACCGTCGCATTGGAAGGTTCTTTGCTTGGGGGCCCCACTTTCGGTCCACGAGTCGATTCCCGCGTCGGCGAAACGTCAGGCCCACGGGAAATGATCGAACTAACGGCTCGATTCTTCTGCCGGCGCCGATTCGCCCTCGGGCGAGTCTCCGTCGCCGGCTTCTGGCTCTTCGTCCCCCGTTTGCCCCGCGGCGTCCTCGGTTTGGTCCGAGTCGCTTCCTTCGTCGCGGGGTTCCTTCTCGCCGCCAGCGGTCGCTGACTCGGCCGGGGCCGCATCTTCCCCATCGTCGAACTCCTGCGTTTCTTCGACGTTCATCGTGCACTTGCCTTCGAAGGTCACCCCGCGCTCGATGTAGAGCTGCGGACAGGTGAGCGTGCCCTCGATGCGAGCTGGGGAATGAACCTCGATGAGCTGGGTGGCGGTGACATCACCGCGGACGATGCCCCCCTGTACGATCAGGGTTCCGACGTCGACCTGTCCTTCGACTTCCGCCTCCCGGCCGAGGATCAACAAGTCTTCGGAGAACACCTCGCCCACGAACTTTCCGTCGATCCGAACCCGTCCCTCGAACGCGAGCTTGCCTCGAAACTCGGTTCCCCGGCCGAGGAGGGCATGGAGTTCGTCGAGCTGGGAGTCGCTGCTCATCGCGCCGCCTATACTAGGTTCTCGGGGCGCTCGCTAGGATCCGGCATCCCCTAAAACTCGTACCCCAAGAGGACGGTCACGATGAGGTTGAGGTCGCTCCCCCCATCTCCACTTGCCATATTGGCCACGGGATCGCTCGCCGGGCCGTCGAAGGACAATCCGTAGCGTGTGAGCTGGAAACTCAGCGCATACGCAAAGCCAAAGTCGAGCGCTCCGCTCACTCCCGCTCGAATATCGAAGCCGAGGGCGCTCGCCGACTCGCCAAAGAACGGCGCGAGGTCTCCCGTGCCGAGGGCGATCCGAAGTCCCACGTCGGCTTCCGCCCGAAGGAGCTGGTCGAGGAGCGCGATCCGGAAAAGAACGGCGGGCCTCAGAAGGATATAGCCAGCCGACGGCATCGTGGTGTTCTCATCGAGGAGGAAGCCGTCGTAACCGAAGGTCACCACCGCACCCAGGTCGATCGTATCGATCGCGAATAGGTATCCGAGTCCCAGAAGAAGGCGCCACGCGGAAGTCCCAATTTCGTTGTCGAGCTCGTCAACGGTGCTTAGCCCGAAGGAGTGCGCGAACTCCGCCTGTACGATCAGTCCGCCGAGCGCGGGGCTCATCGACTGGAGCGGCCGCACTTCGCCAGCGAGCGTGATCTCCGGAAAGAGTGGCGAGTCGTAGCCGCGGTTCGCACCATTCTCGAGGGCGACGTCGGCGGTTCGGAAACGAAATCCGATGCCCGCCATGATTCGCGCAAACGCCCGGTCCGAAGGGGCCCCCGCATTTTCTTCCTCCTCCTCGTCTTCCTCTTCGTCTGCCGCGTACGCGAGCTCGTCGTCCAGCACCTGGTCCACGGCGTCGCCCTCGGGCTCGCCGGTGGGTCCACGCTCTTCGAGCACTTCTCGCGCGGAGGCGATCATCTCCTGGACCGCGCTCTGGAGCGCGGCGGTGCCCCGACGTCCACGGCTGTTGCGCGCACTTGCAGTCGCGATCTCTTCGCCAAACTCGTCGAGCACCGTGAGAGAGAGCTGTCCGCGGCGTCGGCTCCCAGTGACCCGGCCCTGGATGAACATCGAGATGCCGTCAGAGGCGGACACCTGCTGCATCCCCTCCGGGGTCGACAAGTCCACCCCCTGATCCCGGGCCGCACTCTCAACTTGGCTCAGCGGTACCACGTCGACTTCTCCCGCCAGCGCAGCCACCACCGTGCGACGGGCGGCCGCCGAACCGCGACCCTGGAAGTCGAGGACCACCGCAGAGAATGAATCCTGCGCACGTCCGGGAGCGGGAAGGAGAAGCATGCCCAAGATAGGCCAGAGGAACCAACGGAGTCGCGACGCCATGCCGACAACCATACAGGAGCTGCTCGTGGGCGCCGTTTTCTCCGATTCGCGGTTTGCGTGCGGTGCTTCAGAGGCCCAGAGCCTGCAGTTTTTGGTGCCGAGAACCCTCGAGCCGACCGATTCTCGGGTTTGTGCTCCCATTTCTCATCCGTGGCCAGAATTCACACTGAGATCCGAGTGTCACAACCGTGGCGCGTCTGCGGTCGATGATTCAAGGGGTTTTTCGATGGCCTGACGCTTGAATGTCACGCGGGTAGGGGCGTCTATCCCTTGCCGGTAACCGCCCCCCGGTGCATAGGGAGAACTGTTATGCGTGCGTTGATACTTGCTGCCGTCCTTACCATCCCCTCGCCCCTCATCATTCCCTCCGCCTCGATGGCCCAGGATAACCAGGCCCTCGCGACCGAACTTGGCGAGACCATTCGTTCGGAGTCCGCCGACTCGGGTCACAGCGTTGGCTACGGCGTGGCCACGGCGGTGTTTGAGGCGCCGGCAGACCGGGTGATGCGCGCGATCACCGACTACGCGAACTACAAGGACTTTCTGCCGCGATTTCGGCAGTCTCGGGTCCTGTCTCAGCGGGGTCGAAACGCTCTTGTCTATATGCAGGCATCGGCGATGCGAGGGACGGTGACCATCTGGGCCAACATGCGCATCTACGCCCGCCGGCCGCAGGGCGAGACGCAGATCCTCGAGGGGCGAATGGTGGAGGGCAACCTCGATAAGTTCACCGCACGTTGGGAGGTCACGCCCCTCGATACCGAGCGCTGCATCGTGCGATTTCGCATCCTGACCGAGCCTCAGCTCCCGGTCCCTGACAGCATGGTGACTTCGGAGAATGTCTCGATCGCCCGCCGGTCGGTGCGTGGGCTCCGACGCCACGTCCAGCACGAGCGCTACCAGAACTAGACCCCGACTCCCGAGAAAGCGACCGGTGAGGGCGAACTGCGAAGGCGGTTCGCCCTTTTTGCTGACGCCGATGTTCCGCGTCCCTTGGGTTGGCTCCATCCGATGTGTAATCACGCTGATTTCGGACGGTTGAGCGCAGGAGAGCACGCTGGTGGGGGCGTACTTGACGGGTTCTGGGGGCACTGCTAAGACGCGCGCGCCTGGCGGGCCTTTCCCGGTGCGCCAATTAGTCCTACCTCTCCGGTGGAGGGGAATCCCACGGCGCCCGTTCGGCGCCCGACTTCCGGACCTCTTATGAATCTCAACGCCGCGCTGCTCTCGGGCTCGATCATCGACTTAGACGGCACTTTGTTCGTGCAGCTCGCGCTCTTTACGGTCCTCTTTTTCATTCTCAAATCCCTCGTGTTCAAGCCCATGGTCAAGCTCTTCGAAGCACGCGAAGAGGCGATCGAAGGGGCGCGCGAAGACGCAAAGCGCATGGAGAAGGAAGCGGCAGAAAAGGCCGACACCTTCGAAGAAGAAATGCGCGAGGTCCGGCTCAAGGCGCAGGCGGAGCGCGACAAGCTCCGCGTCGAGGGAGCCCGCCTCGAGCGCGCAGTGCTCGACAAGGTCCGAGAAGAAACCCGCCAGACCATGGCGCAGGCCGAGAAGAACCTGACCCAGGAAGCGACCCGGGTTCGAAAAGAGATCGACGCGACCATTCCCAAGCTGGCCAACGAGATGGCGGGACGCCTTCTTGGCCGGGAGCTCAACTGATGCCGAAGCTCCGGAATCGAACGAGCCTCTTCGCTCTCGCTGCGGCTCTATTTGCGGTGCTGGCGGTTCCCGCGGTCGCCTCGGCCGAAGGAGAGAAAGAGCCAGCGATGAGCGCGATCGAGGTACACGACACCGGGGACGTCGAAGGTTTCCGCGTCAACTTCGACATCGAGCATCCGTACCCGTCGGACCTGGTAGTGAGCCTTCGGCGGGAGCGTGAGGGTGAGCAGACCCAAACCATCGACCTCGTCCACCGACCCCACGATGCCGAACCATTAGGCGCGACCCATACCATCGACGCATTTCAGGGCCTCGAGTCGGACGCCACGTACACCTTGCTCCTCGAGGATCATGGAGTGGCGGACACCGGGCGGCTGACGAGCTGGACGATCGCGTTCGACCGCTGCATCGGTCATCGCTGCATCGACCAGAGCTACAGCAACACCGACCCCGTCGATATTCCTGACGCGATGACCTGGGGCGAGGTGTTCAGTTCAACGAGCTTCCTCGGGGCGATCGTCAACTTCGTGCTCCTCGTGGTTCTGATCGTCTCCCTTGGCCGCAAGCCGATTCGGAAGTTCCTTGAAACCCGCCGGCGGGGTGTGGAGGAAGGCCTGGTGGAGGCTCAACGGCTGAAGAAGGCCGCCGAAGAGAAGTACGAGGAGTACAGCTCGCGGCTGGAGAAGCTCGACGAAGAGATCGATGCGCTGAGGGCTGAAATGGTCAAGGCGGGCGAAGCCGAGCGCGAGCGGATGGTGGCGGAAGCAGAAGCAAAGGCTGCGCGCCTTCGGCGAGAGACTCAGTTCGTGATCGAGCAGCAAGTGAAGCAGCTCCAGATCGACCTCACCCGCGAAGCGGTCGAGGCGGCGGTGGCTGCGGCAGAGAAGACGCTGGAGGAGAACACGACCAAGGCGGACCAGGAGCGACTTGCGAACGAGTACCTGAAGCGCCTCAGCGATGTTGGAGGGGCGTCGTGAGCGCGGCGGGTCTTGGGCGCCGCTACGCGCGGGCGCTTCTTGAAATCAGTGATTCGGAAAAGAACACCGACAAGGTGGCGCGCCAGCTGTCGAGTCTTGCGGAAACCTGGGAGAGCAGTCCCGAGCTTCGGTCGGTGTTTGAAAACCCGAGTTTCGGAGCAGAAGCCCGACGCGAAGTCCTCAAGGGACTCGGCACCCGCCTTGCGCTTGGACCCACGGTGACCAACACCCTCAAGCTTCTGAGCGACCGTCGTCGGATGCGGCATCTTCCCGAGGTCATCGAGGCGTTCATCACGCTGGCGGAGGCCAACGCGGGCCGAGTGCGGGCGGAGGTCACCACCGCCCAGCCGATGCCCGAGAGTTACTTCGGCCAGCTTCAGCAGGCCCTTGAGAAGGTCACCGGCCAAAAGGTCGTTCTGGTGAAAAAGCAGGACCCGACGCTCATCGGTGGCGTCGTGACCAAGGTCGGCGACAAGGTTTTTGATGGGAGCATCCGGACCCGGCTCAGCGAGCTTCGCGATGAGCTTCTTAGTCCCGCCTCCTAACTGACAGCACAAGAAAAGGTCATTCCCATGCAGCTTCGCGCAGAAGAGATCTCGCAGATTATCAAGCAGCAGATCGCTGGCTACGACAAGACCGTCGACGTGATGGAGACCGGCACCGTACTCACCGTGGGTGACGGGATCGCTCGAATCTACGGCTTGGACAGCGCCATGGCCGGCGAGCTCGTGGAGTTCCCGGGCAACCTCATGGGCATGGTGCTCAACCTCGAAGAGGATAACGTTGGCGTTGCCATCTTCGGTTCGGACCGGGCTATCGCCGAGGGCAACACCGTCAAGCGCACTGGCCGCATCGTCGAGGTGCCGGTGGGGGAGGCGTTGGTTGGCCGAGTCGTCAATCCGCTTGGCCAGCCGGTCGACGGGAAGGGCCCGATCGAGTCAAAGCACTCGCGCCGCGTCGAAATCAAGGCGCCGGGCATCATGGGCCGCCAGCCCGTCGAGGAGCCGCTCCAGACGGGTCTCAAGGCCATCGACTCGATGATCCCGATCGGTCGGGGCCAGCGCGAGCTCATCATCGGCGACCGGCAGACCGACAAGACCGCCGTTGCCATCGACACGATCATCAACCAGAAGGGCAAAGGCGTCTTCTGCTTCTACGTGGCGATCGGTCAGAAGCAGTCGACCGTGTCCAACGTGCTGGGCAAGCTCCAGGATGCCGGCGCGATGGAGTACACCACGATCGTCGTCGCGGGGGCCTCGGAAATGGCGCCGCTTCAGTTCATCGCTCCCTACACTGGGTGCACGATGGGCGAGTACTTCCGGGACACCGGTCGCCACGCGCTCTGCATTTACGACGACCTTTCGAAGCAGGCGGTGGCCTACCGACAGCTGTCCCTCCTCCTTCGTCGTCCGCCCGGCCGCGAGGCGTACCCCGGCGACGTGTTTTATGTTCATAGCCGGCTTCTCGAGCGCGCGGCAAAGATGGCCGAGGAGTACGTCGTCTGTAAGAAGGACGAAGAGCCGTCGCGAGAGGGCAAGAAGATTTTCTTCAAGCGAAGCGACGAAGAGAAAGACGCGCTCAAGGACGCCGTAAAAGAGGCGGGCGACGGTCACGAGGCGAAGATGCTCCCCGACTCCGGGGGGTCGCTGACCGCACTTCCGGTGATCGAAACCCAGGCTGGCGACGTGTCGGCGTACATTCCGACGAACGTTATTTCGATCACCGACGGACAGATCTTCCTCGAGTCGGACCTCTTCTATTCGGGCGTTCGCCCGGCCATCAACGTGGGGATCTCAGTGTCGCGAGTCGGCGGCAACGCGCAGATTCCCGCCATGAAACAGATCGCCGGCCCGCTTCGTCTCGAGCTCGCTCAGTACCGGGAGATGGCGGCGTTCGCGCAGTTCGCCTCCGACCTCGACAAGGCCACTCAGGCGCAGCTCGCGCGCGGAGAACGGCTCGTCGAGATCCTCAAACAGGGTCAGTACGTGCCGGCCCCGGTCGAGGAGCAGGTGGTGATCATCTACGCCGCGACCCACGCGTACTGCGACGAATACCCGACCGGGTCGCTCCAGCGCTACGAAAAGGAGCTTCTGAGCTACATCAAGGCCGAGCACGCCGACCTCCTCGAGGATATTCGGACCAAGAAGAAGTTCGATAAGGGCGACAACGGCAAGATCGAAACCGGCAAGCTCGGCTCCAAGATGGAGAAGGTTCTCAAGGCGTTCTCCGAGATCTTCGAGCCCGAACCCAAGAAGTCCTGAGTCTAGGCGCGCCATGGCCAATCTAAAAGCGATCAAGAAGCGGATCGGAGGCGTCAAGAGCACGCAGAAGATCACGCGCGCCATGAAGATGGTGGCGGCGGCGCGGCTTCGTCGCGCGCAGATCGACATCGAGCGCCTCCGTCCCTACGCCCTCAAGACCTTAGACGTGCTGAGCGCGGTAGCGGCTCGAGCTGGCGAAGACGAGGACGTGCACCCGCTCCTCGCGCGGCGGGCTCCCAAGAACATCCTGGTGGTGGTGCTGACGAGCGACCGCGGCCTCGCGGGGGCGTTCAACGCAAACATCAACAAGGCCGCCTACAGCTTCTGGAAAGAACGAGAGGCAGAGGGTGCGAACGTCACTTTTGCAGTGATCGGACGCAAGGGCCGTGACTACCTACAGCGGCGAAACGCTGAAATCGTGCACGAGTTCACCGGGGTGTTCGAAAAC
>JBCCZL010000101.1:0-20484 GCA_039187775.1 Myxococcota bacterium
CGACGCGTTCATCGACGCGGCGGCCCCCTGGCCTCCCGAACGCTGCAGCCGCCTCACCGGAATCCCCGCCGAGACCATTCGGCGCCTGGGGCGCGACTTTCGAAACGCGTCGGGCGGCTGCATCTATATGTCGACGGGGGTCAATATGGGGCCCTTCGGTTCGCTCGCGTATTGGCTGGTGCAGGGCCTTCACCTGATGACTGGCCAGCTCGACCGCCGTGGCGGACTCGTGGTGCCGCGCGGCGCATTCGATGCTTTTGCCCTCGCGCGAGCCCTCGGCCTCGGCACCGCGGACGACCATCGCACCCTTAAGGGTGGATGGCACCGGGTGGCCGGCGCATTTCCCGTGGCCGCGCTTCCCGAGGAAATCCAGATCGATCACCCCGAACGCGTCCGGGCTCTCTTTGTGAGCTCGGGCAATCCGCTTCACTCGACTCCCGGCTCGGCGATGGAAGATGCGCTTCGGGAGCTCGATCTTCTCGTTTCGATCGATCTCTACCAAAACGAGACGGCCAAGCATGCGGACTACCTTCTTCCCGCCACCGACATGCTGGAGCGCTCCGATTTTCCAGTGAGCTGGACCGCGCTTCAGCCGACCCCGCACGCTCAATACACGCCGCGAGTGGTTTCGCCACGCTTTGAGCGCCGCGAGGAGTGGCGGATTTTTAGCGACCTTGCGGTTGCCTGCGGTGCGAAGGCCTTCGGTCCGTCCCTCTGTCAGCTCGTTCCCCGAATCAACGGGCTCCTCGGCGGGCTCGGGCTCGAGGTGACGCCCGACCACCTCCTCGCGGCGCTGCTTCGCTGGGGTGGGCAGGTGTCCTTGGCCGAACTTCGGGCCAATCCTGGCGGGGTGTTTCTCGAGGCGACGGAACCCGGGAGTTTTCTCGGTCGGCGCGTCTCCACGCCGGACGGTCGGGTCACGCTGGATGCGCCAAGAATTCTCGCCGACCTTCCTCGCCTCGAGGCGTTTGAGGCGGAGCAGGCAAGCTACCCCCGCGACGAGCTCCTCCTGATCGGTCGACGGGAGCGGCGGTCCCACAACAGCTGGCTCCACAACCTTCCCCGGGTCCGAGGCCCATCGCGACAGGAAGCGCTGCTTCACCCCGACGACGCCGATGCTCGGGGCATCGACGACGGCGCCGTCATCGAGATTTGCTCGACCGAGGGGACGATCCGACTCCACGCGCGGGTGACGGAGGACATCGCCCGCGGGGTGGTCGCGGTGCCGCACGGCTGGGGCCATCAGGACGCCCAGCTTTCCCACGCCGCGGCCCTGAAGGGAGGAAACATCAACGCGGTGATTCCCGGCGGGGCGATGGAACCGGTGAGCGGACAAGCGATCATGCTCGCCCACCGGGTGCGGGTCGAGCCTTCACCGTTCGAAGAACCCACCCCGACGGGAAAGACTCGCCCTAAAGAGACTGCGCCCTAAAGAGACTGCGCTCTAAAACCCGCCCCGAAGTTCCACTTCGCGCACCGCGTCCAAATAGGCATCGAGCATTCCCCGGTCTCCCTCGGGGAGCGTCCCTTGCACGAAGCGAGCACGAACGATGAGATAGTCCGCCAGCGTCTCAGCGCCTTGGTCGGGCGCGGGGGATGCGGTGTAGTCTTCACGGGCCCGAAAGCCCTCGGTCGCCACCAACGCTCGGAGCACGTCATAGAAGTCGGTGTTTCGCGAGAATGCCTCCACCATCGGCGTCAACGTGCATGCATCGCTCTCCGACACTTCCCTCCGGAGGCCGTACTCCAGGAACCGCCGCGGCACGCACTCGAGCGCTTCCGGCGCATCGACGAGGGCATTGGCAAAGTCAACCGGCCCAACTCCTTCGGCTCGGGGCGATTCGAAGAGCACCGGTCCCCAAGAATTGTCCACCGGAGCTCCGTTGTCGGTGGTTTGGTACCGGCCGAAGCGATCGAAAGACTCGAAGGCAAACCCCACCGGATCGACCAACACATGGCAGCCCGCGCACTCTGCGCGGCTTCCGAAGTCTTCCCACTGCTCTCGGCGGGTCTGGCCGGTGATATCTAGCGGTGGAAGATCTGCTGGAGGTTCGGGAACCTCCTGGCAGAGGATCCGATCGACGATTCCGACTCCTCGACTTGTCGGGTTCGTAAAGCGAGCGGTGTATGCTCCTTGCGTCAACAGGCTCGAATAGCGGTTCGGCAGAAGGTCGACGCGCGCAAAGGTGTCGCCCGGTCGATCGGTAAGCCCGTAGTGGGCCGCGAGCGTGTCGTCGACAAACGTATACTGTCCAGTGAACAGCGTGCGGAACTGCGGCGTGGGCGACTCGAACACCGACGCGATGAAGAGCCCGTTCTCCGTATCCATCCGCTCCGCCACCTCCTGCGGCAGCTCGTCGCCGGAGGCATCGACGTCTCCCAAGCGAAGCCACCAACGAGTGAACTCGACCATGCCTTCGGTTCCGCGGACATCGGCGAGGAGCCGTTCGAGCTGGGGGCGAAGCCACGTCTCGGGCGGACCGCTCTCCGATGCAACACGGAGCTCTTCGTCGGGGATCGCGTCCTGAACCATCAGTGAAAGCCGGGTGGCTAGCTCCGGGCCGGTGAGCTCACGACGCCCATCCGTTGCCACGCCGACTTCTCGGAGGAAGATCGTCTCCGGCGAAAGGAGGAGGGCGCGCACCGTATCGTGCACCCCGAGGGCGGGCACCGGCTGGGCGCGGTAGAACCCGACGATTTGTGCTTGGTCGCTGAGAGTCAACCGCCGACGGAAGAGGACCTCTGCCGCGGCGAGCAGAGCCTGCTCCACGCACATGACATCATCGAGCGGACAGGCAAATTGACCTTCTTGAGAGAGCGCGGTCGCCACGCGATCAGCGGCCGTGATCGCCGTCTCGAAGACCCGTTGATCAAACCGAGACGCATCAAGCCGCCCGGCCGGCTCCGTCTCGTCCACGGGGACGCCGAACGCCGCTTCCGCCGCCGCGGACCACTGGTCGAGGGTCAGTCGGTGGGTGGGGGCGGCTCGCGGGGTTTCCTCACATGGGCCCGGAGGCAGCCGCGTCGAGCCCTCCGGTGTCGCGTCGGTAGTGATGCCCCCGTCGGTGTTTATGGAGCCATCGGTGTCGAGGTCGCCGACGGTGGACTTGAAGCTACATCCAGCCAAGAGCCCGAAGACACTGAGTAAAACCACGAGGTGAGGTGCGGGTCGATGCATCGCAGTCCCTTTCCACGAATGCAGTGGAGGAAGCGCCCCAGAATTCGAACCCAAAGTATACCGCCCGCGAGAGGGCGGCTCTCGCCTCCGAGGACCGACCGGCGTCAGACGGCGAAGCTTACGAGTAGAGCGAGTGCCCCTGCCCCGTACTTCACCGCCGCGCCGACGCCAAAGAACAGCAATGCGGGGAAGCCCGAGACGAGGGTGACGAGCGCGATCCGGGCGGCCAGCCGCACAGCCCCGTAGCCGCGCGGCGACAGCTCCTGGCGTCGGATCCGACCCAGGCACGGCGCTCCGAGAAGAAGCACCACCGCGGCGATTGCCCCGCTCATCGGCACAAGAAACCGCAGGCTGGGACCGCCAACGAGACCGACCCCGAGCGCCATCGCCGACCCGACGGCCAGGACGAGGAGCGCCGCCCCGCGCTCCCAAAGGAGCGTGCCCGTTGTGTGGGCGAGATGACCGGGGGCGTAGCGCATGCCGCGAAACACGCATTCCCCATGCCAAGTCGAGAAGCCAGTCAAATCGGCGCGCACCAGCGGCTGCTGCACGGGAAGTGGCTCCGTTTTTAGCCACTCACTATGACATGGACGTCAGTCGGCAATGAGAATCGCCAGACCCACCGAGGTCCCCGCGCTGAGCAAGGGGCTCAGTCGCTCGAGCACCTCGCCGACCGATGCGATCCAGTGTTCGGTGACGAACACGACGTCGCCCGGAGCGAGCGCCACGTCGTGGGACCGACCGTTGACGATATCGACCATGCTCGTCGTGTAGACCGTCGGGGCCGCGAGATCGCCCCGAATCACTCGGACGTCGGCCCGGTCTCCATTGATGGTAATCCCCCCCGCGCGCGCCAGCGCTTCCGTAAGCCGAACGCCATCGCGGTGAATGAACACCTGCGGTTCATTGACCTCTCCGAGCACGCTCACCCGCTGGCCCCGGACCGGCGGAACGTAGAGATGGTCGCCCGCGCGAACTCGGATATTGTGTCGCGGGTCTCCGGCGACTGCACGACCGACGTCCACGGGCACCACTTGCTGATTGCGAATCAGTCGGGCTCCCGCCACATCGGCGAGACTCACAAACTCGTCGTCGGCCCCAGTTTGCAAAAAGCCCCCCGCTGTCGCGACGAGATCGGCGACCCGGAAGCCCGGACTCAACTGAACTCGGCCGGGGCGAGTGATCGCGCCAAGCACCGTGGCTTGCTGCCCCGAGGGGGTCGCAAGATACACCGTGACCTCGACCACCCGATCGAAGCGACGAAGCGCGGTTTGAATTCTCGCCTTCGCCTCCGAAAGCGAAAGCCCGCCCACCTGCACATCTCCCGCAAGAGGAAGAAACACATTGCCGAGCTCATCGATCATCAAGCCATCGATCGTCTCGGACTCCACCGACTGGAGCTGAAGGCGCATCACGTCGCCCGGCTGTAGCCGGAGCGGCTCCGCAGGATCGGAATCCACCCCCGGCATCTGTACCGGCTGCGGCGCGCTAAACGCAGGATCGTTTTGTGGGTATGCGGGAGCTTCGGCGAGGCCGAGGCAGCCCGAGATGGCGATGGAGAGGGTGAACGCCACGAGGCGGAGGACGATCATCGGAGCGCAGAGCTACCGATCTTCCGCGCAGGCGGCAAGGGCGATTGTTTAAACGTCCCCTATTCGCGGATGGACTCCGCTACGGTTTTCTTCGCTGAAGAAGGAACGTTGGGCCTCGTCCTTCGTACATGGGTGTGAGATGGCTGACGGAGCCAAGCGCGGCGAGAAGTCCTTCGACATGGTTCCGGCTTCGTTTTCTCTCGCCCCGTGGAACAGATCGGTGACGCCGAACGGAATTCCTGGACAGAACGTAAGTTTTGGTCAGACTTGATTCCGCTCTATCTAGACTGAACTTTAGTCACATATACTGCATCCGTTAGACCCAAGGGTTTCAGGCACATATGGGCGACAAACGACAAGGGTTCATCCAATCCAACAGCAGCACCGTAGCGTTTGTTCAGCGCCTCGCGGATGCGCTGTGGATATACGCCTCCCACCACATCGCGTGCGCCCTCTATCCGGAGGCGTGGCAGACGCATCACACCCTGGCGACCGCGGTGGCGGTGCTGATCTTCGGATTCATGGCCGAGGCGGGTCACCTCTATCGGCCCTGGCGCGCCACCCCGCTCAAGGCGGAGCTCGCCAAGGTATGGGGCACTTGGGCGATCGTCGCGCCGGCTCTTCTCGTCCTGGCGTTCGTGACCAAAGAGTCTGCGAACTTCTCGCGCTTCATCACCATCGTCTGGTTCCTCCTCGCGCCCACGCTGATTTCGCTCTGGCGAGGCTTGATGCGGGTCGTCCTCGGGCAGATCCGGAAGCGGGGCCGCAACACCCGACAGGTCGCGATCATCGGCGCTACGGAAATGGGGAACTCGCTGGCTCGACGCATTCTTTCGAGCGAAGAGAGCGGAATGCGGATCGCCGGCTATTATGACGATCGGCATCCCGAGCGCCTCCACGCGATGCCGGAAGAGCTTGGAGAGCTCGCGGGATCCACCGAGCAGCTCGTCGAGGATGCACGCTCGGGGAAGATCGACCTGGTCTACATCGCCCTCCCCCTCCGGGCGGAAGCGCGGATCAACAACCTCGTTCGACGGCTCGCCGATACGACCGCTTCGGTGTACGTGGTCGCCGACTTCTTCGTGTTCGACCTGCTCCACGCGCAGTGGTCGAACGTGAATGGGATTCCCGTCGTCAGCATCTTTGAAAGTCCGTTCTTTGGGGTCAACGGCTGGCTCAAGCGCCTCGAAGACGTGGTGCTCGGCTCGATGATCATGGCGCTCATCGCGGTCCCCATGTTGGTCGTCGCGATTGGGGTCAAGCTGAGCTCGCCGGGGCCGGTGTTCTTCCGGCAGCGTCGCTACGGTCTGAATGGTGAGGAGATCCGGGTCCTCAAGTTCCGGTCGATGCGAGTCGCCGAGGACGGTCCGAAGGTCAAGCAGGCGACCAAGAACGACCCGCGGATCACCCGCTTCGGAGCGTTTATCCGCCGCACCTCGCTCGACGAACTACCGCAGTTCTTTCACGTCCTGACCGGCCGGATGTCGATCGTGGGGCCGCGGCCGCACGCGGTGGCCCACAACGAGGAGTATCGGCGACTCATCCATGGCTACATGCTTCGTCACAAGGTGAAGCCAGGGATCACCGGCTGGGCACAGGTCAACGGCTGGCGTGGAGAGACGGATACGCTCGAAAAGATGCAGAAGCGCGTCGAACACGACCTCCACTACATCCAGAACTGGGGCCTGTTCTTCGATCTGAAGATCATCTTTCTGACGGTCTTTGGCTCTGCGGTGCGGAAGAACGCGTACTGAATCGCGCCGCTTAGGGATCGGGCTCGAGGTCTAGCCCGATGCGGTCTCCACAAGCTTTCGAACCAGCGCCAAACCGAAGCCCATCCCTTCGCTGGTCTTCGGGTACACCTCCTGTCCCCGATCTTTAGGGCGCCCCCGCAGCCTGCTGCTTCTGCAGCTGCTGCTGGATCTGCTGCATGATCTCTGGGGGAATCTCCCCTTGTCCGGGACCTCCCGGCCCGGGCATCCCCGGCATTCCGGGAAGCCCGGGTGGAGGGGCTGGCGGCGTGGCCTCGTCGTCCTCGCCCGGTTCTGGGTTCTGAAACGACTCGATGTTTACTTGGATGCGCTCCTGCGAATAGCTGGAGACGACATAGATCGTTTCGTTTCCTTCCCGACGGAGAAAATACTCGGTGTCGGTCGGCCCGCGATCGCTCGCATACAACACAATCTGGCGCCCGGTCGGCATGGTGGTGGCAGGCGCGGCTTCCGCTTGCTCGGCTTCTTCGCCCTCCGCCGCTTCGGTTTCGGTTTCGCCTTCGCCTTCGCCGTGTTCATGACCATTGTCATGGCCATGGCCCGCATGCGGGTCTTCCTCCTCCGCGGGGGCAGCTCCCTCTCGCATCGTGATCGTGACCTTGGACGCGCCTTCGGCGAGGCCGGCCGACTCGACGGTGTCTTCCTCGCCACCGAAGTTCACGGCACGAAGCCGCGCGAGGCTCGCTGCGATCGACTGAACCTTGGCCGGTCCGAAGCGTTCGATCTCCGCCTCGCCACCGAGCTGCGCCCACTGGTTGTCGTCGCCGCGATAGAAGTTCCAGGTGCCTCCGGCATTCTCGAAGGTGAGGCCGATGACCTCGCTCGCCGTCTCGTCGAGCACGAGCCGGTTTCTCCAGTCCTTCACTTCTTTGTTGAACGCGAACTTGATCGACCCCTCGACCGCGATGACCTGCGCTTCGCCATCCTGACGCATCATGGTGTTGCCATCGCTGTACGCGCCCACAAAGGCGTGCAGGAGCACGCTGTCGCCGGCCTTTGCGATCACCTGAATGCCTTTTTCGTCGTCCACTTCGAGGCGTCCATGATTTGCGCTGTTGGTCGCGGCCACTCGAACCGTTGTCAGCTCGTCGAGCTTATCGAGGGCAGTGCTGATCACCTGCGGGTCGGCCGGCGCTGCGACCGGCGCGGTTAGCACCCAATCGTCGCCCTGCCGTTGAATCCGCACCACCGGCGTCTCGGGACGATGGATCTCGAGTTCGGTAATCTCATCTTTGTCGATTTCCGGAAGGAGCTCCGCAAGCTCCTCCTCCGGAACGATCGTCGGCCGGTCGGCTTCTTCCC
The DNA here is from genome assembly GCA_039187775.1 of Myxococcota bacterium. Taxonomy (GTDB): domain Bacteria; phylum Myxococcota_A; class Polyangia; order Polyangiales; family JBCCZL01; genus JBCCZL01. Next base: position 7,845 of record JBCCZL010000101.1, read on the forward strand.
GCTCGTTCATCGACAAAATCACAGCTCCGCCGAGCACGAGAAGCACGCCGGCGCCGATAAACAGTCGGTATTTTTTCCAATCCATGACTCTTCACCAACCTGTCTAGAGCTTGATGCGCCGGTTCTTGCTCCGGCGGGAAAACCACCAGAGGATGCCGCCGATCGCAAAGATCAAGGGGATGCCGAGCATATTCGAGAAGCGGTACAGCTGCTTCTTGTTGTTCCACTCGTCCACCGCGTTCTCCCGTCGCTCGAGTGCCGCCTCGACTTCGGCCTGCGCCTCCTCGACTTCGCCGGAGGCCTCCGCCGCACCCTGTTCGTCGCCTCGAATGGCACTCTCGAGCTGCTTCTGCTGCGCCTCCTGCGCCTCTGCGGCAGCGGAGCGAGCTTCCTCTTCGGCAAACTCGACATTGCGGGGCACGTCGATCTGCGGGTCTTCGACGTTCTTGGCCCGGATGGCGATGAGGTCATTGTCCTGGGCGAGCCAGTCCATCGCGTTGAGGGCAAACGCAAGATTGCTCGACAGCTGACACTCGCCGTTCGGATCCTGCTGGGGCAGGGCTTCGTCGCGAAGGAACATCGAGCTCCCAGCCACCAGGATGCGGACTTCGTTCTCCGACTCGGAGGGCACCCCTTCTTCTTCGAACGCCGACGAGAGACTCCCCTCGATGGCGGCAATGAGCGGGTAGTTGCCCTCGCCGGTGCGACTGCCCCACTCGCGCGGCATGCGGGGCTGGAGCTCCACGCTCGCATCGCTCACGAGCCACGACTCCTCCGACGAAGCGGCGAGGACGAGCGCGTTGTCGCCATCACCCACCAGCTCGAGCGGTGAGGTGAAGGGAAGGAGGGTGCTGTCGAGCCGGAACGCCACCGGGTGGTCGGACTGGGCGTCGTCGAAGTTCACCATGGGCACCGGCGGATGGGGAACCGGAAGCATGCCGATGTTCGTCTGAAGCGGCGCCTGGCCACAGTGCGTGTCGTGCACGATTCCGACCTGGCTCACCACGCCCCACGGTCGAAGAATCTGGTTGAGTCCAGACTCCGAGGCGCTCGCGGTGGGCACCGCGCCGGGCGTTTGCGCGTCGAGGGTGATCTTCATCGTCGGTCCAAACACGCCGAGGGACCCGCCGGTCATCACGTAGCGGTTGATCTGCTTGAGCTCATCTTCGCTAAGGCTCGTATGGGGCTCGACGATGACAAGCGCCGAGTACTCCTCGACGCTGAGCTCCGCGTCGGCCGCCACTTCGGTGAGCGAGTACTGCGGCATGCAGGCGCGAAGGCGAGACAGGCCCTGGGTGAGCGAGGGACCGTCGTGGCCACCGAGCACGGCGACGCTGGTCTGGTCCCCGACCATGCGCTTGAGCTTCATCGTGATGGCGTATTCGAGGCCCCGCGTGTCTTCGATCACCGGAATGACTTCCCGCTGGTCGAGATACTCCATGACGAGGCCGCGAAAGCCCTCCACGACCGAAAGCCCGTCGTCCTTGATCGCTTGGTGCGAGACCTTCTGAACGCCCGCCTCCTCGGCTTCTTCCTTCAGCGTGTCGGAGTCCGGGTTGACGAAGTTCACTTCGATCTTACCCCCTCCCGCATTCTCGTACTCGACGAGAATGTCGCGGACGTAACGCTCCGTGGCATTAAACGGCGGCGGGAGATCTTCCGTAAAGTATGCGGTGATCACCAGTTTGTCGGTGAGCTCGCCGGCCAAGTCTTCCGACCCGTCGGACAGCGAGAAGCTATCGTTGGCGGTCCAGTCGAGCCGGAAAAACGCAAACACGCCAAGGAAGTTGAGCAGGAAAAAAATGCCCACCGTGATGGCCAGAAAACCGAGAGACTCGGTGGCCGCGCGGGTACGCTGGTCCATGGTTACCTCCACCTCCGGCTCTCGATGGAGCGGAAGGCGATCAGAAGCGGCAGCACGATCATCGTGAGGAAGAAGATCACGTCGCGAGAGTCGACGACTCCGCGGGCCATGCTGGCGCGATGGAAGTCAAACGACAGCCACTCCAAGTAGTTGGTGTAGTCCGACGGGAGAAGCGCCAGCACCTTGTCGAACGCAAACCCGACGAAGAAGCAGTAGAGGACCGAGACAAACAATGCGACCACCTGGCTCGAGGTCCAACTCGACGCCATGAGGCCAAATGCAAGGAACCCGGCACCGAGCAGGAACATCCCGAGGTAGCCAGCCATCGTCTGCCCCCACTCCAGGTCGCCGAGCGACGCCACACTCATCGGGTAAGGCAGCGTCAGCAATAGGAACACCAGGTAAAGGCCGAGAACGCCGAGATACTTTCCGACGATCAGCTCCCAGTCCTTCACCGGCAGGGTGAGCAGGAGCTCGAGGGTCCCAGTCCGCTTTTCGTCGGCGAGGAGCCCCATCGAGAGAGCCGGCGCCACCAAGATCAGCGATAGGGTGACCCACTGCCAGAGGTTTCGGACGGTGGCGCGCCCGTCGAGGAAGAATGGCTGCCAGAAGAAGAAGCCCACAAACAGGAGGGCCCCGCAGATCACAATGTAGGCTACTGGGCCATTAAAGTAGGAAACAAACTGTCGCTTTGCGATGGCGAGGGTGGTCTTCATGGTCACCCCTCCTTCTTCTCAGAATCGGCATCGTCGCCGGCTTCATCGTCACCGTCGGCCTCATCGTCGGCGTCATCGTCGGCGTCGGCGTCGTCGTCGGCGTTGGCGTCACCGGCATCCTTGTCACCGTCGTCGGCTTCATCGTCGGCGTCGCCGGCATCATCGTCCCCGTCGTCGGCTTCGTCGGCTTCGTCGGCTTCATCCTCGTCGGCTTCGTCGTCAGCACCGGCTTCATCGTCACCGGCTTCATCGTCACCGGCTTCGTCCTCACCGGCATCGTCCTCACCGGCTTCGTCGTCGTCGTCGGAGTCCGCTTCATCATCGGCGGCATCGTCAGCATTTTCGTCATCCGCGTCGTCACCGGCACTTGCCTCAGCCTCGCGTGCGTCATCCCTCTCGTCGGCATCCCTCTCGTCGGCATCCCTCTCGTCGGCAGAGCTCGCTTCATCCGCGCTCGCTTCATCCGCGCTCGCCTCTTCCTCTCGCTGGTCTTCCTCTTTTCCTTTGTCGGAGGATTTCTCGGAGGACTTCTTCTTCGCCTTGGCTTCCGCCTTTTCGTCCGACGCTTTGTCGGCAGCACTGCCGGCTTTGGCGCTGCCGGCTTTGCCGTTTTTCCGGACGTCGGACTTCCGCCGCACCTTGCGCTTCGGCCGGTCCTCTTCGCCCGTGAGGTCTTTGAACACGGTTTCGAGATTCACGTGCTTGCGGAAGATTTCGAGCACTTCGATCTTGGCGTCCGCCGCAGCCTGAAAGAGCTCGCTTCGGATATCATCGTTCGTCTTCGATACGACCTCGAAGAGAAGCTCACCCTTGGGCGCCCCTGGCACCGAGCGCACATCGTGCACGCCTCGCACCTTCTTGAGCGGGTTTAGCGCGGCTTCCGCGCTCGCGCTGTCGCGGTAGGTTCCCTTTCCGGTGGTCTCCTTCAGGGACACGACATAGGTCGGCTTTCCGGCTCGCGCCCGAAGGTCGGTGGGCTTGTCGTCCGCGACGATCTTGCCCTTCGCGATGATCAGGACCCGGTTGCAGGTCACCGACACCTCCGAAAGGTTGTGCGAACTGAAGATCACCGTCCGTTCCCGACCGATGTCCTTGATGAGCTGACGAATCTCGACCGTCTGGTTTGGGTCGAGACCGCTCATCGGCTCATCGAGAATGAGAATCGGTGGCTCATGGAGGAGCGCTTGGGCAAGACCCACGCGTTGCCGATAGCCCTTGGAGAGCTGGTCGATCGGCCGCGCTACCATTTCGGTCAGGCCGGTTTCTTCAACCACCACCCGGAGACGCTTTCGTACGGTGTCCTTGTCGAGGCCCCGCATCTCGCCGATCCACGCGAGGTACTCGTACACGAGCATCTCGGTATAAAGCGGGTTTGCCTCTGGGAGGTAACCAAGCGCCTGCCGCGCGCCCATCGGGTCGTCGAAGACATCGCATCCGTTGACCTTCGCCGTACCTCCGGTCGGCGCGATAAAGCAGGTGAGGATTTTCATCGTGGTGGTCTTCCCGGCGCCATTCGGCCCGAGAAATCCCAACACCTCGCCCTTGCGAACCTCGAAACTAACCTTGTTCACGGCGGTAAAGTCGCCGTAACGCTTGGTCAGGTCCCGGGCCTCGATCATCACGTCGCTCATTCAAAGCCTCTGGGGAAAAAGCAGGAATACTTTGGAGAAATACTCTGGAGGAAATGGATAGAGGAAACGCCCTGAAGAAATCGTCGGCTAAGACGGGCCCAGGGCCTCGGAGCCGCGCCTTCCGCGCGGCGGGGGCCGAATCTAGTGGTCCGCCGTGGGGAGTCAAGAACCACAACGCAGCGTTTAACCCGGTCCGCGGCCGACTATTCCCGGAGTCTTGGAAGTTCGGGAACACCGCGAATCGGCCCGGTCCAGATGCGGGTTTTCTGAAACGCCAATCGACGATTCAGGACGAGCCTCCGCCTGACGCATCCTCCGAGGCCTGGCACTCAATGGCACGGCTCAGCGGTCGGAGAATCGCCCAACGCGCTGAAATTCTGATAGTTTGATCGTGGCACGAGCCTGGCATCGACCTTGATGGGAAGACGATCGAGGGCTTGTGGCCACCGGGCGAACCTCGCGGGGAACCTGGAGCAAGTGGAGAAAGTTGGATGAATCGTCCAGCAAACCTCCACTACTAAGTGGGAGCGTTCACGGGAGGGCCGGGGACGCGGATTTCGAAGGACGGGACATGCGAGCAGGTGCAAAGCGGGGGAGAGGTGTTTTGAGGTCGACGCCTTCGGCCTTAACCAGCGGCTCCTGGCTCACGATATTGCTGCTCTTCACGGCCTGCGGACGGAGTCAGCTCGACGATTTTCGCGACGGTGCCCCGGATCGCTTTATTCCGGATGGCGCTGTTCCGGACGGCGGTCTGGAGGCGGGGCCGGAGACGGGCCCCGAAGCCGGCCCGTGCCGAAGCAACGAGGAGTGTGCCGACGCGCTCGTCTGCAACGGGGTTGAGGTCTGCATCGGTGGCCGTTGCATGCCCGGCGATCCCCTCTTGTGCGATGACGCCGTGGGGTGCACTCAGGACCAGTGCAGCGAACCCGCCCAGGCCTGCGAGTTCGTTCCCGACTCGACTCGCTGCGGCCCTGGCGAAATCTGCGATCCGTTTGCCGGTTGCGTTCGCACCGGGTGCAGCACGGACGCGGAATGTGATGATGGCTTCGTCTGCAACGGCCGGGAGGTTTGCATCGGTGGCACCTGCGGCCCTGGGATGCCTCTCTTCTGTGAGGACGGGCTGGAGTGCACCATCGACCAGTGTTCAGAGGCCGCCGGCGGTTGCTTTACCATTCCCGTCGATGAGCTCTGCGACAATGGGCTCTTCTGCGACGGCGTCGAAAGCTGCCTGCCCGGCTTCGGCTGCATCGGCACCGACCCCGTCCTCTGCGCGGTTCCTCCCGACGGCTGCTCGATTGGGTTTTGCGACGAGCGCTCCCGCGGCTGCGTGGTCGAATCGGTGGGCGACTTCGATGGCGATTCCGCGAACCGTCCCGAATGCGGCGGCGACGACTGCGACGACACGAACCCACTCGTGAACCCCAGTGCGCCAGAAATCTGCTTCGACGGGATCGACAACAACTGCAATCGTCTCGTTGACTGCGCCGACCCCGCATGCAGCGGCGACCCCTTCTGTGTGGTGTGCGATCCCTTCGAGTTCCCGTTCTTTTGTGCCGACCGGCTCGACAACGACTGCGACGGCCTCTTCGATTGCGCCGACCCCGACTGCTCGGGAACGCCCGACTGCCTCATGTGCTTTCCCGAATCCTGCTCGAATGGTCTCGACGATGACTGCGATGCTCTCGTCGACTGCTCCGACTCGGACTGTGCCGGTGACCCCGCCTGCGTGGGCTGCGTTCCCGAGCAATGCACCAATGGCGTGGATGACGACTGCGACATGCGCATCGACTGCGCAGATCCGGACTGCAGCGCCGACCCGTTCTGCATGATGTGCGCTCCCTTCGAGTTCGCCTGCGGCGACGGCATCGACAACGACTGCGACATGCTCACCGACTGCGCGGATCCCGAATGCGCCGGCGGTCCGGGCTGTCCGCTCTGCACTCCCGAAATCTGCAGCGACGGCGTCGACAACGACTGCGACATGGCGGTTGACTGCGCCGACTCAGACTGCGCCCTCGATCCGTCCTGCCGGGTGTGCGTCCCCGAGGTGTGCAACGACGGCGCCGACAACGATTGCGACGGCCGCGCCGACTGTTCCGACAGCGACTGTACGATGGCGCCGAACTGCGTGACCTGCACGCCCGAGGTGTGCCGCGATGGCTTCGACAATGACTGCGACATGGCGGTTGACTGCGCCGACTCGGACTGCGCTCTCGACCCAAGCTGTGTGGTCTGTGCGCCCACCGAGATCTGCCGCGACGGCCGCGACAACGACTGCAACATGCTCACCGACTGCGACGATCCCGCCTGTGCGGGAACGCCCGCCTGCGCCATCTGCCTTCCTTTCGAGATCTGCACCAATGCGATCGACGATGACTGCAACGGCCAGGCTGACTGCACCGACCCCGCCTGCCGGCTCGACCCGAGCTGCGGCCCCGGATGCGTGCCGGAAGCGTGCCGGAACGGCCGGGACGACGATTGCGACATGATCGTGGACTGCGCGGATCCCGACTGCACCGCCGACCCACTGTGCAGCTTCTGTCTTCCGTTTGAGATCTGCGCGACCGGGTTCGACGAAGACTGCAACGGTCTCATCGACTGCGACGATCCCGCCTGCACGGGAGATCCGAGCTGCCCAAGCTGCACTCCGACCGAGCTTCGGTGCACCGACGGCGCCGACGATGACTGCGATGGCCGGATCGATTGTGCCGACCCGGACTGCGGAGGGGACCCGAGCTGCTGTTTTCCCTCGCCAGAGCAGTGCTTTAATGGTGTGGACGATAACTGCGACGGCCTCATCGATTGCGCCGACCCGGTGTGCGCTGGCGACCCGCTGTGCTGCGTACCGCGTCCTGAGAACTGCACCAACCTCGTGGACGACGACTGCGACGGCCTCACCGACTGCGCGGACCGGGACTGCGCGATGGATCCGGCGTGCGGAATGTGCGCCCCCTTCGAGACCAGCTGCACCAATGGCTTCGATGACGACTGCGACGGGCAGACCGACTGTGGCGACAGCCAATGCGCCGCCCACCCGAGCTGCCGGCCGTGTCTCCCCACCGAAATCTCCTGCGCCAACGGGTTCGACGACGACTGCGACGGCTTCGTCGACTGTGTCGACAGCGAGTGTATCGGCCGCCCTGAGTGCCCCCCGGTTTCCGATGGCGGCGTCCCGGACGCAAGCCCCCCCGACGCCGGGACCGACGCGACGATCTGCGAAGCCAACGAACTCGGGGTCGCGATGTGCACAGATCGGCGAGACAACGACTGCGACTGGATCATCGACTGTGGGGACCCGGACTGCTCTCCACTTGGCGCGGGCGGCGAGTGCTGCAACGGTCTGGACGACGACGGCGATGGGTTCACCGACATCCTCACGTGCCGTTGCTTTGACAACAGCACCTGCGCGGGTGTCGGAAGCCTTCCGCAGGTCTGCTACACCGCTACCCTCAATGTGTGCGGGCCCGACTGCCGACTGCTCGGCGGCGACGCCCTGTGTGGCGTGGTGGGCGCCGGTCTCCGATGCGAGACGAGCGGACCGAACGCAGGCCAGTGCGTTTTCTAGAGGAGGCACTTTGTCCTCCCCTCATTCCGGCGTGAAACACCTCCACGGTCCCCCTCCGGCTCTGTGAGCTACTCTGGCGCGCGGAGTCTTCGGCGCGGCGTCTCGGGTTCGCGGTCAGGGCCGACCTCGACGTCGGTGTTCTTCGATCGGGCCATCGAGTGATAGGTTTGGGGCAGATGGCCCCGGTTCCGAGAACGTTCTATGTACGTTCCGCCATCGTGATGCTGGCCGTCGCGGGGTGCGGCCGAACCACGATCGACGACGGCGTAGACGAGCGGCCGGACTCGGCGGTCGACGCGGGCTGTCGCACCGCCGGCGACTGCGACGACGGCCTGGTCTGCAACGGTGCCGAACGCTGCGAAGGCGGGGCCTGTCTCCCGGGGGCGCCCCTTCGTTGTGACGACGGCGTCGATTGCACCGACGATCGATGCCGCGAGGCGGCGGGGGGTTGCGAGTCCCTTCCCGACAGCAGTCGGTGCCTCGCCGGCGAACTCTGCGTCGTCGAGCGAGGGTGCGCGGTGGTACCCTGCGAACGCGATCAAGACTGCAACGACGGCTTTCTTTGCAATGGCACCGAACGCTGCGGTAGCGCCGAGGTCTGCCTTGCGGGCCGACCCCTCGTTTGCGAGGACGGGGTGAGCTGCACCCGAGACGAGTGCAGCGAAGCGGCCGGAGGCTGTAGTTCGAGGCCCGACCATGGTCGCTGCGACGACGGTTCGTTCTGCAATGGCCGCGAACTGTGCACCAACCGGGGGTGCGTACCCGGGGAAGCGGTCCAGTGCAACGACGGCGACCGCTGCACCGAGGACCGCTGCGACGACCGAAGCGGTCGCTGCTCCTTCGCCCGTCGGCCGGACCCGATGTGCGTCGTCACGAGCTGTCCGAGCGGCGATGTTGGAACGCGAACCGGCGCCGCGGTGGCCCGTGGGTCGAGTGCCGGCGCATCCAACGCGCAGCGCGGCACCTGTGGTGGCGACGCGGCGCCGGATCGGTCGTTTCTTTTTACCGCTCCCCGGGACGGCACCTGGTACTTCGACACATTCGGTTCGAGCTACGACACGGTGCTCTACGTGATGAGCGGGTGCGGCGGGGCCGAACTCCCGGGGGCGTGCAACGACGACCAAAACGGCTCGGTACAGAGCGAAGTCGCGGTCGAGCTCACCGCGGGGGCCCAGGTGCTCGTGGTGATCGACGGCTTCGGAAGCGATCGCGGGGATTTCATACTCAACGTGTCCACCGGACTCCGGCCAGAAACCGGGTTCTGCGCCGATGGGGCCGACAACGACGGCGACGGGTTCATCGATTGCCTCGACGTCGACTGCCGCGACGACCCGAGCTGTCGCCCGCCCTGCACGTCTTCGGAGGTCCGGTGCGCCGACGGACTCGACGACGACTGCGACATGCTCACGGATTGCGATGACGCCGACTGCTCCCTCGACCCCACCTGCCTTGCGCCCTGCGCTCCGTTTGAGTTCGCCTGCGGAGACCGGGTGGATGAGGACTGCGATCGGCTGGTCGACTGCGCCGACCCCGACTGCACGATGGATCCGGCGTGCGCGACCTGCACCCCGCGTGGCACGGTCGAGCTCGCCTGCGGCGACGGGCGCGACGACGACTGCGACGGGTTTATCGACTGCGTCGATGTCGACTGCGGCATGGATCCACGCTGCAGCTGCACCCCGGTCGCGCCCGTCGAGATCTTCTGTGGCGATGGGCGCGATGACGACTGCAATGGTCGAAGCGACTGCGCAGACCCGCGCTGCGCCAGCCGGCCCGCCTGCCGGTGTACGCCCACTGAAATGACCGAGAGCCGATGCGGAAACGGCCTCGACGACGACTGCAACGGCACGATGGACTGTGCCGACCCTGCCTGCGGCACCGATCCGGGTTGCCGCATGTGCGTGCCCCGGACCCGCACGGAAACCCGCTGCCGCGACGGCCTCGACGACGACTGCAATGGCGCCATCGACTGCGCCGACCCCGCCTGCACCCTTCGACCCGCCTGCTGTACCCCGAGGCCGGAGGACTGCCGAAACGGAATCGACGACGACTGCGACGGCGCCGTCGACTGTGCCGATCCCGAGTGCCAGCTCCGCCCGGCGTGCGGCGATGCGGGCGGAGACGCCGGAACCGATCGGGGGCCGGATTCGGGGCTGGACGGGGGCATCTGCCGCGCCCGGGAGCTCGGGGTCGCGATGTGCACCGACGGCGCCGACAATGACTGCGACACTCGACAGGATTGTGCCGACCCCGACTGTTCACCATTCGGTCCGCTTAGCGAATGCTGCGATGGGACCGACAATGACGCCGACGGGTTTACCGACCTATTTACCTGCCGCTGCGGGTCGGACGCAGACTGTGTGGGCGTGGGCACCCTCGATCAGGTGTGCTGGACCCGACTCTTCAGCGTATGCGCGCCCCGCTGTAACTTCTATGGCGGCGACAGCTTTTGTCAGATGCTCGCACCGACCCTCCGCTGTGACGCGATGACCGGTCAGTGCAGCTTTTGAGTCTTCGCTCGAGGTTGGACTGAAAATCAGCGATGGAGCAGACTGCTTCGATGGAGCAGACTGCTTCGATGGAACAGACTGCTTCGATGGAACACACCTTAGAGCCCGATATCCGCGTCGTGGGCGTGGCCGTATCCACCCACGCGAGCAACGCTCCGACCGACATTGGCGGGCTGTGGCAACGGGCCGGTGCGGGGGGCCACCTCGCCATGGATGGCTCGCCGAACTACAGCGTCTACTTCGACTACGAGTCCGACTACACGGGCGGGTACCGGGTTCTCGTCGGGCGGCAGAGTGATGCGCCGCTCAAGGACGGCGAGGAAGAGATCGTGATTCCTAGCGGCACCTATCTTCGTCTCCAGGACGAGGGACCGGTGCCGGACACCACGGTCAAGCTCTGGACCCAGGTCTACGAAACGCTGGAAGAGAAGCGAGGCTATGGTATCGACTTCGAGCGCTACGTGGGATCGCCCACGGAGAGCAAGGTCGAACTGTTCCTAAGCCGCAAGTAGTCGAATCGGCGACAGGCGTTTTCCGCGTGGGCGTCGAAGTGGGTCTGCGACCTCACCTTCTGGACGCCAATCGCTTGTTGGCCAGGAAGGGGTTTCGTATTTTTGACGGGATGCGAACTGGGCTCGCCCTTGTCCTCACGCTGGTCTCCGCCAGCTGTAGCAACGTGGACGAGGCCCAATCCGTCGTATGCGTATACGCGGAGGAAACCGCGCTTCGGCCGGCGCTCACCGCCCGAGTGAGCGTTCGTGAAGAAGGAGGCACCCTCGTCACCCAGCGAACCGTCGGATTTGCCGGCGCGACCGATCCCCCCGGCGCCACTCCGGAAGGGCTCCTCCCTCTTCGAATCCCCATCGCTCCGAAAGATGGCGACATCGCTCGAAGATTCGAAGTGGAAGTCGAGTTCCTCGATTCCGCCGGTGCCCTCGTCACCCGCCAAACCCTGCGTGGTGGCTACGCGTCCGATCTCGTGCGCCGATACACGCTCCTCTTCGACGATCCATGCGTCGCTCGGACCGAGGCCTGCGGCGACGGCGAGACCTGCGAGGCGGGCCGCTGCGTGCCCACCGGATTCATGGATCTTCCCCTCGAAACCACGCTTGACGATGCCTGTCCGGCAGACGCCATCGGATCCCTTGCGGGGTACGGGCTCGCCCAAGGCTTCGAAAGCTGGTTCTACGGCTTCTACAACCGCCTCGCCGACAACAACCAAATGTACGATGCCTCCACCGACTTCGAGCTCATGTCTCCGGTCAACGATTGCTGGAAGGCGGAGGCGGAGGGCGACTGCAGCTCGGGGGCTCGCCTTCAGGAGATGGGGGCGCACCCCGAACTCCAGATGGACCGTTCGAACTACTATGTGCCGGTCCGTCGTTGGGTCGCGCCCTTCGATGGGGAGATCGGCGCTGACTTCGTGCTTCGCTACGACGACGTGCCCTCGAGCGACCGGCCGGGTTGGGAAGCCGCCGACGGGGTGACGGGTCTTGTCTGGCTCGACGGTCGAGAGATCGGCCGAACCCTGGAAGACCCGTTCATGATCGGCCAAGGCAACCGCTGGTCGGTCGCCCCCGATGACACCGCATCGATCTCGGTGCGGCGAGGCCAGCGGCTGGATTTTGGGGTCGACTCCGGCCCGATGTCCTCGTTCTTCGATCCGATGCGGATGGAAGTGGAGCTTCGCGTGCTTCGCCGAGGAGCACCCTGAGTCCACGATTTAGCAGGCTGTTGCAAAAGGCCCGTGGGTGGATCCAGCTTCGCGACGGTGCCGGTCGCGCCCGCGAGCCGACGAGGAATAACCGAGTTATTTGAGGAGGCAGGCCGAAGGCCGGTCGCGGGTGCGAGCGGTACCCGTGCTGGAGGCGCGCGCGGAGTTTTGCAACCGCCTGCTAGTACTGCCTCGCCCCTTCGGCGCCGAGCACGAGGCCGAACGCGCCGATGTAGAGGCAGCACACGGCGATCATGCCGATGCACCAGAGGATGATGTTGGACATCGAAAGCCAAAACCCGATCTGGGCGTAGCTCTTCGACTCCACCGGAGCCTCGCCGCGCTCGATCTTGTTCATCGCCATCTTGGCGAGGATCACCCCCGGGATCGACAGCAGCACTGGCGCGACGATCCAGGACATGATCCCTAAGATGAGGGAAACCAGGGCGAGCGGCTCCATCGAAGGCGATTGCGGGGCCGGAGGGCCGCCAAAACCCTGCGGCGGCGGATGATAACCCTGAGGATTCTGCATAAGCTCAAGCTACCAGGCCGCCGCGGCCGAGGCACCCGATCTCTCGAGACCTACTGGATCCGCAGCACGATCGCCGCGGCGCCGGCGGCGGCCAAGGCCGGCGCCGGC
>JBCCZL010000102.1:0-20381 GCA_039187775.1 Myxococcota bacterium
CCATCAGGTAAGCGTATCAAGATGCTATCTCGGGCGCGCCCAAACCACGTGCATCAACGCGGATCTGAGGCCACTCCGCCGGGCCGATATACGGGGACTGGAAGGTGAGCTCGCCTAGGGCACGGAGGTTCGAATCATGCAATCGGGGGGGGGCCTCGCTCGACCGGAGAACTTTGCGGGCAAAGGCTCCGTGCTGTCGGGACCCGCGGGGGGGGTCGTCGCCACCGCGTTCCTCGCGGACAAGCGCGACCTCGGACCGGTCATTGGCTTCGATATGGGAGGAACTTCCACGGATGTTTCTCGGTATGACGGACGCTTCGAACGTCGCTTTGAACGAGCCGTCGCGGGAGCGGTGATTCGCGCGCCGATGCTCGATATCCACACCGTTGCCGCGGGCGGCGGTTCCATCTGTCGGTTCGACGGCGCCGCGCTCCAAGTGGGACCGGAGAGCGCCGGCGCGAACCCCGGACCCCTCTGTTACGGCCGGGCGGACGCCAAGGAGCTCACGCTCACGGACATCCATCTGGAGTTGGGTCGGCTCGTGGACGACCGGTTTCCTTTGGCGCTTCAGCGGGGCCCCGTCCAGACGGCCCTCGATGCCATGGCGACCGCGGGCGGAGGGATCGATCGGTTGGCGGTCGCCGAGGGTTTTTTCGAAGTGGCGCTGACCACCATGGGCGAAGCGATTCGGCGCGTTTCGGTCGCGCAGGGCCACGACGTCCGGGAGCATTCGCTCGTGATCTACGGCGGCGCAGCGGGTCAGGTCGCCTGCAGTCTGGCCGCCCGGCTCGGAGTCCGAAAGATCCTAGCCCACCCCTACGCCGGAGTGATGAGCGCGTTCGGGATCGGGGTGGCTCGCGAGAGCGTCTTTCGCGAACACGACCTTGCGGGGGTTCCCCTCACCCCGGACGCGCTCAAAGAGGCTCGCCACGCCATAAAACGGCTCACCGAGGAAGCGATGTCGGCTCTGGGTCGAGCCGATGCCGAAGCCGTGGAAGAGCTCGGGCTTCGCTACACCGGAACCGAAACCACCCTCACGGTGCCGCTCGGTGACCTTGCCGGGGTGCGGGCGGCGTTTGAGGCGAGGTACGAGCGGCTGTTTGGCTATCTTCGGCCCGATGCGGGGCTCGAGCTCTGGCTCGCTCGGGTGGAGGCGCGAAGTCCCGGAGAACTGCCCACCCCGGTGGTTCACGAGGGCGGTGACGGCTCGATCCTTCGACGGCATCGACTGCGGATCGAAGGCACCGACCACGACGTACCGGTGTTTCTTCGCGAAAGCCTCGAACTGGAGCATCGTCGCCCGGGACCCGCTCTGGTGATCGACGACACGGGCACCTATGTCATCGAACCCGGCTTTTCGTTCTGGGTCGACAACACCGCAGTGCTCCATATCGCGGCCGACGAGGCCTCGGCCCGCCGTCGCCGGGAGGGGGAGATCGATCCGGGGCTTCTCGAGGTGTTCCATCGACGGTTTGCTGCGATTGCGGAGCAGATGGGCGCGGCGGTTCAGCGAACTGCGGTCAGTACGAACATCCGTGATCGACGCGACTACTCGTGCGCCGTATTTGACGGGGATGGCCGACTCGTGGCCAACGCTCCGCACATTCCAGTGCATCTGGGATCGATGGGGGCGGCGGTCCGCGCCGTGATCGCCAAACACCCGGAGATGGAGCCCGGCGACGCGTTTGCGACCAATGATCCCACCCAGGGCGGATCGCATCTCCCCGACATCACGGTGGTCGCCCCGGTCGACCTCGAAGACCAGCGATTCTTCGTGGCGTGCAGGGGACATCATGCCGATGTGGGCGGCGTCACGGCGGGGTCGATGCCCGCCGAGTCCCGGAGCCTCGCGGAGGAAGGGATCGTGCTCTCGGGCCTTCGTGTGGTGCACCAGGGAACCTTCGAGCGGGGGACCCTTCGGGAGGCCTTTCTTCGCGGGCCCCATCCTGCCCGACGGCCCGACGAAAACCTCGCCGATCTCGAGGCCCAGATCGCGGCGGCACGCCTCGGAGCCGAGCGACTCGGGGCGCTCGCCGAACAGTTTTCGCCGAGGCTCGTGGCCGACGCGATGGGGAGGCTTCGCGCCTACGCGGGATCGCTCGTCCGCGACCGCATCGGGGCGCTTCCCCCAGGCGAACTGAGGTACCAAGACTTTCTCGATGACGGGAGCCCGATCTCGGTGGCGATCACGATCGACGGGAAGCTCGCGACCTTCGATTTCTCGGGCAGCTCCCCGCCGAGCGCTGGCAACTCGAACGCCCCGCGGGCGGTGGTCGGCGCGGCGATTCTGTATGTGCTTCGGTGTCTGGTTGGGCGGGCAATGCCGCTGAACGAAGGCTGCCTCGATGCGGTGTCGATCGTGATTCCTTCTCCCAGCCTCCTTGATCCGCCCCCCGCCGCCGCCGTATCCGCCGGAAATGTGGAGACTTCCCAACGAATCGTGGACGTGCTTCTGGGGGCGTTGGGGTGCTGTGCGGCGAGCCAGGGCACGATGAACAACGTCACATTCGGTGATCGCCGCATGGTGTACTACGAGACCATCGCCGGCGGGGTCGGAGCGGACCCTCGCCACGACGGCGCTTCCGGCGTGCACAGCCACATGACCAATTCTCGCATCACCGATCCGGAAGTGCTCGAGAGTCGCTTTCCGGTCCGGGTGCTGGAGTTCGGCCTGCGCCGAGGTTCGGGCGGCCGGGGGCGGTTCCGGGGAGGCGATGGCATCGTTCGCGAACTGCGATTCGACGCTCCGATGACGGTCTCCATTGTCTCGGAGCGTCGTGTCCATGCTCCCTACGGACTCGATGGAGGCGAAGACGGTGCCGTGGGGCGAAATCTCTTGAACGGAAACCCGCTTCCCGGTCGGGTTCGCGTCACCGTAAAGCCCGGCGACCGGCTCCGAATCGAGACTCCCGGCGGCGGGGGCTACGGCGCGCCAGGAGCTCGTTCGGAGTGATTCGCAAGCTCTACGAGCGGCTCAAGGATGTGGTGGTTCGCCGGATCCTTGGGGTGGATGACACCCCGCATCGCATCGCGACGGGAGTCCTCCTCGGGTTCATCGTGGCGATGACCCCAACGCTCGGATTTCAAATCGCGATCTATGTCGCGATCGCGTCGCTGATCCGGACCAACAAGGTGAGCGGAGTGCCCATCTTGTTTATCTCCAATCCATTTACCGCGGCACCGCTCTACTATTTTTGCTGGTGGCTTGGCTCCTTGCTCCTCCACGGGGGAGCCGCCGAGGATGGGGCGGCGATCGTCGAAGAGCGACTGGAAGGGGCGGAGAACCAGGACTCCAACTTCTGGACCGACATGTGGACCACCGAGTTCTGGACGGATCTTGGGGAGACGCTCTGGAATATGGGTGCCGAGCTCTGGGTGGGGAGCTTGGTCCTTGGGGTCGCGACCGGTGTGCCGTTCTATTTCATCACCCGTTGGGCGGTGACCCAGTATCGACGGCTCCGCGCCGATAAGCCGGGTTCGCCCGGATAGGGATGTCCTTCGGCGCGCCTGAAGCCTGTGGACGGAGAGGAAGCCGGACGGAAAGTCGGCCCGACCCGGGGTCCGTTTTGAGGACTCATCTCGACTGAACCCTCCGAGCGACCGGAGGATTCGACGTGCGAACCGTGTTCCCAAATCGACGCAGGGCTCTTCATTTTCGGTGGGCAAGGTACGGGCTCCCCCTCGGGATCGTGCTGGCGGCTTGCGGGACCGATGGCGCGGTCGGTGCGCCAGACAATCCCTATGAACATCCTATCGATCGTCCGCTCGACCCACCCATCGTGGGAGAGGGAGGCCCGGGCGAGGCGCCGGCCACCGCGCTTCAGGGGGTGCTCGATTGCCCGACGGTGGACGCTCCCCCCTACACCTTCGGCGTCGAGGTCGACCTTCCGCTCTCCGAGCCATTTCGGACGACCTGCTCAAGCTGCCACGGTCCGAGCGGGGAAGGGCTGAGCGGGTATCCCGCGATCCCCGGCGCCCTGTCCTTCGAGGAGTTTCGCGCGGCGGTCCGGGACGGGAAGGGCGACGCGATGCCGGCATTTGCTTCGGCATCGATCGACGATGCGTCGCTGCGCAATGACTTTGAGGTCCTTCAGGGAATCGCGGGCTCTGCACCCACTCCCCGTGCCCTCGGAGGAGAGTGGACGTGGAGCGAATCGCAGGTGGAGGAGGCCTATCAGGCCGGTCTCGACATCTGGCGAAAGCCGGATCACGAGGGCGTCGCCTGCGCGAACTGCCACAGTCCTGACGCTTTCGATCTTGCGATCTTTGGCTTTCACGACGATCAGATCCTCCGGCGGGCGCGCCTCCATCTCGACCCGGGCGACTCCGCGGCGCTCGTGAATCTTGTGCACGCCCAGCGCCGTCGCTTCAATATCGGTCGGCCGTGTAGTCCGGACTATCGGCCGCTTCAGCCTGGGGGCGAGGTGCTTCCTGGCGCGACGCCGGCGGAACAGGACCAGTCGTTCGGCGAGCAGCTCGTCGCGATGGACTACTTCGTCATCAACGGGGCGGTGGAAACCGTGGCCGACGCGCGACGCGTGATCTCCGAACTCCAAGCGACAGACCTTCGTCGCCTCCCCATCGGCATCGAACTTCCGCGCTGGACCGAGGACGGCTTCAATGGCGACCCCCACAACACCATCAACGACTATCTCGCGGGGGTGGGCCGGGTGCCGAACGACCCCGGGGGTTGGTATGCCGCCGAGGACGCGTATATCGACGACCCGAGCGAAGCGAATCTCCTGGGCCTGGTCCGAGGCCTCTCCGAGGAGACCCACGATCTCGGCTATGCCGAGCGTGCAGAAGAGGCAAATCGGGAGGCGAACGGGCGCTGCAACGCGATCCATGGCTCCGGTGGGTTCCTCGGATTCACCGACCTGAAGAAACGCGAGAGCCTGATGCTTGTTCAGCACTATCTGCGCATGGCGGCCCTTGGGCGGGACGGCTGGCACGAGCTGGGACTCGCGCCCCACATCGGTTACGGCAACAATCTCAACCCGTTCTATCGGATGGGCGCGCAGTTCGCCGAGTTCAACTGCCGGAACGCAGGGCCGATGCTCGCGAGCTGGCCGGCGGAACCCGCGGGGGAGATTCCGGAGCAAGACCTGGCGACCGGGGAAGCGATCGAGCTGAGCCGACAGATCAATCACCCGTGGCAGACCCTTGGCATGCTCTACGACCCGGCGCTGATGATGCGAGAAGGCATGGTGCCGAATCAGCTTCACTACTGGGCGCTTCACGGCTTCGTCCAGCGCGAGGTCCACCTTCCGTTTTTCTACGCACACCGGGTGGCGCAGCAAGTGCGGTTCTACGAGGAGCTTCGTGGAACGGCGGAGCATCCCGAAGGGCAGGGGTTCTTTTCGACCCAGCCGGTCCATCCGCTCCTCGACGGGGAGCGACTGTTTCTTCGACCCGCCGGATTTCGCCGAGCGGGCGACGGTGACACGTTCACCTCGCAAGCCTCGAACACCCTGCGCTGCAATATCGTCCGGGCCGTGCTCCTCGTTCAGCGAGAGCTCCTTCAAGGGGGCGAGCCGGGAAATCACATCGCGAATGTGCCCCAGAAGGGAAGCCTGGCGGAACACTACGCGACCTGGGAAACCGTCGCCGAGCAGCTCGGTCGTTCCAATCCCGACGAGCGACTCCTCGGGGAGCTCCGAAACCGATCGAATCTCTGCACCACCGACATGCTGAGCCTGATCGAGGAAGTGCGAACACTCGCGGACGGCGCACGGGACGTCGATCCCGGCTGACCGCGCGAGCTTCCGAGTCCTCCTTTGGCACGCAGTCAGTCGGCCGTGGCGGCGAGGGCGTCTGCGACGAGCTCCTCCCGCAGTCGGCGAAAGCCCTGTGGCGGGCGCGAAACGGGCCCGCGAATCCGTCCCTCGAGCACTTCCACCTCGACCGGTGGCGTGAGTTCGAAGCGATAGCCGCGTGAGCGAATCCGGAAGCTCATCTCTTCGCCCTCGTGGACCATCGTCCGGGCGAAGTTGGCGGGGATGGCGCCGTGTCGCACGTGGTTTCGATGGTCGACCAGGAACGAGGACAGGCGCACCGCAAGGTGATTGTAGAGGCGATGGCAGCCATGGCTTGTGCCTCGGAGAATCGAACGATAACTCACCGAGCCGTGGGCGCGGATGCCTTCATCGGCAAAGCGCGGCTCGTCGTCGGTGGGAATGACCTTGTGGTGCATGACCATCGTGAGTCCGTAGGCGGAGCGATAGCCAGGGCCGAACAAGCCGTAGTCGGGACGACCGTTCCGGATGAGGTCGTCGTCGGGGGTGGGGGGGGGTGGAAGCCAGGCCGGCGATGCGATCACGTCGCGCCAAATCCGCGGACCCGCCGGAGACTCTTTGTAGCGAAGACCGACATTGCCTTCGGCATCGAGCTCGGACTTCCAGCCGCCGATCGTCGTGCTCCAGCGAACGAGCGCCACCTCGCCCTGGTCCGTGTCTGCGTAGAGCGTAAGCACCGGCCGCCGGTCGACCCGGCCTCCGCGGGGCTAACCGTCTTCGGCGTACGGGTAGGCGTAGTAGACGTCGCCGCGATCGATCACCGCGCGAAGCGCCATGTGCTGGCCGTGGTAGTTGGGAACCGGGGGGAGCCGCACCGCAACCAAGCCTTCCGCCATAGCGAGGCGCTCGCCGATGGTCTCGGGATCGGTCCAGCCGAGGGCAAATGCCGCGGCCTCCGTCGCCGGAGAAATCAAGTCTGGCGCCCCATCCTCGAGCGCCGGATGTCCGACATCGGCGTGGAATTCCCGTGGATCGAGACGCCGACCCAGAACCTCCTGCCATTCGCGACTCGCCGAACCGTCCTCGAGGAGCCCGGTCGCTGAGATCACCCGTTCCCGAAGCGCGCGGAGCACCGCGCGAAAGTCCGCCTCTCGGCTGTCCACGCGAAGGGCTTCACGGGTGCCCTCGTCGAGCAGGCCTGGCGAGACCACCATGTGCATCTGCTGAAACTCGCGGAGCCCGGCGGCCGAGCGCCAGTCAAAGATCCCCGGCCGGTTTCGGCCGCGAAGCAAGCCATCGCAGCGAAGATGCGCCTGCATCTTGGTTACTGCCTCGACCGGCTTTCGTTCCTCTTCGTACTGCGCGTAGAGCCGCCCGTAGTCCTCGTGGGTCGCGAGCTCGGAAAGATCGCTCAGCCCGAGCCGCTCCTTCGCGCGGGATAGACGGTTTCGGAGATAGGTGACGGTTCGAACGCGTCGTCGCTGGGTCTCGACCGCAGCGCCCCAGGCTCGGATCGTCCCGTCGACCTCGTCGAGCACTCCGTCTTCGATGGCCGCGTGGCACGCGTGGCGATCTTCGTCGGCGACGCGCTCGCGGAGCACCCGAAAGGTGGGGAAAATGCCGTAGAGCTCGAGGAAGCGCTCCCCGATCTGGGGCCGCCTCCGGACCCGCTGGTCCGCGAGCTCGAGATAAGTGCTCCGATAGGGCTGCTCGCCCTCTTCCGGCGTCTCGCTGAAGATCGAGGGAGTCCACTCCGGGCTGAGATTCAATACGGTGAGGCCGCGGTCGCGGGCCTCGGCGGGGCACACCTCGGCCTGCCGTTGGCCCGTCTCTTACACGGGAATCCGGCTCTCACAGGCGTACGCCTCGGCGCCCGCGGTGGGCTCGACGGGCGTCTCCGGAGGCGGGGCGGTCTCGCTGGTCGACGGCGCCGCGGTTTCCAAGGATTGGCCAGGGCCACACGCGATCAAAAGCGTGGAGCCAAGGAGCAGAAACTTCACTGCTGTGCGCACCGTAAAATTATTGTGGAGCACGATTGGTGAGACCGCCAATTGTTGGCGGGTATTTATCGTCTTCTCGCCCGGTCCCTATGAAACCTTGAGCGTTTGCGCGAGAACCTACGTCGCCCTACTAGAGAGGTGAAGACGCTCCCGCGTATAACCCGGCCATGGATGCATTCCGGGCGCTGTGCGCAGTGGCGGTGCTGTCGCTGGGCTTTCCCCGTCCTGCGGCGGCGGGCAATGACGACGGGGTTCTGATCGGCAATGAGGCCTCGCTGACCGGGGGAGCGGTCACGGCGACGCTGAACGATGGGACGTCGCTTTGGTACAACCCCGCCGGCCTGGCGCTCGCCGAGAGCGCCTCGGTCGATGTGACCGGGTCGGCGTTTACCCTCCGCTGGTACATCGCCCCGAGCTTCACGACCACCACCACGGGCGTGCGCGCGGATGGCGATGTGGTGGAGATCGTTTCGGTCCCGTCGGCGCTCACCTATGTGCGTCCCGTTGGCGATGACCTTCGCATCGGTCTCGGGGTGTTTGTCCCTCAGCTCAACGACGTGTCGATCAAGACCAACGTGCTTGGCGACGACGGCACGAATATGGCGTCGCTTCGGGTGAGCCTCACCCAGAGTTCGAGCACCTACTATGTCGGCGGGGGAATCGGATGGAGCGCGACCCCCCGCTTTCGCGTCGGGCTGTCGCTCTTTGTGAGCTACCTGTCGGTGTTCGCCTCGAGTCAGTTCTGGGCGTCGGAGATGACGCCCACAAGCAATGTCTTCGTGGGCGCGTCAAGCCTCGTGTCGGTGAAGGTATTTGGCTTCGAGGCGCGCCTTGGTGCTCAGTGGGAACCGGTCGACGGGCTCCATCTCGGGCTGAGCGTGGAAGCGCCGGATGTGACGCTGGTGAGCTCGGTGGACGTCGACGCGACCACGGGGGTCGCCGCAGACGTGGAAGGCGAAGATCCGTTCCTCGAGTTCACTCCCGAGGACGAGTCGAGCTTCGAGTTCGATGCCGGGGTGTCGAGTCCAGTGCGAATTCGGGCCGGCGTGGCCTACGCGTGGGATCGGGGATGGGTTTCGCTCGATGGGGACATCCAGCCCGCCTACTCCAATCAGGAGCTGGTGGTGGATCGGGAATTTACCTGGAACCTTCGGGCGGGAGCCCGGTTTCACCTCTTCGACAAGGTGAGCGCGGGAGCTGGGTTGTTTACCGATCGGAGCCCCGTCGACGCACAGCGGCTGGAGTTCAGTGAGCTCCAGGCCGACTTTTACGGGCTCACGCTGGGGATTCACTTCAACCGCGCCTACGACCTCGGCGACGAAGAGGACTCGGACGCGGTGGTGTTCTCGACCACGATCGGCTTTCGTTACGCGGTGGGCTTTGGTGAGGTAGGAGGCCTCATCCTCGCTCCCGGTTCCGACGATCTCTTCCTCGACCAGGTCCGAGACATCACGATTCACGAGTTTTCCCTGCTCCTCGGCTCCGCGCTCTACCTCTGACGCCACGTCGACCGGGGTGTTTGCCCAAAGCTCATCTCAACACTCCTTGAAGTCGGCGGAAAGGAGTGGGCCAGGTGGTGCGTCCGCGAGGCGAGGACATGCCGAGTATGTTCGAGCCCGAGGGGACGGCATCGGATGGCGTGCAAAAGCCGCGGAGCGGCCCCAAGGCGGGTTGAGATGAGCTCCAAGCCTTCAGGTCGCGCCGTGTCGGCCTTCGCCCGCGTCGAAGCGCCCGACGCCGGCGATCATCTCTGGATCGGAGAGCGAAGCGAGGCCAAGCTCGAACTCGCGCTGGAGGGCATCGTCGAGGGAAAACCCTGCCTGTTCGTAAGCGCTTTGCCGATCGTTGCGCAGGCAAGCTTGAGGGAGACGGCTCAGGTCGGTCGCAAGCTCCCGCGCCGTCTCGAGCGCCGCGCCCGGAGGAACCACGCGGTTCGCGAGCCCCATGCGAAGTGCTTCGTCCGCGCCCACCGCCCGGCCGGTGAGGATCAGATCCAAGGCGTGGGAAAGACCGATCATGCGGGGCAATCGCACGGTGCCCCCATCGATGAGGGGCACACCAAAGCGGCGACAAAACACGCCGAGCACCGCGTCCTCTTCTACGATGCGAAGGTCACACCACAAAGCAAGTTCGAGGCCCCCCGCCACTGCGTGACCGGCGATCGCTGCGATCACCGGCTTTCGAAGGAGCATTCGGGTCGGTCCCATCGGTCCCGGGCCGGTGGCTTCGAGCCGGTTGGGTCGACCTTTGGCGATCGCTTTGAGGTCGGCCCCTGCACAGAACGTCCCGTGGGCGCCGGTCAAAATGCCCACGCGGGCTTCCGGGTCGGCATCGAACGCTTCGAACGCTTCCTGAAGCGCCTCCGCGGTCGTTCGGTTGACGGCGTTTCGCCGGTCTTTTCGGTCGAGTGTGACAATCGTGAGCGCTCCGCTCTTGTCGATGTGAACCGTCATGTGGCCTCCTTCGGCAAAGGACGGATCACGGTGGAACAAACTCGGACGAAGATCGAGGAGCGGCTGCGCGACGAGCTCCCGGGCGTCAGTGTGCTGAAGGTGCGCCGGATGAGCGGGGGCGCCTGCCAAGAGAACTTCGAGGTGGAGCTTGACCACGAGGGAAGCCGCGAGCGGCTGGTGATGCGCTCGGATGCGGTTCGATCGCTTCCTTCAAGCATCGACCGGGCGCAGGAGTACGCGGTGATCGGGGCTGCGCGAGCGCACGGGGTGCGGACGCCAAGGGCGCGCTTTCTCACCACCGGTCTCCGTCGGCCGGAAGCGTCGAGCTATTTCCTCGACTGGGTCGACGGCGAGGCGATCGGTCGGCGGGTGGTCAAGCGCCCCGAACTCGAGAGCGCCCGACGAACGCTCCCGGTGACGCTCGCCAAGGAGCTTTCGAAGATCCATGCGGTCGATCCGAAGGAGCATCCGGATCTGCTCCAGACCGGCTACAACCCCGACCCGACTCGCGATGCCGCCGACGCCGCGATGAGCTCGCTCGAGTCGATGCTCGGGAAACTCAAGGAGCCGCACCCGCCGATGGACTTCGCGCTCCGATGGCTGGGGAGTCGCGCCCCGCGGGCCAGCACCGTGCTGGTCCACGGCGACTTTCGCACCGGGAACTTCATGGTGAGCGAAACGGGCCTCGCGGGGGTGCTCGACTGGGAGTTTGCCCATTGGGGCGCGCCGGAAGAGGACCTCTCGTGGATCTGCGTTCGCGACTGGCGCTTTTCGCGGCTCGACCGTCCGGTCGGAGGCTTTGGCCAGCGCGCGGAGTTCTACCACGCGTATCGAGAGGCGAGCGGCCGGGAGATCGACCCTGAAGCGATCCACTGGTGGGAGGTGTTCAACAACGTCTCCTGGGGCCTCGGGAGCATCTATCAGGCCGAGCGTTACTTGAGCGGCGAAGAAAGCGACATCGAGCTCGTGGCGATCGGTCGCCGGGCCGCGGAAATGGAATGGGAAGCGCTTCGGCTGATCCGTCGGGGCCCGCGGTGGGCGGGCACTTTGGACCGCGGCCGAAACTCCAAGGGAGACCACTGAAATGCAGCATCGTCCTGACAAGTCGACTCTCCTCCGTGCGGTGGCAGGGTTTCTCGCGGGAGAGATTCGCCCGGCGGTTGCCGATCCAGGATTGAACTTCCGCCTTCTGATCGCGGCTCATCTCTGTTCGGTCGTGGCGAGCGAAGTCGACCTCGAAGACGGGCACGATCGGGGAGAGCTCGAGCGCCTTGTGGCGCTCCTCGGAGGAACCGCGGACCTTCCCCCGACCGGGGCCGAGCGGCGAGCGCTCTTCATCGATCTGAACCGGCGCCTCTCCGAGGCGATTCGGAACGATGCCGTCGACGGAGAGAACGTGGAGGCGCACCTGGTGGCGACGCTTCGCGACAAACTTCAGGTCATCAATCCGCGGTTCGCGCTCGACGAAGCGATCGAGCCGGAGGCATCGTGAACTTCGACCTGAGCGATGAGCTTGCCGAACTGCGTCAGCGGGTCCGAAGCCACGTCGACCGGGAGGTGATCCCGCAGGAGTCGACGGTCCTCGAGGAGGACCGAGCGGGCAAGCACGAGACGCTTCGCCGGCTTCAGGAGGGGGTTCGCGACGCGGGCCTCTGGGCGCCGCACCTTCCCGCCGAGTTCGGGGGGCTTGGCCTTGGCATCATGGGCATGTGCGTGCTCTTCCGGGAGATGGGCCGAAGTCCGATCGGAGCCCGGGTGTTCAACTCCGATGCCCCAGACCAGGGCAATATGGACCTCCTGCTTCGGCACGGAACGGAGGCGCTTCAGGCCCGCTATCTGCGTCCGCTCTGCGCGGCGGAGATCACGAGCGCGTTTTGCATGACCGAGCCCGCGCCGGGGGCGGGGGCGGACCCATCCAATCTTCGCACGCACGCCCGTCGGGTGGGCGAAGACTTCGTGATCGATGGCCACAAGTGGTACGCGACCGGCGGCCGGGATGCATCGTTCCTCATTGTGATGGCCCGGACCAGCGACGACCCGAAGCACGGCGCGACGATGTTCGTCGTCGATCGGCACGCCGAAGGGGTGCGGCATGTTCGAGAGATTCCGACGATGGGTGAGCCGGTGCTTCAGCATCGGGAGGCCGAGTTTCGCTTCGAGGGCGTGCGCGTTGGGCCGGAGGCGGTCCTCGGGGGGGTTGGCCAGGGCTTTCGTATGGCCCAGGCGCGACTTGTGCCCGCACGGCTGACTCACTGCATGCGTTGGCTCGGGATGGCGGACCGCGCTCTTGAGCTTTCCCGCCACTATGTCACGACGCGTGAGAGCTTCGGCAAGGTGCTTGCGCGTCACCAGATGATCCAGCTTCGGCTCGCCGAGAACGCCTCCGCGATCCACGCGGGGAACCTGATGACCTTTCACTGTGCGTTTCTTCTTTCGAAGGGTGAAGACAAGCGGGCGAGGACCTATTCGTCGATGGCCAAGGTGCACGTATCTCGACTGCTCTGCAAAACGCTCGACGACGCCATTCAGATGCACGGGGGCCTTGGCTACAGTGACGACCTTCCGTTCGCCGGCTGGTACCGGCATGCGCGGGCGGGCCGGCTTGCCGATGGCCCCGACGAGGTCCACTGGATGGTCATTGCCCGCGACTACCTCCTCGGCCGCGTCGAGCTTCTGGTCTAGCCCGCTTATTGGACACTGTTCAGTGGAACTGCCGCTCGAGGCGAAGGGTGACCCCCCGGCGCTTGGCGAGGGTGACCTCGAGCCCGCCTCGGGGAACGCTTCGGGTCCGAATCGAGCGGCCATCCTGAAATAGCCCGTTCGTCGACGCGAGGTCGAACACTCGAATGCGGCCACCCTCTCGAAGCACCAGCACGTGGGCCCGGGAGATCTCGGCGTGGAGCACCTCTCGGATTCCCCCGTCGAAGCAGCGACGAGCCCGCCCCACCAGAACTCCTCGCCGGAGCTCGTCCGACGATAGCGGGACGCTTACCTCGAGGTCCCCTCGTCGCACGGTCAGCACCGCGGATGCCGGCTTGCTCCCTCTCGGCGAAAGCTCGGTGACCGAGGTCACCGGTCCGACCCGGGTGATGTCGGTGACCTCGGTGTGGCCCCAGTCCCGCGGAGGCTCATCGCTGATCCGGGTCTTGGGGAGGGTATCGGGAAGCGCAAACGCCGAGCCGTCGGCGGGCACCGCCACAAGCGCATAGCGACCAAAGCGAAGCCCGATCGGCCCTGACACCGCGGCGGATCGGAGTGGTCGGTCGTCGTCGACAAAAAACGGGAGACGAGCTCGGAGGTCGACTACCCGAAGGGACAGCGGTTCCCCGGTGGGCGCAAACGCCCGAAACAGTAGATGCCGAAGCGATACTTCAGGGTCCCGGTCGAGAACGAGGTCCGCCCGGTGGTGCCTTCCCACCACGAGATAGGAGCGCCGGCTTGCCGGAAGATCTTGATGGATGAGCTCGGAGCTCCCCACCCGTCGAAGATAGAGCCGGTAGCCCGGCCCGTGGGTCCACTGCGTCGCGAGGGCGTGATCGCGCGCGGCGCGATAAAGGGCGGGGAGCTCTTGCCAGTCGATGCGCGGTTCAGTTTCGATGCCGCGGATTCGAGTCGGGGCGGTGGGGCTGATGAACGCCCCCGTAATGTGCGTAACGCCCACCGGACGATCATACGAGAGTTCTGCGAAAGGGCACGGACGAGGATCGAAAAAACGATCCCGATCTCGCTACACTCCCGGCCGCTGCGGGCAGCGTGCTGCGCCGTGCAAGGAGACCGGATGAACCAGCGAGCCCCCTCGATCGTTGTGGCGAACTTCGCCAGAGCGTCCTTTGCCAGAGCGTCCTTTGCCGCGACGGGCGTTGCCACCGCGCTGCTTGCGATGGCGACACTGTTCGCGGGAACCGTCTTGGCACAGCCGCCGGAAGCGGATTGTTCGACCCCTCGGCGCGCGGTGCTGACCTGGCTCGGCAACCTTCAGGAAGACGCCTACCGGCCCGAAGTCGCGGTGCGGTGCTTCGATTGGGATGGCGCGGACATCGAGCGGGGCGAGCGCGAGGCCCTTGCCGAGCGGCTCAAGGCGGTGCTCGACGCTCGTGGGTTCTTCGTGGAGCTGGACGATCTGCCGGACAACGAGACCGCCGATGGAAAGAGCCGGGTTTATGTCTTGCCGAACACCCGCGCGACGGAAGAAGGCACCACCGTCGATGTGACCGAGAGCAGCCGCGTGCCCGAACTGTGGTTGGTTCGAAGCGGCGGCGAGTGGCTCGTGTCAGCAGAGAGCGTCGCTGAGATCGACATTCTCTACCGGGCGACCTTCACCGTCGACGTCGAGGGCGTGCTTGACCAGCTCCCGGACTGGATGCGCGACAAGCCGTTCTTGGGGGTCGCCTGGTGGCAGATCATCGGGCTCCTCCTCCTCGTGGGTCTCGGCTTCGTTGCGCGGGTGCTCGTGGCGTGGGTTGTTCGGAACTGGGCTGCGCGCCTCATCAAGCGGCGGAAGGAAAACGCCGACGAGAGCTTCGTCGTCAAGCTGGCGGCGCCGGTGGGAACGCTTGCCCTCGCCGGGGTGCTTGGGTGGGGTCTCCCGCTTCTTCGTCTCGGCGTTCGCTTCAATCAGGTGGGCATGTCCATCGTGCGAGTGATCGCGGCGGTGTCGGCCGTGATCGTCGTCTATCGCCTCGTGGACCTCGTCTCGAATGTGTTCGAGCGCCGCGCCGAAGGTACCGACACCAAGCTCGACGATCAGCTTGTTCCCCTCCTCCGCCGGTCGGCGAAGGGCTTCGTGGTCATTCTCGGCCTCCTCTTCGTGCTTCAGAACCTGAGCGTCGATGTCACCTCGCTCCTCGCCATCGGCACCGTGGGAACCCTGGCGCTGTCCCTTGCGGCCAAGGATCTTGCCGCCAACTTGTTCGGCAGCATCAGCATCTTCACCGACCGACCGTTTCAGGTCGGCGACTGGGTGGTGGTGGGCGACGTCGAGGGAACGGTGGAAGAGGTCGGCATGCGCTCGACTCGGATCCGAACCTTCTACAACTCCCTCGTGACACTGCCGAACTCGACGATCACCGTGACCCCCGTCGACAACTACGGCGCCCGCGAGTACCGCCGGACCAACGTCACGCTCAACCTGACCTATGACACCACCCCGGAGCAGATGGAGGCGTTCTGCGATGGGGTTCGCGCCATTCTCCAGGCCAACCCAAACGTTCGAAAAGACTACTACGAGGTACACTTTAAGGCGTTTGGCGCTTCGTCGCTCGACGTGATGCTGTACTTCTTCTTCAAGGTCGATAGCTGGTCGGCCGAGCTCCGCGGACGACATGCGGTGTATCTCGAAATTCTCCGGCTGGCGCGGGACCTGAAGGTCGAGTTCGCATACCCGACGCAAACCCTTCACGTGGCCTCCGTCGCCGAAGCGGAGAAGGTCGTGCCCGCGTCCGTCCCGAGCAACGACGAGCTCGGGGCGACGGTAAAGGCGTTTGGACCGGAAGGTGAACGAGCGCGTCCCGAACCGCTCAAGATCAGTAGCGGTTACTTCGCGACTTCCGACTGATCTCCTCGCCCGCGGGTGTGGGCTCTGATGCTCGAGGGTTCGCGTTCGGGCGGACGGTCTCAGGGTAGGCTAAGCTCGGAACCGATGATCGAGCGATTCCGAACTCTCTGGGCGCGTCGGTGGGTTCGCTGGATCTCGCAAGCCCTCGCGGTCCTCGCGATCTACGGCGTGTTTCATTCGTTTCAAACCCGAGAGCTCGCGTCGGGGGCGGCCCCGGAACTCGCGGGGCAAACCGTTCGAGGAGCGACCGTGTCCCTCGGAGCGCCTGATGGCGCGCCGAAGGTGGTCCATTTCTGGGCAACCTGGTGTGGCGTCTGCAAAGCCGAGGAGGGCACCATCGATTCGTTTGCCAGCGATCGCCCAATGATCACGGTAGCCACTCGGTCCGGAAGCAATGGGGCCATCCGGGCCTACCTCGACGAACGGGGCCTTCGGTTCGACGCGCTTGCCGACCCGCGGGGAAGCGTGGCTCGAGCTTGGGGAGTCCGAGCGTTTCCCTCGACCTTTGTGGTCGGTGCCGACGGGAAGATCGCCTCCCGAACCGTTGGCTACACCACGACCGTCGGGCTCCATCTGCGCTACTTGTTTGCGCCGGTCCTCTGACGGAGCGGTTCGGGTCGGAGGGTCCTACGATGGCCCTTCGGAGGACTCCGGGTCACTCGGCGCGTCGTCGGTCGGGTCAAACTCCTCGAGCGTTTTGGCTACCCGCTGAAGAAGTTCGGCGGTGGCGGAGAGGACTGCCGCTTGCTGGCGAATCGCGACCTCTCCGAGCCGGAGACCCGCCGAGGCGACGATGCGGCCAATCTCCAACACTCCGTCGACCACATCCGACGCGTCGGAGTTCGAGCTCTCAGGGTTGGGCATCGGCTTCTCCCGCATCTCGGTTCGGTTCGTCGTTCGGCGCCCCACTCGCGAACGGCTCGGTCGCCAGGGCAGGGACCGCGTTTGGACTGATGACGCGCCCTCCGCCGCTCCGACGCACCCCAAAGTAGGCGACCGAACCTCGCGCGAGCGCTTCTCCGGTCAGGTCGCAGGTCGTCGCTTGGGCGAGGACGATCTGGTGATAGCCGATCACGGTAGACAGCGGCGCTTCCGGGTCGGGCTTCGGCGGATCGGTGACGATCGGTTTTTTTTCCACCCGTCGCCGGACTCGTGCCCGCTCGCGGGCCATTCGCTGCGCGGCATCGCGGATCTCGTCCTCGGCGCGCCGGCCCACCAAGTCGACGGTATCGACGGCGTCCTCGAGAATGGTTCGGACCACATTCGACACGGGTACCCGGAGGCTTTTCGCGAGACGTTTAAGTTCCTGCTCGAGAACCGCGGGCACGCGGGTGTGGAGCACCCGTTCCTTTCGCTCACGTTCCACGTCGTTGGGTTCTTCGGGATCGCTCACGATCTCGTTGTAACACGATGTGATACAATCGCAAGTTGGTTTCGGAGGGGAAAGCTGCGATCTGCGCACGATGAGTCACCGCGTGTCGACAGCTGCTGGGATCGTTCGCTCGACCCTCGAACTCCTTGAATTCCTTGCGAAGCTCGGTGGGATTGTTAGCCTGCGGCGCCTGATGCGTTTCGAGGCGAATGGTGACCCGATGAGTCGACGACCCCTGTTTCTCCTCACCTTGTCGGCGCTGGTCCTCGGCCTGTCCGGCTGTCCAGAGTTTACCGCCGAGCCGGAAGAGCTCGAATCGGGGCAGGGGGGCTTCGGTCGTCCATCGTCCACCATTCAAGCGGTGGCGCCGCCTCCGGCCGAAGCTCCGCCTGCGCCCGCCCCGACCCCTGCCCCTGCGCCTCCCCCCACGCCCGCCGCCGGTGATGATGGCCCGACGCAGATCCGAGCCCGACACGTCCTCGTGCAGTACCAAGGTTCGACGCGAGCCGGCGCGGACATCACCCGGACCAAAGAAGAAGCGCGAGAGCGCGCAATGGATATTGCCCGGCAAGCCAAGCGGCCGGACGCCGACTTTGCCGCCATCGCCGAGGAGATGAGCGATGGCCCGTCGGCGCCCCGTGGGGGTGACCTTGGATCGTTTCGCCGCGAGCAGATGGTTCCGCCGTTTTCCGAGGCGGCGTTCGCTCTCGAGGTGGGCGCGGTGAGTGACGTGGTGGAAACGGGCTTCGGTTTTCACGTCATCCAGCGCTACCAGTGAGTGAAGAGGCCGCCGACGGCTCCGAGCGTCCCGAGGCGGAGGCCGTCCTCAGCGATCCTCCCAAGCCTTCGTTTCTTTATCAGATCCGGGGGCTTGGGATCGGCGTGCCGATCCTGGTGATCATCGATCAGGTCACCAAGACGTTTGCCGACCGCGACCTTCCCGGGCGGGCGCCGATCGTGATCATCGAGGGGATCTTTCAGCTGCGCTACAGCCGGAATCCGGGAGCGTTCTTCAGCTTGGGCGCCGATCTCCCCGATGGGTTTCGCCGCGTGTTCTTTGTCGTCGCGACATTGCTTGCCATCGCCCTCATCGTTCGACTTCACATCAAAGCCGGGCGGGAGCGATGGGCCCTTCGGGCCGCGCTTTTTCTCCTCCTCTCGGGAGCGGTGGGAAACCTTGTCGACCGAGTATTCTATGGGGAAGTCATCGACTTCTTGCACCTTCACTACGAAGACGTATTTCACTGGGCGACGTTTAATGTCGCTGATATGTACATTTGCGTCGGGCTGATCCTTCTCGTGGTCGATATGATCCGCCCGGGGCCGAAGACCGAACCCGCGCCGCCGGACTGAGCGTTCCATGGCCGACAAAAGCAAACGCAAAAAGAAAAAGAAGAAACAGCCGTTCGCACCGCCGCCGCCGCCGCGAAGCAAGCAGGCCATCGCGATCTGTGTCGCAGCTACGGTCGTCCTTCTCGGGCTCGACCTTTGGAGCAAGACGTGGGCCGAAGAGAACATCAGCGTCGCACGCTCCACGGAGATTCCGGTGTGCGAGCAGGACGAGCGAGGCTACGAACCTCCGCAGCGCCTGGCGACGGACGCGGTGGTAATCGTCGAGGACTACATCGAGCTCCGCTACGCCGAGAACTGCAACGCGGCATTCGGCATGGGTTCGTCGGTGCCGCTCACGCTCCGAAAGATCATCTTCGGCCTCGCCGCCATCGTGGCCACGGGAGTGCTGTTCTTCATGTTTGCGACGGGACGGGGAGGGCCGCTTTTTGCCTGGAGCGTGCCGCTTGTGGTGTCGGGGGCGGTGGGCAACCTCGTAGACCGGGTTCGCTATGGTTACGTGATCGACTTCATTCGGTGCTTCAACCTGCCTGTGCTCGGCGAGTGGCCGACATTTAATGTCGCAGATATCACCATCACGATCGGCGTGGTCCTGCTTGCGCTTGACGGATTTCGAAAGCCCGCCGGCGAAACCGACGACAGCGGCATCGAGGATGCGCTTCGTGCGTCGGGCTCCGAAGAATAGGCGAGGGATCGCCGGTGCTCCAAGACTTCCCCGTTCCCCCGTACTTCACCATGCTGGTGATCGGGTTTTCCGTGGCCACCTGGCTCGGAGTGCGCTGGGCCAAGCGGAGCCGGCTCGACCATGAAGCGATCATCGACCTCGGGCTGATCGCACTGATCGCCGGAGTTGCGGGGGGGCGGATTCTCCATGTGTTCGCCGATGGGTACTTCTGGGATTACGTCAATCTCTGCGTCGACCATACAAAGGTCACGTGGGAGTACACCCGGGCCGATTGTGCGGCCCTCGAGGGCACGTGGGACGCGGCGGCCGGCGTATGTCGACCCGCCGAGGCCGACTGCTTTGCGTGGGCGAAGTTCTGGGGTGGCGGGCTGACGTACTACGGCGGCTTGGTGGCCGCTTCGGCGGCGGGGCTATGGTTCCTTCGCCGAGAGGGGTTTCCCCTACTCAAGGCCTGCGACGTTAACGGGATGGTGATCCCCATCGGACTCTTCTTCGGTCGCATTGGCTGTTTTCTCGGCGGCTGCTGCTATGGGACGATCACCGATCATTCGCTGGGGGTTCGTTTTCCGGCGTGGTCGTCGGCCAGTCGGGGCCAGTGGAAAGAGGGGCTTCTTCCCGCCGCCCACCTCGAATCGCTACCCGTCCATCCGGCGCAGCTCTATGAGGCGGGCGGCTGCTTGGCGATCGCGGCGGTTGGGTTCTTCTGGGTGCATCCGCGCAAGCGCTTCGATGGTCAGGTGTTCGTCGTGTTCCTTGCGCTCTATGCGGCGCTTCGCTTTGGCTTGGAGTTTCTTCGGGCCGATGATCGGGGCGGGGCCCTCGGATTCAGCACGTCGCAGCTGATCGGCGCCGCGGTCATCGTGGGGTGCGCGTTTCTCTGGATTCGCCTCCGAGGGCGCGCCGACGGACTCGAAAAGGCCGCCGATCAGGAGCTCGACGTCGAGTTCGAGGACGGAGACGAGGACGGAGACGAGGACGGAGAGGCCGCGGCAGCCGAAGGCCGGGACGACGGCGAAGACCAGGACGACGGCGAAGACCAGGACGCCTCGGAGGGCGTCGCCGAAGGGGAAGACTCGGAAGAGGAAGGCTCGGAAGGGGAAGGCTCGGAAGGGGAAGACTCGGAACGCGCCAAAGCCGAGGATGCAGGAGACGAAGGCTGCGTTGAAGACGAAGGCTCCGTTGAAGACGAAGTTCAGGACAAGGACCGACCGACCGCCGAAGCCGAGGGCGAA
>JBCCZL010000103.1:0-20331 GCA_039187775.1 Myxococcota bacterium
GAACGTACCGAAGCCGTGGTGCATGTCGTGGCGACCGATCGCGCCATCGACCGACGGATACCCGAGACTGAAGTTGCTCCCCGTACCGATCGCGATCACCACCACTTCGGTGAGCTCGCCGAGCAGCGCGGCGCTCGCGATGTCGAACTGCGCCTGAAGGAGCTCCATGCTGTCGTCGCTCGCGTAGAGCGGACTCTCGGAAGGCTCAGCCGGCTTGACCGTGCGAAGGCGATCCGTCGCCGAAAGTAGCTGGCCCTGGCGCTGGGTGAGCGCCTCAAGGGAAGCAAGGTAGCGCTCGAGCTTGAGGCGCTCGGTGGAGGAACCTCGGAACTCCCCGAGCGCGTGGTTGATATCCTCGCTCGCAAAATCGAGGAGCTCGGCCCGACGCTCGAACTTGGTTCGGCCCGCGCCGGCGGCCACCGAACCGAAGAGATTGTTGAACGCACTGGTCGGATCGGTGATGACCGGGGCCGGGCGACCAGGGCCAAACGCGCAGGTCTGATAGTTGAGGCGGCCTCCTTTTCGGCTCGTCACTCCGATGCGGACGGCGTCGAAAGGGGTGAGGCCCGACCCCAGTTCCGCCAACACATGATCGATGGTCGACGCCGCAGGCGTACTCGAGGAACCCCGACTGCAGCTAAGCGCCCCGGCATAGCTCGAATGGCCGCCGCCGGTGATCTTGCTCGAAAGGCCGAGCACTACCGCGGCCCGATCATCGAGCGAAAGCTCGCCCGCCGTTCCCGCGAGCGGATCGAGGCAGAGCGCCGTCGAAAGGGTGTCGGCGGAGACTTCGATCGGCGTTTCGTGGGCGTAGTCGTTGTAGATGAACTGACCTTCGAGATCGATCGGGCGGTTGGTGTCGAGAGCCGCGCGAGCTTCCGACGACACCAGCGAGCGCGCGTAGAGCCCGTTGCCTTCGACCACAAACACAAAGCGTCGACACGCCGGACCCGCGGCGGACACCCGATTCATCAACGGCGAGAGGAGCGCCGCCCCGGCGCCCATCCCCGCCGCCGAGAGAAACCTTCGTCGTGACCACATCACTACTGGCCCTCCGTTTCTTCTAGGTGCCGATAGAGAAAGGTATCGCTGGTCACCAGCGCCTCGACCATCGAGATGAGGGAGCCGCCGTTCGCGTCGTACGCGTCCTCCATCGCGACCAGGGTGCAGGCATCGTCGACGGTCTCGCCGCGGCCCATGAAGTGACGAAACACCTGTCGCGTAAAGCACCGCTGCACGTGCGACGACTCGGCGAATCGCTCCATCATGTCCACCGCGTCTCGCACCGGACCGTTGAGGCTCTCGTCGGGGAGGCTCACCAACGTGGCCGACCCATCGGGGGCGCGGCCATGATCGTCGGCGCGAAGAAACCCTGCGTGGTTGTAGATCTCAAAGGGGAGCCCGAGCGGATTCATCAGGCCGTGGCAGCCAGCGCACTGACCGCCCGCCGCCTCGGGCCCGGTCGCTTCGAGGAGCCGGTCCCGCGCGGTCTTGCCGGGATCGCTCGGTCCCACCTGCGCGTCGACCATCACATCGTCGAGCGAGGGCGGATCTACGCAGAGCAGTTGCTCGAGGATCCACACCCCGCGGTGGACCGCCGACGGGTCGTCTTCGAAGTTGCCGCCGTGGGCGACGAGCCACGCGGGGTGCGTCAACACCCCCGCCCGTTCCGTGTCGGGAAGGGTCATCCACCGCGCGGCACGCGAGCGCTCCACATCGCCGGTGATATTGTAGACCCGATGGACCTCCGACGTGCTCTTGTAGGTGCTCCCAAGATTCGCCCGGAGCCAGTCCTCGTCGGCGTCGGCCGGCCGGGTCACTCCCACCGGCATGTTTCCCCCGACGTAGAAACGTCGACTCGTGAGGAGCTGCCGAAACACGTCGGTATCTTCCACCACGATCCGTCCGATCATGTCGTCGAGCTGGTCGGTGAGGGTCGGCTCCGATCCTGAGCTCCCGCTGATCGCGTTGCTAAAAGAGATGTCGACGAGGCCGCTCTCGAACTGCGACGTGGCGCGGGGCGTGTCCTTGAAGATCGCGCTGAGATCGCCGTAGCCCAACCAGTCGCGGAAGAAGGTGACGATTCCTCGAGCCGTCCACTCCTCGGCCCGGGCGGCGCGCTCGTCTTCACCGCGGATTCCGTGAAGGTCGATCCGCGTCGGATCGGTTCCGCCGATGTTGCTTCGGAGGAGGGCCTGAAGGATGGCCGCCTCCTGAATGCTCCCATCCTCCGCCGCCGCCGCGATGTCCGCGTAGTGGCCGAGCGGTCCGGCGGAGTATTCGGGATGCCTGAAGTAGGTCGCCGCACCCGGCGCCCGGCCCCCGACCGCATAGGCGAGCTGCTGGGCAAGCTCCCAATCGGTCAGCCGATGACGGCCGTGCTCGTCGACGAGCTCATCCCCCATTTCGGTTCGGTACAGGGCACCGTAGGTGAGCCAGGCCGCGGAGGTGATCCGGGTGATCGATTCCTCGCGACCGTCCAGCGCCTCCGAAGCCAGCACGCCTTTCGCAAACTCGACCAGGTGATCCACCTCATAGGTCGTGGGTTCGCGAAAGACCACGCCGTGCTTGAGCAGCGTGGTGACGAAGTAGCGGATCTCGCCATCGGTGGGCGCATCCGACGACAGCATCGGCGCGAGTTCGGAATCGTCGGCCACGAGCTCACGCCGACTCGATCCACCCGCGTTTCGTCCGGTCCAACCCCGACCGGCGGAATCGACGATGTCGAGATAGAGATCGAGGGACGCGAGGTCGACGGTTTCGGAGGACGCATAAGAGGTAAACGGATCCTGTGCCCGCGAATCGAACGGATTGCGGGACAGATCGCCAGCCTCGGTGCCGCCGGTATTCCGACTCCACTCGAGCCGGTCGATCCGTCGCAGGCGCGAGGGCGAACTGAGCGGCGACGGACTGGTGCAGGTAAAGAGCCGATCCGGATCGAGTCGATTGGGGTCCGGCGGTTCGGGGGGCTCCGGCATCGGAACCGGACGGAACGGATTGTTGGGGTCGATCGGCGAAGAAGGATCGGGTCCATTCACCGAGCCGTTGCATCCCCCGATAAGGAGCACCAACGCATGGAGCACTGCGAGCAACTTCACACTGTCAGCATAAACAGCTTCTCCACATGGAACGCTTACGGTTCCTTCGCGCGACTCAGTTCGGTCGACAAATGTGCGCCGTCTCCCACCCCTGGTCCCAGTGGATCAGGCTATCTTGCTCCTCCGAGAGTGGGCCTGCGGGCGCGGAAGTCTTTGGGCGTGAACACTACAGAATCGGTGTCTTCGCTCCACGGTCGATGGCGTGCTCCACGGCAGCGGACAGCGTTGCGATAGCGATGGCACACCGTTGCACCATAGAGCTGCACAAAGTCGGCGCGTGCCGCGTCCCCGAGTTCGATGCGCTGCACATCGATCGGCGAGGGCGCAAGTTCGTGGTCTTCGTAATGGCTATGGGGGCCTGACTCCCGGTGATCGCGCCAGCACTGCACTTCGCCATCCGCGTTCAGGATGCACATCCGGATCGTGAGTCCGCCATCCGCGCCATAGGTATAGCCATCCCCGGAGAACAACTCGACGGCGTGGGTCGGCCCGGGAATCGCATGCCACTCGTGCCAGTCCCATCGTTCGGGAACCCCGCGCTGAATACGGCACGAGACCCCTCCGGCATCATGCAGTACGCACATCGATTGGGGTCCGCCCGCAATCCGCGTTGCGTCGGCGATGCCGGGCACGGGAATCACTCCGTGCTCGGCGGGTGGATCGAAACACGCGACCTGTCCGGAGCGGCGAACCGCGCACAACCGCAGTCCGATAAAATCGATGTCCTGAATGCTATGCAGATCTTGGAACGTGGTTGCCGATCCGGCGGCGCCATTTTCGATTCGCCAGCATCGGACCTGACCGGCACCCGAAAGAATGCACGGCGTCAGAATGCGGAACGTCGGCCCAAGGCGCGCGGCGAAGGTCGCGGCGAACAGATCGAGCTTCACCGCACCGTCTGCGCCTTCCAGCGTGTACGTTCGAGGCTCGTCGTGCGCGCCACCAGTTCTCCAGTCCCAACAGCGAAGCGCGCCGTCGTCAAAGGTCGCGCAGGTCGCTTCGTCGTTGGTTGCCACCCTTCGCGCACCAGCGCTCCCCGGAAGGGTGTTCTCGCCCGCTGGGCCGATGCAGCCAATCTTCTGCCCCGGGCCGACGATCGCGCATAGCCGACGGGCGCCCATCGCGAGGGTCTGCTGTGTCCTCGGAGCCTGAGCTGAATCCACATCGGTTGTTTCGACGGGCACCGACCGCGACGCACACGCGGCAAGTGCGAGCAGGCCAATTGCCGAGCGTCCGCGGCTTCGTCCCAAACGGTCTCTGCCCTTCGCGGTGAGGAGCCCCGCGCTCCGGGTGAACATCTTCACACCCTCATCATAAAACGGCCTATCGATACGGAACGCTGCAGTTCCTGCGCCTCCGATTCGGTCGACAATGTACGTTGTGTCCCACCTCTCGCACGGACAACGCTGCACTTTTTCAATGCGTTCTCAGGGCAACGCGTATCATCCCGGAATCTTCGAAGGAAGAGGTCGAGGCGACAGATGAAACGAGTCTACGGAATCATCGGATGGCCAGTGTGGCACACGCGTTCCCCCGCGATGCACAACGCCGCGTTTGAAGCGAAGGCCATGGACGCGGTGTACGTTCCGTTTGGCGTCCGACCAAGCCGCTTGAGCGAGGCGCTCCATGGAATGCGTGCCCTCGGCATTCGAGGGGTCAATGTCACTCTCCCTCACAAACGCAATGTGGTGGAGCTTCTCGACGAAGTCGACGACGACGCCACCGCGATCGGTGCGGTCAACACCATCACGTTCACGGGCAATAAATCGATCGGCTCCAACACCGACGCCGAAGGACTGGTCTGCGCGATGGCCGAACACGGGTTCAAGGCGAAAGGGAGCCAGATCGTCGTCGTGGGCTCCGGCGGAGCCGCACGTGCCGCAGTGGCAGGCTTCGCGGACGCCGGGGCCAAAAAGATCTCAGTGATCGCGCGGAGCGAAGCCAAGGCCACCAAGCTCATCGAAGAGCTCGAGCCGTTCGCAAAGAAGACCGACCTCGAGGCATTTCCGCTCAAGAAGGTGCCAAAGCGGCCCTACAAAGAAGCAAACCTGCTGGTACAGGCAACGAGCGCGACCCTGGACGACGGGCCCGCAGCGTCGAAGTTTGCCGCATCCCTCGCACTCGGCGACCTTCACAAGTCCGCCCTCGTTACCGATGTGGTGTACGCGCCGGCACTAACCACGGTGCTTCGCGCAGCGAAAAAGCTCGGCCTTCAGACGGCGGACGGCTATGAGATGCTCCTTCATCAGGGCGCGATCGCCTGGGAGAAGTGGACCAAGAAAAAGGCGCCGATCAAAGCGATGCGCGAGGCGCTGTAGCAAGTTGACGCGCGACGCGGTCAGGAGTGGGCGCCGTCGGCCACCTTGGCGAGACGACTGACCTCTAGCGTCATCGTTCGGCAGGCCATCTCCCGAAGACGCTGTTCTCGTTGCTCATCGCGCGGCCGGTGTGCTTGCGCTAGCGCGGCCCCGACCACGAGGTCCGCGGCGATCGACGTGCGGAGGAAGACCTCTTCCGGGTCGACGTCGGGAAGGCGGCTCGCAAGATGATCGGCAAGGACGCGAACGAAACGGTCACGCTCCGCCTGCACCGCCGACACGCGACCGAAACCCACCGCCGCGGCGGTCGCCGCACGCGTGAGGAGGCGCCGACCGAGATAGGTCTCGAGCACCTCGTCGACCATCACCTCGACCGCATGATCGATCGGTTGGTTCCGAGCCGCCTGGAGACGCTCGACGAACCGATCGAAGTTGTCGCGGGTCACGCGCTCCAGCATGGCGTCGAGGAGCCCATCGCGTCCCTCGAAGTACTGATAGAGCGACCCCACGCTCACTCCGGCGCGCTCCGCAACCGATCGGATCGTGACGTCGTCGGGGCTACGAGTACCGAACAGCTGAGCGGACGCCTCCACCACGGCATCATAGAGTGCGCGGGAACGACTTTGCCGAGGACGTCGACGTTTTTGAGCGGCGGACTGGGGCATCGCCGGTAGGTTACGCGGTTCCCGATCGGAACGTTCCCGTCCCAGAAAAGCCGGGCAATCCAAGGCCCGTCGCGGGCCTAGGCGAACGTGACGCCAAACGTGGGCATCCGCTCAACCCGGCTAAAATTCAGGACGATTCTCCACGAGAGACGCGAATCGACCAACGGCTGCAAGCCCATAGCGTCGGCGAAGTTCACTCCGATGTAGTGGGCGAGGATCCGAACGTCCGATGGTCCCAACGGCTTCGTGGAAACCTCGATGAGCTTGAGGGCGCCCGGGGGCCATTTTGTTCACACACGAATGCTCTCATGGTGGTCTCCCCACTCGGCGCAGGACAGCTCACGACGACGAGCGTTCACTCGCGTACGCGGTGGTAGATACTCAACGGTTATTCTTCGAAGCGGCAGGAACTGATCCGACCTGCGCCCTCTGATTCGGTGGGGTATGCAGCGAGCCGATATCGGTGTCTTGGATGATCCTGCCGGTGGTACTTCTCGGCCAGAGGAGCCTCTTGGCGACACGCAATTCGAGGGTGTGGCCGGAAAAGAAATCGACTTACCCAAAGCCCCCAACCGGCCATTGGCACATCGCCTTGGCTGCTCCGTCGCGTGAAAACCCTTGAAATCTAAAGAAAACTAATCCCGCTCTTTCCCTGGTGTTGATCCGCCGATAAATGATAACGATTATCAACAACAGGAGGCTCGGCGGAGATGATCGATACAGCAGGAAGCGAAAAACCGGACCGCTCGGGGGGCCGATTTGGCGGTGGTCGGGCGTTCGCAGTGATCCTGGCAGGGCAGGGGCTATCGACGATCGGCAGCGGAATGACCCGCTTCGGTCTCGGGATCTGGGTCTTTGCGACCACTCAAGACGCCGCAGCGTTCAGCACACTGCTGTTTTTTGCGGTCCTTCCTCTCGGGGTGGCCTCGTTGCTCGCGGGTCCGCTCATCGACCGGCTGAATCGCAAGCGGGTGATGATCGTCGCTAACATCGTCGCCAGCGCGAGCACACTCGCAGTTGCGCTGCTCTACTTCGCCGACGGTCTAGCCCTCTGGCACCTCTATGTGTTGCTGTCGGTGAACGGGGTGGCCAACGCCTTCATTCTGCCGGCTCTAGAGAGCAGCACACCGCTGATGGTCTCGAAGGAGCAGCTTGGTCGCGCCGCCGGAGTGACCCAGATGATTCAAGGTCTGGAAGCGATCGTTGCGCCCGCGATGGCGGGCGTGCTGGTCGGTACGGTCGGGCTCGGCGCGATTTTCATCGCGGACTTCGTGACCTTTGGAGCGAGCATTCTGGCCCTACTCGCTTCGGTCGTCCCGCAGCCGTCCGACGAGAAGGAGCGCACCGGCTTCTGGCAGGAGTTCATGTTCGGAGTTCGCTACGTCCGGGATCGGCCGGCTTTCCTGTATCTGATGGCGTTCGTCAGCTGGGTGATGTTCGTGCTCCCGGGAATTGGCTACGCATTGGTCACACCGCTGGTGCTCACCTTTTCGACCGAAGAGGCGGCCGGTCTAGTCGTGGCGGGGTTTGGTGTCGGCTCGATCTTCGGGGGGATCGCGCTCGCCGCTTGGGGCGGCCCCAAACGACGCATGCACGGAATGCTCGTTGCAATGGCGATCAGCGGTGTGGCCACCACCGTGGTAGGCCTACGTGAGAACGCGTGGCTTATGGCCGCGGCGTTCGTGGTCGTCGGGGCGAGCTTCATTTTCATGGTTGGTCTTAATCGCGTGGTGTGGCAGACGAAAGCCGCCCCCGAGGTGCTGGGTCGGATCTTCGCGCTGCGGGTTGCCCTTGGCGTGGGTGCGCAGTCGCTAGGGATCTTGATCGCCGGCACGCTCGCAGAGTCCGTGTTCGAGCCGATGCTGGTGGAGGGGGGCAGCCTTGCCGACAGCGTCGGCGCATGGATCGGGGTCGGTGACGGCCGAGGGATGGCGTTCATGTATGTGCTGATCGGGCTGATCCTGATCATCACCACCCTCGTTTCCGCCGCGTTTCCCGCGCTGCGTCTGTTTGAGGACCGTATTCCCGATCACGTGCCCGACGACGCGGGGCAGCTGGCATGAGTTCCGGGCCGTCGCGATGACGAAGACGCCTTTGCTAAGGGAGGACGATGTCCTTCCAGGCGAGCATGGCTCCATCGGTCATGCGGGCGTACTCCACGGTTCCTGCAGCGTCGACGCTGCGGTACGTCCGGTCGTCGTCATTTAGGGTGTCGGGCTGACCGAAGTCACGATAATCAACGTGCGTCGAAAAGATCTCAGTAATGAGCGGAGCCGGAAAAAAAAGCTGGGTGATGAGCGCCGGGTTGTCTTCGTTTGCGACGAACACTTGGCAGTGGATGTGAATCGCTCGCCCTCCGTACCAACCGGGAAAGCAGCTATCGAACCCCACCTGACCGCGGTCGTCTGTGGTCTGCGTGCCGCGAAAATAGAGACTCGCCATCGCGTCTTCGTCGCCCAATGAACACCGAAGGACCGACCCCGAGTAGACCCCGCTATTTCGCGTGTGCCAGACGTCGACGCGAACGCCTTCCAGCGGGGTGCAGATGCTGTCGACCACACGAAGCGCCAACCGGAGGGGAAGACCCGGATAGCCCTCGCTGATGTCGCGCCGCGCCGGCGACGTATCGAAACACGGGCCGAGGGTCGCACTCCGGGTGGCGTCGCAGACCGCGGGGAGCGGCGAAAACGGATCGGGATAGCTCGCCCCATCGGTCATCGCAGCGGTGCCTCCGCTGGCCCAGGCATCCGGTACCTCCGCGTCGGTTCGGCCATCGACGCGGCCATCCAGTGCGCCGTCTGCCCCTGCGTCCTGGGCCGCGCCATCGGGAACGATCATGACGCTCCCATCGCGATCCGAACTTCCGTCGAGGGAGAGCATGTTCTCACCGCACCCGACGGTCGGAAGGAGGACGAGGCCACCCCCGATTCGACGAAGCGCTCTGCGCCGCGAGAGCACACCTGCCGAGTCATCGTTCCGATTGCTCATCCGCCCCATGATATCCGCGAATCAAGAAACGCCGAACACCGCGACATCGACCTCGCTCCAAACGGGACACGCATGCTGCTTTTGCGATGGCCCGCGGGCGCTGTGCACGTCATGCGCACAGCGGCTGCACGCTCGCGTCCACGGCCAAGAGGCCCAAGCACGGTTGGCATCCTTGGGGTTCATGTCGCACCTTTGGCGACGGAATGTAGCGCGTGCCCGAAGCAGCAGGGTCGGGTTCGTCGCCGACCCATCCATCGCCGCACCCGAAGCTATTCGCTCGCCAACAGGCGGTCGAGCACCGCTCCGTCGGCGTCAACCTCCGCGACATCTTCGAGCGGAGTCCACGACATGTCCGGCTCGAGCCGATAGGAACCGCGGTACTGGTGCGGCGGCGTCCCCCACTCCTCGGGGGACAGCATGGAAAAGTAGAGCGAGTCGTTCGCCCGACGATAGAGATGATAGATGGTGCCCGGCTTCTTCTTGAACGCGCATTCGGCTCGATGCAGCCCTGCGTCGTCGCGAGCGCGCACGAGGATCTCTTGAGCCTGCGATTGAAGGAATCGAATCTGATCGACGATGACCTGAAGCTTGTTCTTCGTGACCGCGCCGATCATCGCGTCTGCCTTTTCGATCTCTTTGGCAATGTTGACGAGGCTGTGCGGAGGCGCCAACCGCGAGATGGGATAAGGTGAGGTTCGCGCGGGGCCCTCGTGTTTGGCTTTTGTCGAACCTGAAGGTGCCGAACCAGAGCCAGACGTCGTCGATGCAGAGGATGTCGAGTCAGGGCCGCTCGAGTCGACGCTATCTACGTGAGTACTCGAAGAGGCGTCGCTCGAGGAAACAGTGGAGTTGTCAGAATCGTCGCTCACCGGCCTCCGATGTGGCCCCAGGTCTTCACGTAGTCAAGCCCTTGCGCTCAGGGTGAGGAGGCTCGGGTGCGTCCGACGGAAGTCCGTTTGCCATCTGGGGGTTGTTTCTCCCAGGTAAAGGTTCACCCGATCGGCGAGAAGAGAGCGTTGAAGAAGGGGCCCACTCCAAGAGCCTAGCGTCGACGAAGCTGCGCGAGGAGACGCCGCTCCTCTGCCGCGTCCTCGGACGCACCGAGCGCTTCGAGGCAGTCGGCGATCCGCTCCGTCAAGTCGGCAACCGTCGGTCGGATCCGCCGGGCCGCTTGGTAGCGGGGAAGCGCCGCCCCGTGCTGGCCCTCCCGAAAATGCAGATCGCCGAGGGTCGCGAGTGCGTCGGCGCGGGTCAGTGCCTGAGGGTCGAGATCGAGCACATTGATCAGCGCGTCACGCGCTTCCGCGTCTTCGCGCACCAACGCATGCGTCTTTCCTCGGGCCAGATACAGCGTCGCCAAGCCATCGCGGAGCGCCTGGTCCTGCGGCAGGAGCCCGACGGCGCGCTCTCCCGCCGCGATCGCGCGATCTTCAAACCCCGACAGCGCGAGAAGCACCATCGTGCGGCCGAGCCCGCCGGCTTCGATCGCTTGGTCGATCCGTTCCGCAAGATGTCGCCCCTCTTCGGTTTCTGCCTGAACGGTGAGGGTCTCGAATGCCCCGGGAAGCTCGGCAAACGCCTTGAGCGCATCCCAAGACGCATCCTGGTAAATCGCGCGAGCCGCGCGAGCCTCGAGGGATCCCTGTCGCGCGGTGAGCACTCGGGAATCCCGAGCAAACACCTCCAGGCCCCGACCGACGGTGACCAGGCGCCCGAGGAGCCCCTCGGCGTTTTCGACTCCCGACTGCTGGAGACGCACCCGCACTTCGGGATCCGCGCCGCGAAGCGCTAGCCGATCGAGGTCGACATGAATGTCGATCTCGGCGTTGCGTCGACCCACCAGCATGTAGTCCTGCCCTCGCTCGAGCTCCCACAGCGATGCATCCGGGAACACTTCGGCGAAGGTGGCCACGATCGACCGGACGATGTCGAGGTCTGTGGAGTAGACGTGAAACCACGCGGCAAACACGCCGCCCTCGTTGAGCCGGCCCTTCGCTGCCTCGAAGGCCTCGCGCGAGAAGAGGTCCCCCATGCCGGAGACCCACGGATTCGATGGCTCGGAGACGATCAGATCAAACCGCTCATCGGAATGGCGCAGCAGAAGGGTCCCGTCGACGGGTCGGACCGACACCCGTTCGTCCTCGAGGACATCGCCATTCCAGCGCGCAAAAAACGGCGCAGCCCACCGGACCCCATCCACGAGTTCGGCAACCTCGACCCACTCGACGTCTGGCACCGTTCGCACCGCATCCGCGGTCGCGCCGGTTCCAAGGCCGATCACCAATGCACGTTTGGGCGTACTGGTGAGAAGCGCAGGCAACAGCCCCACCAGCACCTGAGTAGTGGCGTCTCCTTGGCCGCTCGCGTCGACCTTGCCGTCGATCTGGAGAAGCCGGTCTCCCCCGGCCTGCCGAACGGTGACCGTGGAGTCGACGCCGTGGTGCGTAAACAAGACGTCGCCAAGCTCGGGAGCGTCCGGCCCTGCGTAGAGAAACGGTCCGCGGGCAAGCACGTCCGGGTCGAATCGTTCCGGCGCCGCGAACGACGCACCGACCACGCCGGTGACCCCGAGAAGAATGATCGCCGCATGACTCGTCCGAAGTGGCGCCCGACCGGGACCGCCGCGA
This sequence comes from Myxococcota bacterium, assembly GCA_039187775.1. GTDB lineage: Bacteria > Myxococcota_A > Polyangia > Polyangiales > JBCCZL01 > JBCCZL01. The sequence continues at coordinate 11,697 of JBCCZL010000103.1, forward strand.
AGTCCCCCCACCGCCGCACCGATCCCCGCGGCGGCGAGAAGACCGGCGGCAGCTCCCACGGACTTTGCGAGTCCCATCGTGGGCACCGCCACAAAAGTCGATGCGAGAACACCAATCACATTGCCGCCCGCTCCAGCGGCGACCAGCCAGCCCACCAATCGGGCGGGACCTCGCTTCGCGTCGTCGCTCCGCATGAGCACGCGGACCGCGAACGGGAACGCGGCGGCAGTGAGGCCCACCGGGAGAACGATCGGCCAGCTGAGGTGAAAGGCGAGAGCAAACCACGGTGGCGTCTCTCCGGGCCCAACGTCGGAATACGTCTCGAGCGCCGAAAGGGTCCAGCGACCGACGGTCTCCATCCCGAGAAGGACCATCAAAGCGGCCCCGAGGAGGACGAGGGCGTGAGCACTCGCCGGCACGCGCACTCGACGGGCAAGGGGCGCCGCCGCACCCGCCCCCACCGCGAGGGCGATCACATAGAGCGCGGCCACGATGGCAAACCCCTGCACGCTCGGACCGATCGCGAGGGATGCAAGCCGTGTCCACAACGTTTGAAGCGCCGACGTCGCGACCCCGGCAAGAAGCGCCGCACTCAACACCCAGATCGCGGGGTGGAGCGGATCCCACGGGGTCGACGACGGGATCGACTCCTTCGTCGCGGCGGGCTTGGGTTTCGCTCCCAGGCGCCATGCGGCGAGCGCCACCGCCCCTTGCACGATCGATGCGCCGAACACCGCGAGAGGAATGCCGACCTCCGGGATCAGCCAGAAGGCGGCCATCAGGCCACCGGCCGCCGCGCCCACCGCGTGCACTGCGTACAGCGCTCCCGCGTCGCGCGCGGTCTCCCTTGCCGAGGCCCGCGCATCCGCCAGTAGTGGCAATCCCGCGCCGAGCGCGATCGATGGAACCGAGAACAGGACGATCGCGATGACCGCCGAGCCTACGGTGAACTCGGCACCCGGCCCGAAGCTCCGAAACATGGCTCCGACGAGCGCATCAACGCCGGGAATGAGCCAGGGGAGCGCTACCGAAATCACCGCGGCCGCGAGCTCGAGAAGCGCAAACCCGCGAAGAGGGCCGAAGCGACGGCCTACCCGCGGCGCGAGAAGGCCTCCCACTCCCATCCCGCCAAGAACCGCCACGAGCGCGGTGGCCAACGCCCGAGCATCGCCGCCAAGAAGCGAGCGAGCCATTCGGGTCCAGGCCACCTCGTGGATCATCATCGCGAGGCCCGTCGACACGAACAGGCCAAGGAGCACCGCCGTCGAGGGAGGCGTTCGTTCGGGGGCCGAACTCTCGCGCTTGGCGGTCTTCACTGAACGCTCCCTGTCTCCCTTGGCCCGAGACCGTTGAGTCGATGGACCTTTGCTCGGCGGTCGCTTGACCCGCTTCTTGGTCGACTGGGGCTTGGGGGATGGCATGGCGCGGAAGGCCCGGCTTACCTCACCCCACGCCCAGCGCAAGGGCGGGCCGCGAAACGAGGGAGCGGAGGGGAGAAGATTGCAAAGGAGGGGCCGCGCAGAAGAGAGCCGTTCGAGGATAGAAGGAACACGCTCGATCTCGAAGTTCCTCGCATCTCTACAACGACAGGCGGCGGAGCGCGGATGACAGAACGTCAATCCGTTCGGCCAGCGTGGCGAGGTGGACTGCCAGATTGGCACTTCGCGCCGAGGCGCAGGCGCAAAAACTCCCGAAATGCGGCCGCGCTGTTCTGGCACGACGACTGCACTGTCTCCAAGCATGCGCAAGTTCATCCCAGCTTTGTTGGCGGTCGTCGCGATTTTGGGAATCGTCGCGGTCGCCGATGCGTTGATCGTCACAGACAGTGAGAAGGTGAGCCGCTTCGCCGACGAGATCATCGAAGCGGAGCCCGGAGAGCGCATCGATCGGATCATCGCTCGCACCGAAGGGGCTGAGAGCATCGAGCTCATCGTGAACCGGGACCGCGCTCGTTACTCCCGAGGCGCCGCGAGCGCGATTCGACGAGCGTTCCGACCGCTCGGAAGCGACAGCGTCGATGTCGTGCAGCGCACGGTCAACGTCGAAGACCAGGAAGCCCTGGTGGCCGTGCGGTTCGAAGCCGACGGTGACTACTACAACGCCGAGTTCCACCTGAGCCAGGTGGAAGGAACCTGGCAGCTCGAGCGTCTACGAATCAACTGACGCACAGCTTCGGCTGTGTCTCTCCCCAACCAACCCACCCAACCAGCGAGAAGCGAAACAAACCCAGTCCACCAAGCCGTATCCTCATCACCCAGCCGCCCCCCTTTTCCCCAAAGGGGGGCGGCCTCTATTAAGTCGATGGCGCATGCGCACTCGCGAATGCGTCGGGAATCGAACGTTCGGGGGTTGAGAATCGACGACGGTGACCGTTTGACGATCGTGGATCATGGCCGTTCGGAACGACGACCTCGAACTCGACGTCTCCGCGATCGGAGCTGCGGAGCTTCGATGGGCGAAGGAGCGCGCCCAACAAAAGGGCACGTCGGTGGCCGAAGTCATCACCGTCGCTCTCCTCCGGGCCTGGATCGCGGAAGAGGACGAAAACGCGAGCGTGTCTCCGACCGAAGCGGCAGCATTCGCGGCGTTCTGGCGAAGCCCACGCTGATCGCGTCGCCCCGGAGCCTTCATCGAGCGAAAGGAACTTCCACTTTCTTCGCGATCCGAGCTAAGGAACAGCGTGGCAAAGAAAGGACTGCGCGTCGCCGAAGACCGGGATGGCCTCGGGCTTCAGACGATCATGGACCGAGGCCTCGCCTCGCGTTGGGGAGTGCCCTACGTGCATCTCGCGGCGTTCGCGATCGATGTCGACCGGATTCGAGAAGAGGTCGAAGGCGAGGCCCTCGATTCTCGGTGGCCGACAGGTTGGGAAGTGTATCTGACCGGGGTGTACCTGACCGAGCATGTCGACCCGGCGAGAGACTTCGAGCTTCTCGAAGATATTGCCGCCTCGATCATGGAAGGAGGCGCAGCCCTTGGAGCCCAGCTTCCGTTCGCGATCTTCGACCTCGTCCAGCGCGACCGATATCCCGCCGACCTTCGTCGCTTGTTCCGATCGTGGAGGCAAAAACCGATTCGACTGAGTCGCTCTTTGAATGAGCTTTGGTCCTCGCGACAGGCGGGAACGCTGGCCCGCCAGTGCCTCGAAGTGGAGCTCGATCCTCCGGCCGCCCCACCCACGCTCACCGAGCTCACCCGGCTGAGCGAAGCTCCACTCGACGATCCCGTTCGCTAGGGACATTGAACGGCGACGAGCTCGACCTCACCGCCCGCTTCCAAGGTCCCGGTCGTGTAGATTGCCGCGCCTCGACCCGGCACGATCTCCGCAGCCCGGAGGTCGCTCTCGGTACCCGCCTGCGGCACCGGAAGCACTTGCCCGGAGTTCGTGTCCGTTGCCGGGAGCTCAAACCACTGGGTTTCCTGCGAACCGATCGCCCGCCCAAATCCCGCATGGTTGGTCGCGCCGAGGGTGGTCGGAATCGCGCTGACTCCGAGGTCCGGCCGAGGTGTTCCCATGCCCGCAAACTCCAGCGTCTCACCCGGCCCCACTGCCACGTGGACCGGCTGCACATCGGCCATGCTCCGGCCGGTGAGAAGAAGCGCCGAGGCCGGAGCGCTACCGAAGGGTCCGCTCAGCGAGAACCAGATCACGGGAGCAGAATTCACGTTCGGCAGAGTCACCTCGGGACCAGCGACGAGGTTCGATCCACTCGAGTCCACCGTGGTCGCATAGAGCGTAGGATTGAGGTCGGTGGCCCGCTGGTCGGTCACGGTAAGCCAGAAACGGTCGGCGGCATTCGGTACGGCGCTCAGGTTGGGGGGGAGCTCGAGACTGGTCACCGAGAGGAGACGCTCGGGCGTGCCCACTGCGCCAGTCGCCGTATCGATGGTTCGAGCCAACAGATCGCCGTCGGCAATCGAGGCATAGACGAGCCACGCCCGGGGACCCGATGTGGCAACCCCCGCCACCGTAAAGCTGGCCACGTCCGCAAGCGGTACCGGCATCGACGGTGCGCCCTGCGGCAACGGCTGAATGCTCAACGAAGAGCCACCCGCCTGGCCGTTGGTCCAGAGCCTAACGGCGACCGGGCCATCGGCATTCGCTGCCAAGGCAACGTAAGGAGAGCTTGGACGGTCGAGCGCCGGGGCGATCGTGCCGGGCGTGGCTTGGAAAGAAAACGCGGGGTCAACCGGGGCGCCCCGGAGATTGCCCGTACCTTCGATCCACATCACGTAGTAGCCCTCGGCGTAGTCGATAATCGCGACGCCTCGTGGCGCTTGGGCGTCCAAGGTCCCGAGCACGGTCGGGGTTCCGAGCTCCCGGAGCCCTTCGTCGGTATTCCCATCGCAGTCGTTGTCGACGAGGTCGCAGACTTCGGGGGCGTCCGGATTCCGATCGTTGCGCCCGTCGTCGCAGTCCCCCGCTTGAGCGACGAATCCGTCGGGTGCCTCGCACGCCACCGTCGCTCCCATCGGATCGCCGAACATATCCTCATCGGTGTCGGGGTAGTAGGTCGCGCTGGACTCGCAGCTCGGGCCGTCGATAGAGCCATCCTGTGGCCCGGTCTCCAAACCGCTGTCCATGAGGGTCACACAGCGTCCGCTGGCTTCTTCGCGAGTGCCGGCTGGACAGTCGATTCCGCAACCCAGGCCCCAGCCGTGCAGAACTAAGAGACTCCAGACAACGAACGGCATATCCCCTCCGGCCAGCGGTCTAGCAATCGAGGCCGTATCACGCAATGCCGCTCAGGGGGCGATACGGCGCGGAACTGCCCTACTATCCATGGGTTTTTCCTGTTCGCGATCTCGGCTGGACAAGGCTGTATATACAGCGGTATATATAGCCCATGGACATCGAACCCAATGTACCGAGTTTCGTCCTGTTCCCTGTGCTGCTCACGATCATGATGGCGATCGTACTGGCTGCCGGCTGGTGATTTCTCGGTTGTTTCATCAAAGTATGCACACCTCGGTCCCCAACGCAGAACATGTAAGACGGGGGTCCTCGACTCCGAAAGCGCCGGGGGCTACGCTTTGATAAGTATGGAAGCCGATATTGGGGAGCGGATCCGACACGCCCGAGAGCAGCTCGGCATCAACCGCAACCAGATGGCTCGGGAGCTTGGGACGTCCTGGCAGCACGTTCAGCGCTGGGAAACTGGCCGAACAGCTCCATCTACGGACTCTTTGGCGAAAATCGCCGCGCTCCTGAACGTGACGGTTGGCCATTTGCTGGGCCACGGGGAGACCACGGTTGGACCGTCCACCGGTCTTCAGGAGTTCCTCGCGACCTTTGCGCCAGCGGACTTGACGGAGGCGGAGGAGCGATGGCTCCGAACCGCGCCGGTGGAAAGCGGCTCTCCGGGCATGTACGTCGACATCCTGCATGCGCTACGGAACGGCGCGCGACCTCGCACGATCCCTCCTCGGCAAGATCCGGCTCAGTCAGGGACGCATGCGCGCGTTATCCGAGAAGAGATTCTCGAGAAGCTCAAAGAAGCCTAGGCGACTGCGGCGGCCAAACATGCCGTCGTTCGGATGGACGCCAGTCGCTCATCGACGGGGGGCGAGGGCAGTCGTTGGCTCAGCGTCGGGGCGACCATTCCGGAATCGGTCGCGCCCGGCACGCGACAACCTGCGGTCACGATTCGAGTGATCTCGGTGACCTACGCGTCGTGGTGAGGAAAATAGTTAACTCGTCCCCTTGAGTTGTCTCAGTTGGGGTCGTCGGGGGGGATTCCGTAAGCGGGCACGGCGACGGGACCGTCGACTCTTGCGTCGCCCGGGTTCGCGTCGCCCAGGTCGGCGTCGCCGATGTCGGCGTCGCGGGGATCGGCGTCGGCAGTGTTGCCATCGCCCGGGTTGGCGTCACCGGGATTGGCGTCGGATAGGTCGCCATCGCGGGGATTGACATCGGCTACGTTTGCATCGGCCGGCGATGGGTCGTCATCACCGCCGCAGCCCGCGGCACCAAGGGCGAGCGCCGAACCGAGCACGATCGGGGCGATCCCTCGACGCCGAGGCTTGGACGACGAACAGAACGGACAGGTCGTGTGCAGGATGTGGCGGCCGCAGTTGGGACAAATGCAAAGGTGAGCCATGCCCTAGCCTAACTCGAGTCGGGCTCAATCGCGAAAAGAGAACGCGTCAGTAAAACCGTTCGACCCGACGGTCCGTCGACGGAATGCGCGCGCCAAACCGCTCAGCCAACGCAAAACGGGCCTGCGCACGAAGGTCACGCTCCGCGTCGCGATAAGTACGTCCCGTATCCATTTGCGGAATTCCGGAAGGGCGAGCCCCCGCCGCCACCGCGTCGACGTAGTGGACGACCAACTCGGCACCGAGGTCGGCGCATCGCGCAAGAATGCTCGCCTCGGTGTCACGAGAACGAAGTGCGGGATACCCCTTCGCCAAGACCGCACCACGATCGACTTTCTTCGCGAGATGATGAAGCGTGACTCCCACGCGCTCGTAGTCTCGATTCACGAGAGCCCAAAATATGCCGTGCATGCCGCGATAGTCGGGGACGACCCCATAGTGAAGATTCACCGCCGCGATCGTGGGGACCCGAACCATCGCGGGCGAAAGAATGGGCGCCGCACACACCACTAGAAGATCGGTGTCGAGCGCGCGAAGAAGCGGAGGGCCATCATCACGCAGCGATCGATCACGAATCCGACTGCGCTCCGCCATCACCGTCGGCAGCGCCGATGCAAAGCGCCATCGGTACGCGAGGCGTTCATAAAGCCCACGCTTCGTACTCGAAGCGCCGGTCACTTCGATCACCGCTCGAAGGCGAACCTGCGCTTCGATCCGCGCGATCATCCGAAGCTCAACCAGACCGAGCCGACTCAGGATCACTACGTTCGGATACGCCGGCCGATCACGCGCCGAGCGGTTGCCAGGGTTGGAGCTCAGAACGTCCCGTAAACGTGGAGGCCACCCCCGTCGGCGCGAACCGTCGTACCGAGGTGAACCTCCGAAGAAGAACCGGCTTCGTTCGGACTCTCGTATCGGAGCAGCGCCGAGATCGGCAGGCTCATCATCGGAACGCCGGTCGCGATGAGGACCCCCCCAAGGGGGAGGGTTCGAGTTCGCTCGCCATCATCGCCCACCTGCCCGTCGATCGCCGCAAGCGCAATGCCGACGCCCGCGCTGATCGCCCCAACCCCCGCGATCACCCAGTGCCACCATTCCGGACCGCGGTTTCCCAACACGAGGGGAAGCGCCGCGGTGGTGAGGGCCGCGCCGCTGGCTCCCACCACGAGCGTCACCGTGCGCCAGCTATCTCGTGCATCGATGCGGTCCTGAAAATCGATATCGATGGGCTCGGCAACGTCCACGCGCCGCTCGAGCTCGAACCACCACCCCTGCATGACCCAGCTTGCCACCAGGCTCGCCACTCCGACGCCGCCGAGAATCCAGCCAGCGATCTCGAGCCCGTTCACTGCCGCGACCGGCGCTTCTCGCTCCGGCACCGCCGGCTCGCGCGTCCGCGTTCGACCAAAGGGGACCCATGGCTCGATCTCTCCCGCCGAAGCCGGGCGAAGGTCCGCACTGTCGCCCGCGAGCAAGGTGGCGACCACGCTCGCCGCGGTCCCTCGATCCATGCCGCCCGGGCCGATTGGCGCGACGACCGACGCCCGAACCACGTCGCCTGAAACATCGACATGGTCCACGCGAACCGCGCTCGCATCGATCGCTGTCACGAGCAGAAGCTGCTGTGCGCTCACGATGCTCGCAACCTCCCGCGCGTCCCGATAGCGGAAGCGCTGTTCCTCTTCGGGCGTCGGATAGCGGAGATGTAGATTCAGGTTCGTTTGAAGCGCTCGATCGAAGCGTTCTCGAATCAGGAGCTCAAACGGCGCGGTCGCCAGGATCACTCGGTGCACGCGTCCGGGCCGGGTGCCGCACTCGGCCTGTACCCGATATTCGCCCGTGGGGAGACCACTTCGCTCAAACGGCGTCTGACCGAGGCGTCGACCATTGAGGTACACCTCGCAACCGGAAGGTTGGCTCCGCACCCGAAGCGTCCCATGCGGCCCTTCACGAAGGCGCCGCTGCGCTTCTTCATACAGCTCGACGATCTCCGGTGGATGCTGCTCGGTCGTCGGCGTCAGATCGGGAACCAGCCGGGCACACTCGAGCGCCTGGCGCGATGCCGCCGCACGATCTCGGCCATCGTAGAGGGCCCGCACCAGATAGAGGCAGCTGTCTTGAACCTGGCGGGCGGAGTCGGCCTGACGATTGAGCGCTTCGAGGGTGGATTCGGCCCGTCGAAGGATTCGCTCCACCGATTCCTGGGCGCGGCCTCGTCGGCCAACCGCGACATGAACAAGCGCCTCTTCGCTCTCCTGGGCCAGCGCGTCGAAGTCGTCCGGGGACACCTGCCCCGCCTCGCTGGAGTGCCGAAGATGAATCTGCTGAAGCGCTTGTCGGTTGGAGAGTACCGAACGCTCGCCCGCGAGCGCCGTCTCCACGGCGCGCGTCGACGACGACGCCCCGGGAACTTCGGGCGCAGTGCCGGTGCGAAGCACCACAAACCGCGCGTCCTGCGCGGAGGCCGGCGCAGAGAGCGCGAGGAACGCGACCACGACCAGGAGTTTCCGTCTGTGCGCTGTACCGTCGCTTCCCA
>JBCCZL010000104.1:0-20282 GCA_039187775.1 Myxococcota bacterium
CAGGTCGTTGAGCTCAAGTCGCGAGCCGGGATCCACGACGCTCGCACCGGCGGTGCGAAAGTTGCGAATGAGAATCCGATTGCCCTGAACGCCCGGCGGCTTCCGATCCGAGCCGACGAAGAAACGGATGAAGGAGCCAGGCCCCCGCACCCAGCGCCCCCGCGCCCAAAAAGCTGCGCCGACCAAGAAACCTCATTGCGCACCTCCTACTCGGCGCCGAGCAAAGGCGTCGCTCGCCACGATGGTCACGACGAGGTCGAGGATGCTTCCATCGCTCGCTGCGAAGGCCTCGTTCAAGTCGAACAGCGTGCACGAGTCGGCCGCGCTCACCGCTCGGCCGCTCGCATACTCCTGAAGATGCTTGATCATGCACTGTTCCGCCTCCGGCGCTTCCGCGAGCACCGCCGCGAGCTCCACCGCACCGTCGAAGGTCGGTTCATCGACGTCGATCTCCACCACTTCACCCGACGCATCGATCGGCTGGCCCACATCTTCGGTGCGGTAGCGACCCACCGCATCGAAGTGCTCCAGACCAAAGCCCAGGTCGTCCATCAGGCGATGGCAGCCCGCGCAGCTCGAGCCGGCGGAATGCCGTTCCTCGAGGAACGCACGCTGGGTTTCTCCCTCCTCACGCGTGGGGAAGTTATCGCTCACCTCCGGGGGCGGAGGCGGAATCGTCCCGCAGAGAATCTCTTCTCGGATGAAGTGCCCACGCTCGATCACGCTCGATTCCGTGAAGGTCGCGTGGGTCGCAAGAAAGCTCCCCTGACCGAGGAGGCCAGCCCGGGACTCGCCCTCGAGCGTCACCCGCCCAAACCCATTCCCATCGGGGCGAGCGTACCCGTAGAACTCTGCGAGCTCTTCGTTGACGACGGTGTAGTTTGCCTCGAGCAGGGTCGCGAACCGCGCGTCATCCTCCCAGAGCACGTGCCGAACAAACGCTCGGGTCTCCTCGGCCATCGCCTCCGCGATCGAACTTCCAAAGTCCGGAAACCGCTCTTCGTCCTTGTTCACCTCGACGATGTCCTCCGGGTGAAGGAGCTCGTCGAAGTAGGCGTGTACGCCCGCGGCTCGGTCGGAGTCCGAGAGAAGTCGGCTCGCCTGCGCTCGGAGCTGTTCCGCCGACGCCAACTCCCCGGCTGCGGCCGCAGCCAGAAGCTCTTCGTCCGGAGGACCGTCGAGGAGGAAGTAGGAAAGCGCCGACGCGCGCTCGTAGCCCGTCAGGTCGACCTCCGCTTCGGCACTCGCGAGGTTTCCGATTTCGAAGCGGTACAGAAAGTGAGGCGACATGAGAAACACGCGAACGAGCTGTTCGAGAGCGATCTCGGTCCCATCGATGGCCGCCTCGGACTCGAAGAACGCGACATAGCGCGCTTGTTCCTCGACCTCGAGGGGGCGGCGAAACGCGCGTTCGCCGAAGCGTGCAACAAACGACGAAATGCACGCCGCATCGGGCGAGGCCTCGGCAAGGCACCCGTCGAAGGTCTCTTCCTCGGCCTCCGCCACGATTCGCGTCGCAGAGCTAAACAGCGCCTCCACCCTCGGAAGGGTCATCGTCATGACGTCGGCGTTGTTGGTGAAGCGCGTGTCGGTGGAGGTAAGAGCCGCCAGTTCGGCTCCCGGGTTGGCGACACCCTCGACAAGCGCAGCGACGGTTCGCCGATACTGGCTGGTCGTCAACCGCCACAGACGCTGCTCCGGAAGCAGGCACACCGCGGCGTCCGGCGGGTCACGCAGATCCACGGGCGGCGGCTGGGTTTCAGCTCCTTCCGAGCCAACCGAACCAGGTTCCACGAACTGGCCCTGGCAGCCCAGGGCAAGGAGCACGGCGAACATGAGGGAACGGATGGGCAAGCGCGAACCTCCGGAAAGGGGTCGACGACAGTCCGCGAAAGGGATCATCGGTTGTCGCAAAAACCGCCATTCGCGAGGTGCGTATTCGGCCTACATGTCTTCCGCGAGCTCTGGTGGACACGACTGCGGTCGGCTAGGCGCGCACGTCGAGCCAGCGGCACACGCGCTCGGCCACCGCGTCGGGGAGGTCGAGACCGGGTCCCGCAATGTCCGGCGTCAGATCCCCGTGGAAGTCCGATCCTCCCGTGGTCACAAGGTCAAACTCCTGAGCGAAGCGAACCCACTCACGCTGTTCGCCGGGAGTATAGCGACCGTAGTGGGCCTCGATGCCCTCGAGTCCGTCGTCACGGAGCTGGCGAAAGAGACCGCGAAGGGGCGCCAGTCCTCCGAGGGTATGGGGGTGGGCGATCGCCATTCGACCTCCCGCGGCTTTGCCGAGCGCAACTCCGTCGGCAACCGAAAACCGGTCCACGTCCACATACGCCGGACCCCCATCGCGCAAGTACCGAACAAACGCTTCCTTCGTACTCGAACACACGCCCGCTTCGACGAGGGCGCGCGCGACATCCGGTCGTCCGGGGGAACGACCATGGCTTTGCACCACCAGTTGATCGACGTCGAGTCGAATCCCGAGCGTGGACAGCCGTTCGCAGATCGCGCGAAGGCGCACGAGGCGCTGGCTGTGAACGGTGCGCAAGCGACCTCGAAACGCGTCGAGCGCGGGACCTTCGGTCAGTCCGTAGATCAGCAGGTGAACCGTCCGGCCGAACTCCTTGCAGGAGAGCTCGACTCCTCGAAGCACGATGCATTCGCCATCGAGCACTTCCGCGGTCGGCTCATAGCCAGCAAAGGTATCGTGATCGGTCAGGCAAAACAGACGCACGCCCGATGCTTTCGCCCGGCGAGCCACTTCCTCGGGTGCGAAGCTCCCGTCCGAAAGAGTCGAGTGGCAGTGGAGTTCCGCGCGAAACGGCATTGTGGGGGACGCTAGCAGATTTGACGTGCCGCGGTTGAGCGACCGAACGACTCCGTTCTTCGATGAGGGGTGACCGCGGGGCCCGAAGAGTCGCTAGGGAAGACGCTTTACCCACCGACAGCAGTCTCGTAGGGTGGCGATGCAAGATGAACCAGTCTGCCGTCGGGTCATCGCCAGGGCTTGCTCCGCGGGGCGATGACCGCCAGGAACGGCCAAGCCCGATCGGTTCCCGCGCGGTCCGCAGGAGATTCGGGCGAAGCCACACCGTTCTGACTCCGCCCTGTGCGACCCGCCTTGCCATGGACTGCCTTGCAATCGGCCTCCTCGGGACGGGCTCGCTGCTCGGATGCGGAGACAACCGCGTCGACCGCGTGGACGGCAGTTCGACGATGGATAGCTCAGCCGACATCGGCACCGACGCCCCCGTTGTGCGCGACGCCAATCCCCCCGATCGGGCGGACCGGCGGGGCCCGATCCTTCCGCCGCAGTGTCGAGGCCCCGCCGCCGAGGACCTGACCGGTCTGCTCACCCCCTACCCGAATCTTCAATACGGTGTGGCCGAGGATTTTGCGATTCGCACCGTGAATTTTGCCGACGAGGGGGTCGCCGAGGCGCCCGCGCTCCAAGTCTTTGTCGAGTTGGAGAACACGGGAACCGCGATCGAGTGCATCTCGGTGCCGGAGCTCTCCTTCGACGGCCGGAACCTTCCGGTGACGCCGTACGCTCCGCCTTACTATGGCCCCCTCAGCCTGACCGCGGGCTGCGTCGCCCCCGGCGAACAGCTGGTGTTGACGGCTCTCCTCGAAGGCGTGACTCCCGACGCACTTGCGGCGAGTCAGGCGCCCGTCGATATCCAGCTCAATCCGACCACTGTCGGAATCCCCGCCGCTCCCGCCGATGCGCCGGACGTCCGCAACCCGATCGTCTTGCCCTCCACCCTCGGGTTCCAGCTGAGCGCGAACATCCATATCCAGGGTCCGATCCGCGACTACGCGGTTCGGGTGTTCGTCCGCGACGACCGAGGACTCCTCGTGGACGAGCTCGAAGACCTCCCCGGCGACAACCGGCTGCTCGCGCCCGGGGAGATCGTCGACCTAGAAACGAACAGCACGCCATGTGTGTTCGACGAGTTCGTCCTCTTCGGAAGCTGGGTCCGCGGCTAGAGAACGTTGGGGGGGGGGAAGCCGGCTTTCCTCCTCACTTCTCGCTCGACGTGCCACTAAGCACGCTTCGTTCCGAGGCTGCGGGGGCGCTCGCCCAGACGACGAAAGTCTTGGTTTCCGCTACGACATGTGGCGGTTCGCCTGCTAGACCACCAGCCCCGAAGTCTCGTAGTCCGCCGCTACGAGACAGACCGTTGGTGGCAAATCGCCTCGCTGAACTCGCCGAGAGGCAGCCGAAGAAGGTCCGAGGCACGTTCAAAGCTCAGGTTCGTCGTTTCGAAGTCCACGTCGAAGAGTCGAGCTCGGCACTGGACTGCACGACACGCGATCGCGGCCCGGTCTGGACCTGAAGCGCCGACGTGGTCAAACGCGTTCTCCACGTCATTCGGAGCGATGGCTTTGTAGTTGCCGGCAAACCAGCTCAGGGCGGTGATGATGCTGCGGTCCACCCGCGACCGAGCAACGACCGCGACCGGACGCGAAGGATCGACCGCCGCGGCTCGGATGCCCTCGGTGAGGTGGCGCCGTTGCCGCGCGTCGGGCGGCGACCGGCCGGCAAACACGATGACCCCACCCATGGGCTGGCTACACAGATACTGGACGTACTCCCCCCACTCCGGGTCTGAGGGCGGGTCGTCCGAGTGGGTCAGCACCACAACAGACGCCTCACGGTCGTAGCTCAAAGTCCGGCGGGACACCCTGAAAGCGTACGGTTGTTACGGGTCCATTTGAAGCGAAGTGCGCCTCACAGTCGCTCACCGTTCCAGTTCGAGATTTGCCACGGTGGTCGCAACTTCTGAGCTCAACCGTGGCGAGATGCGCGTCGTTCGCAACGCAAACGAGCGAGCCCAGAAACCTCCGCTCGACAGAAACAACCACGGTCAACCTGCGTTTCCCCGAGCCGACCTTGGCGGGGCGCACGTAGAGCGCACAGCCAGGCACCGCTACAAACCTCTGATTTAGATACTGAATCGTGGCTCAACCGGACGAGTGGACCCGTCTACGGAGGCTGACAACCTGCAGGGATGCGAGAACTTCTTCGCGCGCTGACCTGCGTCCTCTGGGTGGGATGCGGAACCTCTCACACTCCTTCGGGTCCTGCCGATGCAACTATCAACGACACATCACCGCCCGATGGAGTCGTTGGCAACAACGAACCAGAATGCACAGCTCCCGAGTGCTTCGATCGGCTCCTTGAGGTCACATGCCGCCGTGCGATCGAGGGAAAGCTCACACTAGTTTTCGACCCTTTCGTCGAGCCCTGTGCAGAAGCGGGGCGTCCGACGGCCCGCCGACTCCGCGAGGCGATTTTGAGTGGGCGTCTTGCATTCAACCTGCGCAAGGCGATCGAATGCCTGGACAACAACACTTGGCTCCGCGAGTGCGCGGGAGCCTTCGAGGGTCGTGTGGTGGAGGGCGATCTGTGTGACGACCACCTCCAATGCGTATCTGGGTTCTGCGAGATGGAATCGGCGGCGGGGCGGTCGCGCCCCCACTATGTCCAGGGAGGGTGTGGACGGTGCCGCCAATCCCTTGAGGGGGGTGCGTGCGACGCCGGTTTCGTGCCAGACACCTGCACGCAGGACTTCACCTGCCGATCAAACAGCTGTAAGCGACTCGCGGGAGAGGGAGAGTCTTGCGCGGAGACAAGTTGCCGTATCCCCTTTCGATGCCGGCAAGACCTGTGTGTTTTTCCCGAACGGATGGGTGAGGACTGCACTACGACGCTCGACTGTGAGCGTATGGCACGATGCCTGTCTTGGTGCCCGGAGACGGGTCGCGCCTGCGAAGATGGGCCATGCCAAGGGGGGTGCCGATCCACGTGTGAGCCGGCCGAGCGCGAGGTAGGCGAAGTATGCGAACGAGCCGTCGACTGCGCCGGGGCTTGCATCGATGGGGTCTGCGCTACGTTAGAGAGAGGTGAGCGGTGCAAGATTGGCGAATGCCGCGATGGGTTGGTGTGCGCCGTAGGGGAGTGCAAACCCGTGCTGCCGGTGGGAAGCACCTGCGGCCCGGAGCAGGTTTGTCAGGCTGGCGTGTGCGACGGGGTCTGTATTGCACTGCAGGGCCTCGGTGAATCCTGCGATCCAACGGTGCGATGTGTGAGAGGCACCGACTGTCTGGGTGGAATCTGTCGGGTGGCGCCCGGCCTCGGCGAGACCTGCGATCGCCACTGCCGAAACGGAGTTTGTCGCGAGGGGGTCTGCCGAACGCCGCCGAGCGGAACCCAGTGTGGATTTAGACCCTGGTCCGCATGTGGCGAGCTGGCCTGCTCGGGAACGACATGCAAGCCTGTGGCCGCGAGCCGTCCCGTAGAAAGCTCCGGCCCCTGCCCCACGGACAACTTTCGGGACGAAGTCTCTGATGCGTGTCTACCGTTTTGCTTCGCGGATCCAACCTAGCCAATCCACCGCGCACTCCCGTACCCGCCTCGCCTCAGGTACGCGTTACGGATCGTGCGGATGCCCTCGGTAAGCGCCGGCGTGGCCGCGCGTCGGGCGGGGACCGACCGGCGAAAACAATGACTCCGCCCACCGACTGGCTACACAGACACCTCGCGGTCGTAGCTCAAAGTTCCGTTCTGAACGCACCGTCCACAAGGCGTACGCGATTCGCCTCACGGACGCGAGCGATCTTCTGGGCGTATTTCAGCTCACCGACCAGTCGCTCCTGCTTCGTGGCATCGTGTCACCCACCGATGGGGCGAGTCGCACCGAAGCGGTCTACGACCCACCAGTGGTCGTCCTGGCCTTCCCGATCGAAGAGGGTGCGACTTTTCAGACCGATGCTCGAGTCACCGGTGTCGTCAACGGCCTGCCCGTCAACTATCGCGAGCGTTACGAGTCGGCAGTCGACGCCCGCGGCGAAGCGACCACCCCATTCGCCACCTTCCCCGTGCTCCGAGTGCGAACGTTTCTCACGCGTACGGTAGGCTTCGTCGACACGGAAGTCCTCCTTGGCAGGCGAGGGAGAAACTGCGGATCGGGCCCGTACGCTCGAAGTGAAACTGCGTCGGGTTGGTGCTGGATTCGTCGTCGGCGGGTTTGTGGCCCTTGCGGTGGCGACTCGAGCTCCGTCCTCGTCTGAGGCTCCGGTTCCCGCCGAGTCCGTCGCCCCGTCGGAAACTCCAACTCCGGAACTCCTTCCGACGGGGTCTCAAGACATACCGGCGCCGCTGGCGGGAGCGTTCCAAGCGGTCGTCGAGGATCGGGAGATCGCGTTTCCCTACGCATTTGCCGTCTTTCGCGGAGGCCGTTCCTTTCGGCTCTACGCGTCCAATCAGCCCCGCGACTGCGTCTGGGCCGCGGGCGGCGGTGTCGGACCCGTCTTCCTTGGTGAGATCCAGCTGTCGATCGACCTCGCTCCGGTCGTGCAGCCCGATGGAACGGACTGGCAAGCGAGAGGATTCAGCTGGGTAGGCGACCGCCGATCCGGCTTTCAGGCGGGAAACCTCGGGCGGCTAAACTGGAACGCCGAAGTGGAGATCGACGAGTCCCGATGCGCGCCGCGAGTGGTGCTCCGAACGAGTGAGGAAGAGGCACGCGCTTCGGTCGACCTCTCGGCCATGATTCCTTGTTGTCCGGTCCACCGCGAATCGCGTCCGCCGTCGATGTCGATTCGACTCGGAGAGGAAGACTACCCGTTGGCGGTCGCGGTCCGTACCTTCGACGGCGAAGGCTCCCAGCTTCGCATCTCCCGCGATGTGGACCAGTGCACGGGTGATGTGACGCACGAGGACGTCTACTTCACCGTCTACCTCACGGAAGACGAGGTGACGTACTCGGTCGGCGTGGGCGGCCTCGTCGTGGCCGACGATCTTCATCGCTTTCTCGACCCGGCCACTCCTGCGCCGCTCGATATTCGGGTCTCTCCGCAGCGTCTGTCGATCCAGGGTCAACTGGACCTTGAGGAGACCACCTCTCAGGAGCGAATCCCGATGGAGATCGAGGGCTCAGTGCCGCTGCTCGAATGCCCTCGCTAGCCGAGAGGCAGCGTTCACCCTGGAGACTTCGTTCATCTCATTCATGGCAGGCTCGTGCTGACCGAGATGCGCCAACACCGTGCCTCGCGCGAAACGCGCCCGTACCAAGACCAGTAGCAGCTGAACGGATTGGCGCAGGGGCACGAGTTCGACTGCGGAGCGAAAGGCCTCGTGGGAACGGGTCAATGACCACCAGCTTGGACGGGTCGAGCTCACATCGCCTCGACGCTATCGACCAAGCAAGCTTTGCCCGATCGAGCGCTTTCGCTCGCGAAGAAAGAACCCACGAACCCGTAAACCGAAGGAGGGACCGGACACCACTTCCGGAATGCTAGTTGCTCGGACGTGTGCGAATTTGAGGAGACAAAGATGAATCGCGAAGATTTCAAGAAGATCGAGACGCAAGACGAGTTCGTCGCTCTGCTTAAGAAACACGATCTGTTTCGTGAGGATGACGTCACGTTCGACGACATCGAAGAAGATGGGATGTACACGTTCACCGGGAACGGCTTTCAACTGGACGCCGCGCTCCTCGACTCACTGGAGATCTCGGCGCTGCTCGTCGAAGGGGACGTCACCGTCGAGTCTCTCTCGGTCAACGACATCCTTCCAGACTTCGGGGTGTTTTGCGTTTCCGGACACGTTCACTGCAAGGATTTCTATTGCGCGACAGAGTCCACGGGTGTTTCCATCGGGGGCAACCTCAGCGTGAGTCATATCTTTTACGCCGACTGCGGAAACTCTGTGGTCCAGGTCAATGGTGACCTAACCGCGAAAGTACTGTTCGTTTCACAGTGTTTGGTCGAAGTGCGAGGCGACGAAAAGAGCGAGTTCGACCAAAGCGTATCGAACAGCGATCTTGCGGCGTTGGGGCTGACGACGGAGGAAGGTGAAAAAGCCGAGAAGGCGATCGCGGCGTATTTCGAAGCACTCAGCCCCTGAATCGACGCAGGCCTCGTGTCGAAGCCGGTGCGAGCTGGCTTCAAATGGAACCACAACAACCGTAGGATCGGGGGGTGCCCCCCCGGACTTTGACCTTCGGTCGCGAGGCGTCTTTTGTAGTGCTCACCCACTCGGAAGACGCGCCCTCAGACCCGGAGTGGCGAGAGTACGTCCAGTTTCTATGTAGCCAGCCCATGGGCGGGGTCATTGTCTTCGCGGGGCGGTCGCCTCCCGACGCGCGGCAACGGCGGCAGCTCACCGAGGGCATCCGAGCCGCGGGGCTCGATCCTTCACGTCCCGTCGCGGTTGTTTCTCGATCGCGCGTCGACCGCAGCATTATTACCGCCCTCAGCTGGTTCGCAGGCAACTACAAAGCGGTCGCCCCAAACGACGTGGAGAACGCGTTCGCTCACGTCGGTGCGTTGGGTGTGGATCGGAGCGCGGTCGCGCGGTGTGCGGTTCAGTGCCGAGCTCAACTCTTCTACCTCGACGTCGAAACAACGAACTTGAGTTTTGAACGCGCCGCGGGCCTTCTCCGGCTACCGCTTGGTGAGTTCGGAGAGGTCATCCGCCACCCATCCGTGTCGTAGCGTCCCCCATGTCCGACATGCGTTGCATCGCACGGCCGCTGGCGGGTCTGGAAACGCTGACCGATGGAGTCTTCGGTCGAGTACCTACTCTCGTGTTCACAGTGCTCTCCGGCTCTATTCGGCGTCGCCCTTGGCATTCCGAAGCACCGACTTGAGCTCGTCGAGCTCTCGGCGAAGGTCCGCGAGATCCTCTGCGGTCTTTTGGGCGTCGGAGCCCGGCGGCTCGGGCACATCGGCGGGCGGCCCCGCAGGAGCGGCCCTCGGTGCTGGACTGAGCGGTGCGGGGTAACCCTGCATGAAGGGGTTCGCCATAGGAAACGGCGACATGGGCATCATCATTTGAACGCCCTGCTTCATCCGAAGATAAAAATCGAGCGCGTTCGACATGTAGAGACCGAAGAACTCCCCCAGCGCGTCGTCTTCGAGGCGCACGAGCTGACGAAGGAGCGGCACCGGGAGCAGGCGCGCTGCACCGCGGCTCTCGAGAATGATGTGGGCAAGCGTCGACTGGGTGAGATCCTGACCGGTCTTGGCATCGACAACCTGGACATCCCGCTCCCGAACCAGGGTCGCGAGTTCATCCAGCGTAATGTAGGTGCTCCGCTCCGTGTCGTAGAGCCGACGGTTGCCGTACTTCTTGATGACCATCGCGTTCTCCTGTCCTCGCTCGCTCTACCTGGGGTCAGTTCCGGAGTCTCAAAAGAGAGTCAACTTCGGAGAAGTTAAGCGCCAGCGGGCGCCCTGCATTCTGCAAGACGCCCTGTCCAGCCATACGCCGCTTGCGCAGCTTCGAGTCGATAAAAGCGACGATCACTCCGCGACGTTCTTCGTGGCGTGCGCCGCCTCGAAGAAGAGCCGCGACCAGGCGCGGGCGAGACGCTGGTTGTACGCCATCGAGTCCTTGGTGAGCTTCGCCCACTGATCGATCGCCTGGGTGGTGTGCTCAACGCGCTGCCGGTCAAACTCTTCGAAGGTGTTCCAGGCCTCCTGGGCGCGCTCCATGCCTACGGCCATCGAGGCCTGAAGGCGCTCCATGCCCATCAGGTTCATCCAGGCTTCGGCGGGGTGCTGATTGTGTTCGGTCATCATCAATGTCTCCTTGTCTGACGGCGGGAAGCTAAGACCGCCGTTGGGAGGGGTCAAGGAACTTTTTGTGCATTGCACAATTCACCAAACCTCCCGAGAAAGCCTTTTCTTCTTCGCTAGACGAGATCACCGACGGTTACAAATGGTGCTTAGCACAAAAGCGCTTGACTGGGAAGGAAGACGGCGATAACCACCCAGCCGCGATGAAGTACCGTTTCGTATGGGCGGCGGTCGGGCTCCTCGTGGCCTGCGACAGTTCCCCCGCCGAGCCCCGCTGTGGATCCGGGGCGGAGTGCCCCTCGGGGGTATGCCTGGCGACCGGGCAGTGTCTTGAAACGGATGGTTCGGCGCCCGACGGCTCGCCGGCGGACGCGGGGATCGAAGCCGCGGTGGACGCTCCTTTCGACACGTCCCTCGACGCGCCTCCGGGCACCTGCACTCCAGACCAAAACGGGCGGATCGAGCGCGCGGAAATCGTGATTCAGACGGGAACCACGGTGCGCTGGGCTGCCCAGCAGAACCTACCCGTCGACACCGCGGGAACGACCGGGGCGCAAGGCCGAAGCTGGGATTTTTCGGCCGCGCCGGGAGACCGGGACCTCGACCTCACGCCGACGCCGCTCGAGGGGCAGTGGTTCGCGGACTCGTTTCCCAGCGCGACGTATGCGATTCGCCTCGCGGACGCGAGCGATCTTCTGGGCGTATTTCAGCTCACCGACCAGTCGCTCCTGCTTCGCGGCATCGTGTCACCCACCGATGGGGCGAGTCGCACCGAAGCGGTCTACGACCCACCAGTGGTCGTCCTGGCCTTCCCGATCGAAGAGGGTGCGACCTTTCAGACCGATGCTCGAGTGACCGGCGTCGTCAATGGCCTGCCCGTCAACTATCGCGAGCGTTACGAGTCGGCAGTCGATGCCCGTGGCGAAGCGACCACCCCATTCGCCACCTTTCCCGTGCTCCGAGTGCGGACACTCCTCACCCGTACGGTAGGCTTTGTCGACACGGAAGTCCGCCAGTTCAGCTTCATCACCGAGTGTTTTGGCACGGTGGCCACCGTGGTGTCCGAAGACGACGAGCCCACCGTGGAATTCTCTCGCGCCAGTGAGCTCCGAAGGATGGGCATCTGATGCGCTGCACCTCGATGCGACCGACTCCTTCGAGGACGCTCGGTTTGGTGGCGCTCTTGGCCGCGTCGTTTAGTGGCGCCTGCGCCAACGATGGCCTCAGCGCGGAGTGTCGGTTCGGGAGCGATTGCGCCTCGGGCGTCTGCGGACCGAATGGACTGTGCGTGGTGCCCGATGCCAGTGCTTCCGACGCATCGGTCGACGGTTCTGGGGACGCCACCTCGGACCGTGCCGTCCCGGACGCGGCGCTCGACGCAAACGCCGACGTCGCCCCGGATGCGGTGGTCGGCTGCGTGCCAATGGGCGATGGCGAAATCCGGCGAGACGAGACTCCGCTCGAGGCCACGTTCTCGCCGCGCATCGTGGTCGCCGAAGACGTAGGCGTCGACAACGTGGGGGCGAGCCGACCGGATGGCTCCCGAACGTGGGATCTCACCGGGCCGTTTGCCGGCGAACAAGAGGTGAACCTTCAGCGCATGCCGGTCGCCGGCGCGTGGTTCGGAGAGTCTTTTCCGACCGCAACCTACGCAGCTCCCCTCCTGAGCGGAAGCAATCTCCTCGGCGTCTTTGAAGCGCGAGACGACGCGCTCTTGCTCCTCGGCGTCGTGTCGCCTGACGACGGCTTTCTCCGTACGGAACTCGAAAACTCGCCCCCGGTCCCGGTGCTTCAGTTTCCCATGAGCGTCGGCACCCGCTGGACCGCGGACACCACGGTCACCGGGCTCCTCAACGGCGTGATTTCGACCTACACCGAGAGCTACGAGTTCGTAGCCGACGCTCAGGGCGCCCTTTCGACCCCCGCCGGGAGCTTCGATGTCCTTCGACTTCGTACGACCCTGACGCGGCTGGCGCTCGTTTCGACCGTCTCTCGCCGCCTCACCTACCTTGCCGAGTGCGAGGGCCAGGTTGGGCAGGTGGTATCGCGCGACAACGAAACCGACGACGACTTTACGCGCGCGTCGGAGCTCTGGAGACGAGCCCCGTGAGGTGCGTCCTGGGGGTCGTCCTCTGTTGCCTCCCGAGTCTCGGCTGCCTTTCCTTTCACTCCGGCGCCATGCCGGGGGAGCCTCGTGACGCGCGTTTCGTCACCGCGGGCGGCGCCCGGGTCCATGTGGTGGACGAAGGAGAAGGGCCCGCAGTCGTGTTGCTTCACGGCTTTGCGTCATCGATGAACGTGTGGGCGGGTATTCGACCCCGCCTCCAAGAGCAGCACCGAGTGATCGCTCTCGACCTCAAGGGCTTCGGGTGGACCGATCGCCCCGAGGGAGACTACTCGCCGGTGGCGCAAGCGCGGCTCGTCCTCGAAGTGCTCGACCGGCTGGGCGTCGAACGGGCGTCTATCGTCGCGCACTCCTGGGGATCCTCGGTGGCCCTGGCCCTCGCTCTCGACGCGCCGGAACGAGTCGAACGAATCGCGCTCTACGATGCCTATGTCTACGAAGAGCAGCGCAACACCTTCTTCGAGTGGGCCGATGCCAGAGGGGTCGGGGAGGCGCTGTTCGCGCTCTATTACGACGAGCGCCCCGACGAACGAATGATGCTCGCGTTCTTCGACGAGCGCTTTGTCACCGAGGCGTTTGTCGAGGCCGTGGAAGATCAGCTCGGTCGCCCGGGGACCCGCGCGGCCGCTCTCGCCACGGTGCGCGGCATGCACTTTTCGGCGATCAACGAGCGCTTCGACGCGGTCGAGGCGCCGACCCTCCTGCTCTGGGGCGAAGAAGACCGGGTCACCCCGCTCGACTATGGCGAGCGACTGGCGAACGATCTGCCGAACGCGCGCCTCGAAACCTATCCGCGCTGTGGCCACTTTCCGATGATCGAAGCGCGGCGACCCTCCACGCGCGCGCTCCTCGAGTTTCTCGAAGAGGGTGCGACCCCGGTCGCCCGAGGCCTCTCCCGCCCCGTTCGGACACCGCACCGCAAGTCGGAACCGGACGCGAAACCATTGGCCCGGATAGCCCGGCCGATGCCCCATCCAACGACGCGCCCACCGATGCACCCTTTCCTCCGACGCCGTTCGAAGCCGAGGCGCCATGAGGATCGCGGCGCTGATCGTGTTGGGTGGGGCGCTGCTCGCGATGGGTGGCGTGCTGGCCCCCACGCCGGCCCTCGGCCAAACCGTCGTCAGCCGCGCACCAGAACCCGGCGGCGATCGGCTCCTCGACTTCAGCGCGCACTTCCGCACCCGAGGCGAGCTCCTTTCGAACCTCGATCTCGACCGGGGCCCCACCCCCTCCGGGGACCCGATCTTTCCCGTGCCGCTCGGAGATCCAGACGCGCAAACTCTGACCTACGCGGACTTCCGACTCCGCACCGACCTCGACTTCCACGTGCCTTCGAGCACCGCATCGCTCCACCTGCGCCTCGACGTGCTCGACAACTTCGAAGCCGGCTCGCTCCCGGATGCAGCTCCCGCCGACGCCCGCGGCACGGAGCCGATCGTCGGCGTCTCGATCATTCGAGCCTGGGCCCAGGTCATCACTCCGTTCGGAGTCCTTGCGGCCGGTCGGATCGGAAGCCAATTCGGCCTCGGCATCGTGGCCAACGCCGGTGACTGCGACGCGTGCAATGTCGGCGATGCGGCCGACCGGGTCGTGTACCTCACGCCCCTCCTCGGGCACCTGCTAACCCTCTCCTACGATTTCTCCGCCACCGGGCCGAGCGTCGAGCGCTCGGATCGCGCCCGCTTTCTCGATATTGACCCAAGCGACGATGTTCGGACGTTTAATGTGTCGATCCTTCGGCTCCGCGACGAGCGCGCGCGGCGACGACGGCGAGCGGCAGGAAAGACAACGCTGGAGTACGGGGGCGTGTTTTCTTACCGCACCCAGGAAAACGATGCCCCCACCGAAGTGCTCGACGCGGCCGACGGCGGCCCGCTCCGTTCGACCCAGCTGATCGCCCGGGGATACGAGGCGTTCGCCACCTCGCTGTGGTTTCGTGTGGCCGGGCCCTGGGGCCGAATCGAGGCGGAAGGCGCGTTCGTCCGGGCGTCCTTCGACGAAGCGTCGCTGATTCCCGGCGTGCTCCTTCGCGATGAGATCACGTCGACCCAGAGGGGTGCGGCCCTCGAGGCGGAAATCGATCTCTTCGAAGACTGGCTTCAGGTCGGATTCGACGCGGGCGTCGCCAGCGGCGACGAAGCCCCAGGCTTCGGGGCAAATGTTCCCATCGGCGCGGGCGTGGGCCAGCCAGGAGATCTCGAGGGTGCACAGATCGATCCGCCCTTCGATACGAGCCTCGACAACTTTCGCTTTCACCCGAGCTACTTTGTCGACCAGATTCTCTTTCGCGAGATCATCGGCCGGGTCACCGACGCGGTGTACATCAAGCCGCGGGTTCAGCTGATCCTTCCGCTCCACGACCGCGGTCGGCTCGAGCTCAGCCTCGCGGTGAACGCCAGCTGGGCCCTCGAGGCCTCATCGACGCCGGGAGGCGCTTCGGCGCTCGGCGTCGAGGTGGACCCGTCGATCAGCTACGAAAACAGCGAGGGCTGGGCCATTCAAATCGACTACGGCGTCCTCTTTCCGATGGCCGGGTTCGATAACCCCACCCTGGGTCTCGGCGCCACCACCGCCCAGGTGCTCCGGGCCCGGGGGATCCTTCGGCTATGACCCTCCGGAGCGAAATTTTTCTCGTCGTTTTCGCGGTTCTTTCGGCGGGATGTACCGACAACCTGACCGTCGTCGATCGAGCGTTCGATCCGTCGGGGGCGCCGTTCTTCGACTGCCTTCCCAACCTCGATGGCTCGCTCGAGGCAAACGAGTTTCCGCTGAACCTCACCGGCGAAGGCTCCTACGTGGTGTCCCCGCCGGGAGTCACTCGAGCGGTGAACCTCGACGGCGCCGTCGATGCGGCGGGTCGGCGCGTGTGGCCGCTCGGCGCCGACTTTGCCGACGACCGGTTGGAGACCGAGGGGGCGGTGCCGGTGTCTGATTTCTGGTTTGCTCCAAGCTTTCCAAACGCAACCTTTGTGCTCCCGTCCGACCGCTCGGGTTCGCTCCTCGCGGTCTATTCGGTGGCGTCGGATCGGCTGCTGCTTCACGGCTTCGCTTCTCGCGACGCAATGCCCGCGGAGGGACAGACGCTGCTGCCGTATGAAGCACCCGTCGCCGCGATTCGCTTTCCCTTCGCCGCGGGAAATCGCTGGACCGAGACCGGCACGGTGAGCGAGGGCATGGCCCTTGGTCTCGCCTATCGCGGCGAAGACACCTACGACAGCACGGTGGTGGGCGCGGGCACCCTCGAGCTTCCCGACGTCACCTTCACTCAAGCGTGGCAACTCCAGCAGACCGCCACCGTCGCTCCGGCAGTCGGCGATCCGGTGACCGTGAGCTCCGTGTCCTTTTTGTTCGAGTGTTTTGGAGAAGTGGCCCGGGCCACCGCCCCCGCCGGTACGCCGGCGCCGTTTTCGACCGCCGCCGAGCTCCGGCGATACTCATTGAGGAGATAGCGATGAAGAGTCCGTGGGAAATGTGGAAGCAGGGCTTCGACGCCTGGGAAAGCGCGACCGCCCAATACCTGGAGCAAGCCCTCCTGAACCCGATGCTCCTCGGCCCGGCAGGCATTCTTCTCACCGCCAGCGCCAAAGCGAAGGCCGCGAGTGAAAAGCTGTCAGCCCACTGGTGGGGCAACCTCGGCCTGTCGACGAAGCGAGATCAGGAACGGTCGCTTCATGCCCTGAACCAGATCCAGAGCCAGCTTCTCGATCTGGAAGACCGGCTGATCGACCTCGAAAAGTCCAATCGCCCCACGAGTTAGTCATGGATGTGAGCGCCTACCTCGAGCCCCGGATCGCACCGCGGGCCATCTTTGACGCCCTGGAAGAGCGGTCCACTCGGGTCCGCTACATGGTTCGCGAAGGCGACGACTACCGAGCGGTGACTTGGGGCGCCCACGCCCGCGAGATTCGACAGATCGGATTGTTTCTCCTCGAAGAGCTCAAGACCGGCGACACCGCAGCGATCTTCGCACCAAACCGCGTCGAGTGGATGAGCGCGGCGATGGCGATTCAATCCGTCGGCGGGGTGATGGTGCCGATCTATCCCTCGAGCACCGCGGACCAAGCGAGCTATGTCCTCAATCACGCCGACGCCAAAGTGCTGTTCGTGGACACGGAGCCACTGCTCGCGCGGATCCTCCAGGCGTGGCCGGAGCTTCGGTCGCTCCGTCGTATTGTGCTGTTCGACGCGACGATCGATGTGGCCAAGGTGCTCTCCCAGGTCGACGGCGGACCCTCCTTTGCCGACGTGGAGCGCAAGATCGTCCCTTGGGACAAGGCGCTCGCCCTTGGCGCGGCGCGCGATCGGGAAGAACCGCACGCCTTCGATCAGGCTCTCGGCTCGGTGTCCCTCACCCAGCCAGGCTTGATGCTCTACACCAGCGGGACCAGCGGTCGGCCGAAGGGTGTGCCGCTCACCCACCAGAACGTCGCCGCCAACGGCGCCGATTGGCTGCAGGTTAATGCTCCGCTCGTGGAAGAAGGTGCCGTAGATCTTTTGTGGCTTCCCATGAGCCACATCTTCGGCTTTGGCGAAGCGTGCCTCGGCAACTCGCTGGGCTGGACCAGCTACATGAGCGACCCCGCCCGGGTGGTGGACGATCTTCCGAAGGTGCAGCCCCAGGTGTTCATGAGCGTGCCGTCCCTTTGGGAAAAGCTCGCCCGAAGCGCACTGAAGGAAGAGGAGCGGGAGGCACAAAACGCAGCGCTTCATAAGGCGACCGGGGGCAACCTCAAGTTTTGTCTCTCCGGCGGAGCCGGCCTCAAGCGCGAGATCAAAGAGCTCTATCACGGCGCCGGCGTCCTCCTGATCGAGGGATACGGCCTCACCGAATGCAGCCCGACCCTAACGCTCAATCGCCCCGATGCGTTTCGCTTCGACTCGGTGGGCAAGCCGCTTCCATCGGTCGAGCTTCGGCTCGCGGAAGATGGCGAGATCCTCGCCAAGGGCCCGAACGTGTTCTCCGGATACCATAAGGACCCCGCGGCGAGCGCCGACGCGTTTTCCGACGGCTGGTTCAAGACCGGCGACATCGGCCGCTGGACCGAAGACGGATTCCTCCAGATCGTCGATCGAAAGAAAGATATTTTGGTGACGGCTGGCGGAAAAAATGTGGCCCCGGCCAATATCGAAATCCGCTTTGTGGACGATCCGTTTATCACCCATCTCGTGGTGTATGGAGACAGCCGAAAGTACCTGGTGGCGGCCGTGTGGACCGACCGAGCGGCGGTGGAGGCAAAGCTCGGAGCCGATGCGAACGCGGAAGCGATCCGGAGCCTCGTCGGCCGCCGGATCGATCGGGCCAACGCCGAACTCGCCCGCTTCGAAACGATCCGAAAGTTCACGGTCGTCGACACGCCGCTCACCGTCGAAGGGGGCCTCCTCACGCCGACCCTCAAGGTAAAAAGAAAGGCCGTCTATCAGCGCTTTTCCGACGTGTTTGAGGAGCTCTATCGATGAACGAGGCGGCGCGCCATGAGCCGAGCACCCACGGAACACGCCATCGCCCAATGAACGGAGCGCTCGAGTGAAAGGGATCTTCAACCTGGCGCGGCGTGCGGCGCAGGGTCGACCGCCGGTTGGGCAGACCCCGGCGGACGTCGTCCATCGCGAGAACAAATGGAGCCTCCTTCGCTACCGGCCTGGCCCGAACGGGATCCGCCATAAGACTCCGATCGTGCTCCTGCCGTCGCTCATCAATCGCCACTACGTTCTCGATCTGATGCCGGGAAAGAGCTTCGCGGAGTTTCTCGTGGCGCAGGGCCACGACGTGTACTGCGTCGACTGGGGAACTCCAGGACCCGAGGATCGGTACCTTGAACTAGACGACATCGCCGACCGCTACATTGGTCGAGCACTCCGAGTGGCAGCCCGTCGGAGCAGCGCCGAGCGGCCGCACGTGCTCGGCTACTGCCTCGGGGGAACCCTCGCCGCGCTGCACATCGCGGCGCACCCCGAGAGCGCCGAGAGCTTCGTCGCCCTCGCCGCTCCGGTGGACTTTCATGACGAAGGCACGCTCTCGACCTGGGTGCGATCGCCCCAGTTCGATGTGGACGCCCTGGTGAGCGGCTTCGGCAATGTCCCGTGGCAGCTCATGCAGGCGAGCTTCCATCTTCTCAAACCCACGCTGGGCCTCTGGAAGACGGTGCGCCTTCTGGACCGCGCCTGGGACGACCGGTTCCTCGACAGCTTCTTTGCCATCGAAACCTGGGGCAATGACAACGTGTCGTTTCCCGGCGCCTGCTACCGGCGCTATATCCTTGAACTTTATCAGGAAAACCGACTTGTGCGGGGCACCATGGCGCTCTCCGGGCGCGCGGCTCTCCTTTACAACATTCGCTGCCCGCTGATGATCCTGAGCTTCGAACACGACCACATCGTCCCCGCGCCGAGCGCCCGCTGCCTTGCGGCGTACGCGTCGTCGACCGATATCGTCGAGGAACATCTGCTTGGAGGACACGTCGGTGCAGTGATCTCGAGTGCCGCGGCGCGGGAGCTCTGGCCGAAGATCAGCAGCTTCTACATCGATCGGGAGCCAAAACCCGCGGCTCTGCGGCCTTCGAAACCTCATGTTGCGCCGCAACATTTTTCTTCTGGACAAGACGGTCCAACCCGCTAGCATTTGGAAATCTTCGGGTCGATAGCGCCCGGAGTATCGGTGCATCGCAACACGCACCGAGCCCGGCCGTCGGGTCTACCAACGCGGGAGCGCCCTCCGCCGCAACGCCGAGGGTCCACGCGGTAAGGGAGTCGAGATGGAGTCCACCCTCGCCTGGGGCGTCTTTTTATCTTACGTCGTCGTCACCACCGGCCTCGCGGTGATGGGAATGCGGAAAACCAAGTCCCTCTCCGGCTTCGCTCTCGGCAACGGCGACATGGGACCGCTCATGGTGGGGATCACCCTCGCCGCGGCGACCGCGAGCACCGCCACCTTTCTTATCAACCCGGGGTTCGTGTGGGCGCACGGGCTGAGTGCGCTGCTTCACTACGGCGTCGCGGGGGCCGGCGGAGTCGCGGTGGGTCTTGTCGTGCTCTCCAAAGGTTTTCGTCGCCTAGGCAAGGAACACACCGCCCTGACCCTTCCCCACTGGATCGGCGCGCGCTTTCAGAATGGAGGCCTTCGCACCTACTTCGCGCTGTTGAACCTAGTGCTCGCGATCACCTTTGTAGTGCTCATCGTAAAGGGCTCGGCGCTTATCATGCAGCTCACGCTCGGCCTGAGCTACGACGTGGGCGTCGTCGTGGTCGTGGGCTTCGTCTTTTCTTACATCTTTCTCGGCGGCACCTACGCTCACGCCTACACGAACACGCTCCAGGGCGCGCTGATGATCGTGGTTGCCCTCCTCATCGCGGGGAGCGGCGCAGACCTGCTCTTCGACAAAGGCATTTCCGGGATCGGCGCCGATCTTTACGCCCAGAGCCCCGCGCTCGCGAGCCCCTACAATGCGGACGGCGGGCTCTACGACAGTTTTTTCTCGGTGTTCGTCACCGGGTTCATCGTGTCCTTTGGCCTCGTATGCCAACCCCACATCCTGATGAAGGCGCTCTATCTCAAGAGCGATCG